>NZ_JBJGYR010000003.1:0-286472 GCF_054050095.1 Geodermatophilus sp. SYSU D01105
GCCGGAGCCGCGTCAGAGCACGGCTCCGGCGACCACACCGCGGTTCCCGGTGAGGTCAGGCGGCGGACTCCCGCGGGGTCAGGCGGCGGGCTCCCGCGCGGTCAGCCCCCACGCCCGCGCCACCAGCTCGAGGCTGCGCACCCGCTCCTCGACGCCGTGGGTGGACGCCGAGAGCATGAGCTCGTCGGCACCGGTGTCGGTGGCCAGCTGCCGCAGTTGCCGCACCGCCGAGTCGACGTCCCCGACGATCGCGTTGCTCGGCATCGCCTCGGCCGCGGCCCGCTCCGGGTCGACCTCGGCCTCCTCGATGGTGGGCACCGGACGCAGCCGGCCCAGGCGGATCGACAGCCGCATCAGCTGCCCGGGCAGCGCCAGCCGGCGGGCCTCCCGCTCGGTCTCGGCGGCGAGCACGTTCGCCGTCACGATCGTGTACGGCCGCTCGAGGGCCGGCGAGGGGCGGAAGGTGTCCCGGTAGAGGCCGACGGCGGTCAGCGTGTGCGGGCTGCCGAAGTGGTGGGCGAAGGCGAAGGGCAGCCCGAGCTGGCCGGCCAGCTGCGCGGAGAACCCGCTGGAGCCCAGCAGCACGACCTGCGGCACGGACGACGCCGCCGGGGTGGCCCGGAACCGCTCGGCGAGGCCGCCCTCCACGCGCGGGTCGCCGAACAGGCCCAGCAGGTCGACCAGGTGCTGCGGGAAGTCGTCGGCGGAGAGCGCGGCGGGGTCGCGGCGCAGGGCGATCGCCGTCTGCTGGTCGGTGCCCGGCGCCCGGCCGATGCCCAGGTCGATCCGGCCGGGGTGCAGCGCCTCCAGCAGCGCGAACTGCTCGGCGACGACCAGCGGCGCGTGGTTGGGCAGCATCACTCCGCCGGAGCCGACCCGGATCCGCTCGGTCCCCGCGGCCAGGTGGGCCATGAGCACCGGCGGGCTGGTGCTCGCCACCGCCGGCATGTTGTGGTGCTCGGCGACCCACAGCCGGACGTACCCCAGCCGGTCGGCGGCCTGCGCCACGCGGGTGGTGGCGGCCAGCGCGTCGGCGGTGGACTGCCCCGACCCGACGGTGGCCAGCTCGAGGACGGACAGCGGCAGGGGCTCGGTCATCACCGGCGGCAACGCCGCACGCCGTCGGTCGCTTCCCCGCTAGACGTCCGCGCCGTGCTCGACCCGCATGCTGTGGTCGGGGTCGAGCCGGTCGACGACGGCCTGCAGCGCCTCGCCCAGCGCCGCGACCTGCTCGTCGGTGAGCGGGTCGAACAGCGCGGCCCGGACGGCGTTCACGTGGCCCGGCGCGACCGAGCGGACGACCTCCCACCCCTCGTCGGTGAGGACGGCGACGTTGCCGCGGCCGTCCTCGGGCGAGCGCTCCCGGCGCACCCAGCCGCGCTCCTCCAGCCGGGCCACGGTGTGCGACAGCCGGCTCTGCGACTGGTTGGCCCGCCGGGCCAGGTCGCTCATGCGGCGGCTGCGCCCGGGCGCCTCGGACAGCATCGCGAGGACGACGTAGGCGGCGTGGGTGAGGCCGGCGTCGCGCTGCAGCTGGGAGTCGAGGACCCGCGGGAGCAGCTCGGCCACGGTCAGCCAGGCACGCCACGTCTGCTGCTGCTGCTCGTCGAGCCACTGCGGAGCCACGGACGGAACCGTACTGGCGCGGACCAGCAGGCCAGCGGGCCGGACGGCGCCCCGGCGAGGGGACGTTGGGCCCGCGAGCGGGTCGTGGGGAACGCCCCCCGGGCCGGCGGCGTCGAGGCGGGCCCGGACCGGTCAGGAATCGAGAAGCCCCGGTCAGCGCGTCGTCCCTGGCGTGACCGCCATGGACACCACCATCCACCACACCTTCCTGCCGCACGCCGACCCCGACGCCTCGCTGGCCTTCCACCGCGACGCCCTCGGCTTCGAGGTCCGCAACGACGTCGGCTACGGCGGGATGCGCCGGCTCACCATCGGTCCGGCCGACCAGCCCGACACGTCCGTCGTCCTGCACCCGCCGACCGCCGACCCCGGCACCACCGACGAGGAGCGGCGGGTGGTCGCGGAGATGATGGCCAAGGGCACCTACGCCTCGATCGTCCTGGCCACCGAGGACCTCGACGGCACGTTCGGGGAGGTGCAGGCCAGCGGCGCCGAGGTCCTGCAGGGACCGGCCGACCAGCCGTACGGGATCCGCGACTGCGCCTTCCGCGACCCCGCGGGCAACACCGTCCGCATCCAGGAGCGGCCCTGACCCGTCGGCCGACCACTGGCCCGACCCCCCGGCCGGCTGCGGCGCCCGCCCGGCGTCATCCGGACGGGCGTCGCGCCTCCCGGCCGTTGCCCCGATCCGGTAGACAACGCACCGGTGCCCAGACCGCGCCGGCGACCGGACGCACCGCTCCACGCCGACCCGGCCGAGCCCCGCGTCGCCGACGACAGACCCCGCAGGCCTGCCCGACGGATGGAGACCCATGAGCACGGACACGCAGTCGCCCGCGCTGCACGTCGCCGACAGCCACGACCTGATCCGCGTGCACGGCGCGCGGGAGAACAACCTCAAGGACGTCGACGTCGAGCTGCCGAAGCGCCGGCTGACGGTGTTCACCGGCGTCTCCGGGTCGGGCAAGAGCTCGCTGGTGTTCGACACGATCGCCGCGGAGTCGCAGCGGATGATCAACGAGACCTACAGCGCCTTCGTACAGGGGTTCATGCCGTCGCTGTCCCGGCCGGAGGTCGACCTGCTGGAGGGCCTGACGACGGCGATCATCGTCGACCAGGAGCGGATGGGCGCCAACCCGCGCTCCACCGTCGGCACCGCCACCGACGCCAACGCGATGCTGCGCATCCTCTTCAGCCGGCTCGGGCAGCCGCACATCGGCCCGCCGAACGCGTTCTCGTTCAACATCCCCACGGTGCGGGCCAGCGGTGCGATCACCGTCGAGCGCGGGGCCAGGACCAAGGCCGAGAAGGCGACCTTCACCCGGCTCGGCGGCATGTGCCCCCGCTGCGAGGGCATGGGTTCGGTCACCGACTTCGACCTGACCGCGCTGTACGACGACAGCAAGTCGCTGAGCGAGGGCGCGCTGGCGGTGCCCGGCTACAGCATGGACGGCTGGTACGGCCGCATCTTCAGCGGCGCCGGGCTGCCCATGGACAAGCCGATCGCGAGCTTCAGCAAGAAGGAGCTGCACACGCTCCTCTACGGGGAGCCGACGAAGATCAAGGTGGAGGGGGTCAACCTCACCTACGAGGGCGTGATCCCCAAGATCCAGAAGTCGATGCTGTCCAAGGACGTCGACGCGATGCAGCCGCACGTCCGGGCCTTCGTCGAGCGGGCGATCACCTTCACCACCTGCCCCGAGTGCGACGGCACCCGGCTGGCCCCGGAGGCCCGGTCGTCGAAGATCCGGGGCAAGAGCATCGCCGACGTCTGCGCCATGCAGATCAGCGACCTGGCCGACTGGGTCCGGGCCCTGGACGAGCCGTCGGTGGCCCCGCTGCTGACCGGGCTGCAGCACCTCCTCGACTCGTTCGCGCGGATCGGCCTGGGCTACCTCTCGCTCGACCGGCCCGCCGGCACCCTCTCCGGAGGAGAGGCGCAGCGGACCAAGATGATCCGCCACCTCGGCTCGTCGCTCACCGACGTCACCTACGTGTTCGACGAGCCGACGATCGGGCTGCACCCCCACGACATCCAGCGGATGAACGACCTGCTGCTGCAGCTGCGGGACAAGGGCAACACCGTGCTGGTCGTCGAGCACAAGCCGGAGACGATCGCGATCGCCGACCACGTCGTCGACCTCGGCCCGGGTGCCGGCACCGCCGGCGGCGAGGTGGTGTTCCAGGGCACCGTCGAGGGGCTGCGTGCCAGCGGCACGCTCACCGGGCGGCACCTGGACGACCGGGCGGCCCTCAAGTCCTCGGTCCGGACGCCGTCGGGGGCGCTCGAGGTGCGTGGCGCCGACACCCACAACCTGCGCGGCGTCGACGTGGACATCCCGCTCGGTGTCCTCTGCGTGGTCACCGGCGTGGCCGGCTCCGGGAAGAGCTCGCTGATCCACGGCTCGGTCGCCACCCGGGACGGCGTGGTGGTCGTCGACCAGGGGGCGATCCGCGGGTCGCGACGGAGCAACCCCGCGACCTACACCGGGCTGCTCGACCCGATCCGCAAGGCGTTCGCCAAGGCCAACGGCGTGAAGCCGGCGCTGTTCAGCTCCAACTCCGAGGGCGCCTGCCCGACCTGCAACGGCGCCGGCGTCATCTACACCGAGCTGGGCGTCATGGCCACGGTCGAGTCGACCTGCGAGGAGTGCGAGGGCAGGCGGTTCCAGGCGTCGGTGCTGGAGTACACGCTGGGCGGCCGCGACATCGCCGAGGTGCTCGGCATGTCGGTGACCGAGGCCGAGGAGTTCTTCGGCGCCGGGGAGGCACGCACGCCGGCCGCGCACACCATCCTGGACCGCCTCGCCGACGTCGGGCTCGGTTACCTGGCCATCGGTCAGCCGCTCACCACGCTGTCCGGGGGCGAGCGGCAGCGGCTCAAGCTGGCCACCCGCATGGCCGAGAAGGGCGGCGTCTACGTCCTCGACGAGCCGACCACCGGGCTGCACCTGGCCGACGTCGACAACCTGCTCGGCCTGCTCGACCGGCTGGTCGACTCGGGCAAGTCGGTCATCGTGATCGAGCACCACCAGGCGGTCATGGCGCACGCCGACTGGATCATCGACCTCGGCCCGGGCGCCGGCCACGACGGCGGACGGGTCGTCTTCGAGGGCACCCCCGCGGACCTCGTCGCCGCCCGCTCCACCCTCACCGGCGAACACCTCGCGGCCTACGTCGGTCGCTGACCGGCTCGATCCGTCCCGGGTCCCGTCCCGTCACCGGCGCGCTCACCCCCGCCGTGCCGGTGTCGGCCGCGGCGGTGCTCGTGCTCGTCGTGGCCGTCGGCGACCAGGTGCTCGGCCGGCAGGCCCGAGCGCCCGCGGTCCGACGGCGGTGTCGGAGGGTCGAGCAGCACCGCGGCGAGCCGCCCGCGGCGGATCGCGTCGGCCTCTCCGCGCGCACCGGGGGGACACTCACCGGCGGCACGTGGACGCGGGGCGCGACAGCGCGCATCATTGGCAGTCGCCGGGCGAGAGTGCCAGCCCGGCCCGTCCCGACGAGGAGAGCTCCCGCCGTGCCCACGTACCAGTACGCCTGCACCAACCCCGAGGGCAAGCACGAGTTCGAGGTCGTGCAGTCCTTCACCGACGCGCCGGTGAGCGAGTGCCCGACCTGCGGCACCACCGTGCGCAAGGTCTACGGCTCGGTGGGCGTGGTCTTCAAGGGCTCGGGCTTCTACCGGACCGACAGCCGGTCGAGCTCCACGTCGGGCGAGTCGACGAGCGCCGAGAAGAAGGAGACGGCCCCGGCCGCGAGCGGCACCAGCTCGTCCTCGTCCACCTCGTCGTCGTCGAGCAGCAGCTCCTCGACGTCGGGCTCCTCGTCGAGCAAGGCCGCCGCCAGCTGAGCCGCGCGGGTCCACAGGACCCCGCTCCCTCCACAACCCGGCGCTAGCCGCTCCGCGGACGTGCGCGACCGGCGAGGGTGGGCCCCATGGTGCGACTCCGCCGTCCCCGCTCGCCGGTGCACTCGGCCCGGCGGGCCCTCGCCGGGCTGTTGGCCGCTGCGGCCCTCGTGCTGGCCCTGCGGCCGGCCCCCGCCCCGGCGGCCGCGCGCGCTCCGGCCACCGTGCCGGTGGTCGTGGCCGCGACCGACCTGCCCCCGGGGTCGGTGCTCACCGCCGACGACCTCGCCGTGGCCCGCTACCCGGCTGCCCTGCGCCCCGCCGGGGCGAGCGCCGACCCCGCGGCGCTGGTCGGCGGCACGCTCGCCGGGAGCACGCGCGCCGGGGAGCCGCTCACCGACGCCGCCCTGGTCGGTGCCGGCCTGACCGCGCAGCTGGCCGAGGGCCAGGTCGCCGCGCCGGTGCGGCCGGCCGACCTGGCGGTCAGCGGGCTTGTGCGGGCCGGCGACCGGGTCGACGTCCTGGCGACCCCGGCCGGCGCCGAGCGGGCCGAGGTGGTCGCCGCCGGCGCGCTCGTGCTGGCCGCGCCGGGGGCGGGCGACGCGGACGACGGCCTGCTCCTGCTCGCCGTGGACGACACCACCGCCGCGCACCTGGCCGCCGCGGCCACCACCGCGACGCTGACCCTGAGCCTCCCACCCCCGCCCTGAGTGGCGCGTGGACGGGCGCGCCCCGGTGTGGGTGGATACCGCCATGATCAAGGGCTTCAAGGACTTCCTGCTCCGCGGCAACGTCGTCGACCTCGCGGTCGCGGTCGTCATCGGGGCGGCGTTCACCGCGGTCGTCAGCCAGTTCACCGCGTCGTTCCTGGAGCCGCTCATCGCACTGTTCGGCGGCGGGGGCATCGAGGGCGGGACGTTCACCGTCAACGGCCAGGTCTTCGACTGGGCCGCGTTCGTCAACGCGGTCATCACCTTCGGGATCACCGCCGCGGTCGTCTACTTCCTCGTCGTGCTGCCGATGAAGACGCTCACCGAGCGGCGCAAGCGCGGCGAGGAGCCCGGCCCGGCCGAGCCGACGCAGGTCGAGCTGCTCATCGAGATCCGCGACCTGCTGCGCGCCCAGCAGGGCGCGGGTCCCGGCCGGGATCCGTCCGGCCCGGGGACGACGTCGCTGCCGGGGCAGCTGTGAGACCTCAGTCGCCGCCCCAGTGCGGAGGCCGGTCCTCCAGGTAGCGGCGGTCGTCGGCGGTGCGGTCGTCGGGCCGCTCGCCCCAGCCGACGTCGCGGTCGTCGGGTGCCCGCTCGGCGACCGCGGCCGGCACCGGCTGGGAGGGCTCGGCCGGCTCCCGGCCCAGCCCCTCGAGGACCTCCACCGAGGGCAGCGCGGCCAGCGCCGCCCCCGGGACGGCCAGCTTGCTGCCGCGGGTGCCCGACCCGACCACGACGAGGTCCGCGGCGGCCACCGCGGCGTCGACGAGCACCGGCCAGGACGGCGGCAGCCCGATCGGGGTGATCCCGCCGTAGGCCATCCCGCTCTCGGCGACGGCGACGTCCTGCGGTGCGAACGACGCCTTGCGGGCCCCCAGGTGCCGGCGCACCAGCCCGTTGACGTCGGCGCGGGTGCTCGCCGGCACCAGGCAGGCGGCCATCGTCGTCTGCCCCGCCCGGCGGGCGGCCACCACCACGCAGTTGGCCGACGCCGCCAGGGGCACCCCGTAGGCCTCGGTGAACTCGGCGGTGTCGGCGAGGTCGTCGTCGATCTCGGCCACCCAGGCCGGCCCGGGCAGGTCCCCCAGGGCCGCGGCCACCGGCGAGGCCAGCAGCTCGGGCCGGTCGGCGGCGGGGACCCAGGTCAGGGAGCCGAGCTGGGGAGCGGTCGAGGGAGTCGCAGCCACGTCCCGATCCTGCCCCGATGGCCGGAACGCTGCGGCATCCGGCCCGGACCGCGCTGGTCAGCGCCGGTGCGGACCCGCAGGATGAGGCCATGATCGGCCAGTTGCACTCCGTCGTCATCGACGCACCCGACGCGCACGCCCTCGCCACGTTCTACGCCCGGCTGCTCGGGATGGAGGTCAGCAAGGGCCAGCCCGGCGACGACTGGGTCGTCGTGACCGGCCAGGGCCACCGGCTGGCCTTCCAGCAGGCCCCCGACCTGCAGCCACCGGACTGGCCGGACCCCGGCCGACCGCAGCAGTTCCACCTCGACGTCCGGGTCGCCGACGTCGACGAGGCCGAGCCGCAGGTGCTGGCCCTCGGTGCCCGGCGACTGCCCGGCGGTGGCGGCGACTTCCGCGTCTACGCCGACCCGGTGGGCCACCCCTTCTGCCTGGTGTGGGACGCGTGAGCGCCGAGAGCGCCCTGCCGCCGGTCGACCTCACCGCGGCCAGCCGGTTCGTCGCCGCGTCGGGGTTCGAGGTCACCGAGACCAGCGGCACCCGGGTGGCCGGGCACGTCGACCTGGGGCCGGACCAGCACACGCCGTGGGGCGTGGTGCACGGCGGGGTCTACTGCACCGTCGTCGAGTCGGCCGCGAGCATCGGCGCGAGCGCCGCGGTGGTCGACCGCGGCCAGTTCGCGGTCGGGGTCAACAACAGCACCGACTTCCTCCGGCCGGTGACCACCGGGCGGGTCGACGTCCTGGCCGAGCCGATCCAGCAGGGCCGCACGCTCCAGCTGTGGCTGGTCACCCTGACCCGCAGCGACGACGGCAAGCCGGTGGCCCGCGGCCAGGTGCGGCTGCAGAACGTGCCCCTGCCGGGCGGGTCTCAGTAGGCGCGGCCGACGACGGCCAGGGCGCCCGGCTCGTCGTCGCTGCCCGGCAGGCCGCCGTCCGGCGTGACCAGGCAGCGCACGGTCACGCCGTGCTCGGCCAGGCGCGCCTCGCCCGCGGTGCCGAGCCGCGCCCAGGGGACCCGGGCCCACCCGTCGTGGGCGGCGGCCAGGGCCTCGTCGGCCGTGCCCACGTCCGCCGTGCGCCCGGCCAGCCGGGCGCGGGCCTCGGCGAGCAACCGCTCCTGGTCGTCGGTGAGCGCACGCCCGGCCTGCTCGGCCACCGCGCCCAGCTCCAGCGGCGCGGTCTCGCCGGGGACCCGGCGGACGACGGTCGCCCGGCCCTCGGCCAGGTCCCGGGGCCCGAGGTCGACGCGCAGCGGGACGCCCTTGAGCTCCCAGTCGACGGCGCGGCGCCCGAAGGGGACGTCCGCCCGGTCGTCCAGCGCGACCCGCACCCCCCGGGCCCGCAGCTCGTCGGCCACCGCCCGGGCGGCCTGCTCCACGCCCTCCCCCGCACGGGCCACCATCACCACTGCCTGCACCGGTGCCAGCCGGGGCGGCAGCCGCAGCCCCGCGTCGTCGCCGTGGCTCATGATGAGCCCACCGACCATGCGGGTGGAGGACCCCCACGACGTCGTCCAGGCCAGCCGCCGCCGGCCGTCGGCACCGAGGAAGTCGATGTCGAAGGCGCGGGAGAAGTTCTGCCCCAGCTCGTGGCTGGTACCCATCTGCAGGGCCTTGCCGTCGCGCATCATCGCCTCGCAGGTCAGCGTGTTCACCGCGCCGGCGAAACGCTCCCGACGGGTCTTGCGCCCCGGTACGACCGGGATCGCCAGCACCTCGGTCATGACGTCGGCGTAGACCTCGCGCAGGATCCGCCGGGCGTAGGCGGCGGCGTCGGCCTCGGTGGCGTGCGCGGTGTGTCCCTCCTGCCAGAGGAACTCGGTCGTGCGCAGGAAGACCCGGGGCCGCAGCTCCCACCGGACCACGTTGGCCCACTGGTTGAGCAGCAGCGGCAGGTCGCGGTGGCTCTGCACCCACTTGCCCATGTACTCGCCGATGACCGTCTCGCTGGTCGGCCGCACGACTGCGGGGACCTCCAGCTCCTTGCCGCCGGCGTGCGTGACCACCGCCAGCTCGGGGCTGAAGCCCTCGACGTGCTCGGCCTCGCGGCGCAGGTGGGGCTCGGGGATCAACAGCGGGAAGTAGGCGTTGTGGGCGCCGGCGGCCTTGATCCGGTCGTCGACCTCGCGCTGCAGCCGCTCCCAGATCGCGTACCCGTGGGGCCGGATCACCATCGTCCCGCGGACCGGGCCGTTCTCGGCGAGCTCGGCCTTGGCCACGACGTCCTGATACCAGCGCGGGAAGTCGGCGGACTGGCTCGTGAGGACGGCGGGTCGGACCACGTCGGCACCCTGGCACAGCGGGCGGGCCGCGCGCCGCTCAGTTGCCGGGCACGTGCGCGGGGTCGAGCACGACGGAGAACAGCGCGCGCGGGTCCTGCAGGGTCGCCGGGGGGCGGGCCGCCGACCGGGGCACCACGCGGTCCCAGCGGGCGGGACGGCGGTGCGGCAGCAGTTCGCGGCCCTCGAAGAGGTACTCCCCCACCACCTCGCCCAGCAGCAGCCCGGCGCCGTGCTCGATGGGCAGCCCGACCCGGTCACCGGGGCGCACCTCGTCGAGGAAGGTCGACAGCTGGCGGAGGTCCTTGGCCGGGCGCCGGCCGGAGATCTCCTTGGACAGGGCCCGCAGTTCCGCGGGACCCAGGCCGGTGGCGTCGACGTCGATGCCCGACTGCGTGCCCAGCCCCACGACGCCGGCGGCCAGGCACGCCCCGAGCTCGTTGTGCGCGCGTGGGCGCACCACCCAGACCCGGACGCCCTCGGGCGGCGGCGCGGGCGGGACGTCGTCGGGTTCCGGCCAGACGTAGGGCAGGTCGTCGGGTTCGGGCCCGAAGCGCTCGGTGAACCGCGCCCGGTAGAAGTCGGGCTCCTTGGCCAGCAGGTTGGACCGGTGCGACAGGTGCAGCGCCTCGTCCCCCACCCACGAGGGCAGCAGCCCGGCGCGGGCCAGCTCCTCCTGGGGCACGCCGACGACGTCGGGCGCGAACTCGGCGATCAGCGTGTGCGTGCTGTCGGCGAAGCCCCGCTCGCGCCACACCCGGACCATCGCCAGCCCGTAGGCCACCAGCGCCGGGGTGCGGCCGCGCCACATCCGGACGACGGGGTGGGAGACCCAGCCGTAGTCGGGCAGCTCCAGCGCCCGCAGCACCTGCAGGGTCTCGACCCGCTGCTTGCCGAGGCGGGGGGAGTCCAGGAGCCGGGCGCTCTCCTCGAAGTCGGCGACGGGCAGGAAGGTCTGCATCGCGGCTCCTCCTTCCCGGGCCGACGCGGGGTCAACCGCCCGACGACTCGAGCGCAGCCAGCGCCGCGGTCCACCGCTCGCAGCGCTCGGCGTCGTCCTGCTCCCACCATGGGTTGCCCCGCTCGCCGAGCCCGGTCTTCGCCAGCCGGACCCGCGCGCGGGCGGCGGCCACGGCGGCGTCGTCCCCGGCCGACCCGGCGGTCCGGACGGCGGCCCGCGCCACCCCCAGGTGGTGCAGCAGCCGCGCCCGCACGTCCTGGGGGAGCGCGGGGTCGGCGCGGCGCCACCGCCGTCCGTCGACCACGAGCCACCGGCCGTCGTCCTCACCCGCCGGGTGACCTCCCTGCAGGGCCCCGGCGCGAGCCGGCGAGTGCTGGGGGGCGGGGAGGTCCTCCGCCTCGCGGGTCACGCGGCCAGGCGCCGGACCAGGTCGGGCAGCACCGTCCCCAGCGGCGCGTCGACGCGGACGTCGACCTTCGCGTCCCCGCGGGTGGCGCCGAGGTTGACCAGGCCGACCGGGATGCCGAGCTTCTCGGCGCGCAGCACGAACCGGTAGCCGCTCATGACCGTCAGCGAGGAGCCGAGCACGAGCAGCCCGCCGGCCTCCTCGACCATCGCGAAGCAGGCGTCCACCCGGTCCCTCGGGACGGTCTCGCCGAAGAAGACGACGTCGGGCTTGAGCGGCCCGCCGCCACAGGCCAGGCAGTCGACCATGACGAAGCCGTCGAGGAGCTCGTCGGGCAGCTCGGCGTCGCCGTCGGGGTTGACCTCGTCCACGTGCGGGCCGAAGTGCGGGTTGACCACCCGCAGCCGTCGGTCCAGCTCGGCCCGGTCGGCGACGTCGCCGCAGGCCAGGCAGATCGTGCGGTCCAGGCCGCCGTGCAGCTCGACGACGTCCCGTGCGCCGGCCGCCTGGTGCAACCCGTCCACGTTCTGCGTGATGACCCCGGCGACCAGTCCGGCGTCCTGCAGGTCGGCGACCGCCCGGTGCCCGGCGTTGGGCCGCGCCGCCCGGATCTGCCGCCAGCCGACGAAGCTGCGCGCCCAGTACCGGTGCCGGCCGCGGGGGTCGCGCAGGAAGGTCTGGTAGGTCATCGGCGTGTGCCGGCGCAGCGCCCCCGAGGCGCCGCGGTAGTCCGGGATGCCGGAGTCGGTGGACAGCCCCGCCCCGGAGAGGACGACGACGTCGCCGTCCCCCACGAGGCGGGCGAGCGCGTCGAGGCCGGCCGGGTCCACGGGGGGCGGCTCGACGGCGGTGGGCACTGCGGTCACCGGGCCATCGTCCCCTCGAACGCCGGTTCGCGCCGCCGGCTCAGGACGCCGACAGCTCCCGGTCCAGCCGCCCCAGCAGGTCCTCGTACACCCGGCGCAGCCCCTTCGGGGCGAACGTGCGCTCGAAGAAGCCGCCGATGCCGCCGGCCCCGTTCCAGGTCGTGCGCACCCGCACGGTGCTCAGCCCCGCGTCGGCCGGGTGCACCGTCCACGTCGTCACCATCGACGAGCGGGTGTCGCGCTCCACCAGCGTCGTGGCGTCGGGCTGGCTGACCTCCACGAGCTGGTCGCGCACCCGCTTGGAGGTGGCGGCGAACCGCCAGGCGACGCGGGTGCCCGCACCCTGGCCACCGGCCTCGACCCGGTAGTCGCTGAACTGCTCGGGGAGGATGCGGCGGCGGGTCTCGGTGTAGTCGGCGAGGGCGGGGAGCACCCGCTCGGCCGGTGCTCGGACCACGTGCTCGGCGGTGGCGACGACCTGTCCCATGCCCTCCATCCTGCCGTCGTCCCCACCGGCCCCGGCGCCAGGGGACCGCGAGGGCCTCAGCCGCGGGTGTGCCCGGGCACCGCCTGCGGGTCCAGCCCGGTCCGCAGCCGCCAGGCGGCCAGGGCCACGCCCAGGCCCACGTGCTGGGCCGGGTCCTCCACGGGGGCTCCGAGCAGCTGCTCGATGCGGTCGAGCCGGGCGTAGAGCGACTGCCGGCGGATGCCGAGCAGCTCCGCGGTGCGCGTCTTGCTCAGCCCCGTGGCCAGGTGCGCGTCGAGAGTGCGCAGCAGCTCGGTGCCGTGCGCGGCGTCGTGGTCGACCAGCGGCCCGAGCTGACCGGCGACGAAGCGGCCCACCTCGGCGGCAGAGGTGCCGGCCGCCAGCAACCGGTGGATGGCGACGTCCCGGGCCAGGACGACGGGCTGCCGGCTGCCGATGCGCCGGCTGAGCGCCACGACCTCCCGCGCCTCGGCCACGGCCGCCGGGACGTCGGCGAGCGCCCCGACCGCGTCGGCCACGCCGACGGTGCGGATCGCCGCGGCCAGCGGTCCCGCGCACAGCCGGTCCCGCAGGCCCGCGACCGCCTCCCGCTGCCGCCGGAGCTCGGCCCGCGGCCGGCCGCGGGCGAGCACGAGCACCGCGCTGCCCGCGGCGCCCACCAGGCACTGCCCGAGGACCTCCTCGGCGGCCTGCCGCACCGCGGGCACGGCCTCGCTCGCCGGGGTCCGGCGGTCGAACTCGACCGCGGCCACGAGGACCGGCACGCCCGGTGCCGGCACCCACCCGGCGGCGGCCAGGCGGGCCCGCAGCTCCCCCTCCGAGACCAGGACGCCGGCGACGAGGTCGGTGACCACCGCCTGCGCGAGCGAGGGCCGGGAACCGACGTCGGGGTGCCGGCCGAGCTCCAGGGCGACCGCCACCGCCGCCCGGTCGGCGACCCCCGTCCGGCGCGCGGTCCGCCGGCCCAGCAGCACCAGCCGGCCGACCGGGCCGTGCGGGCCGCGGACCTCCGCGATCGTCCGGTCGGTCGGGTGCGCCTGCCCCGGCAGGCGGCTGCGCTCCACCACCCGGCCGTCGACGTCGACCAGCTCGGCCGGGCAGTCGGCCAGCCGCGCCACCGCGTCGAGCAGCCCGGCCAGCCCCTGCCCCGGAGACCACCAGCCCGAGCAGCTCCTGCCAGACCGGCTCGCCGGCGTGCCGCCAGGACAGCTTGCGGCGCAGCAGCAGGTCGGCGAAGTCCTCGACCATCCGCACGAACGGCACGACCTCGCGCAGCGCCAGCAGGACGACGTCCCGCCGCCGCGCCGTGTCGACCAGCTCGGGCGGGACGACGGAGAAGGTGCGCCCCACCTCCAGGGCCAGCGCCGCGCACCCCGCGTCGGCCAGCCGCTCGACGTAGTCCACGACCTGCTGCGCCGACCGGCCGTGCAGGCCCAGGCCCGTCGTCAGCAGCAGCTCACCCCCGGCCAGGAGGCCGCCCATCTCGTACACCTCGGAGGAGTGCACCCAGCGGACGACGGCGGCGTCCGGGTCCCCCGCCAGCACCAGGGGGTCGGCGGCGCGGACGGCCGGCAGCTGGAGGACCTCCGAGACGGTGGGCAGCACGGGGATGCAGCGTGGGCAGCGGGAGACACCGCGTCAAGCCGCGGGACGACGAGACCGGACACAGCGCCCCTTGTCGCGCACCGTCGTCCCCGAGTTCGCTGACCTGCGTCCCCGCCCCGCCCCCGCCCTCGCCAGGAGGACCCGTGACCACAGCCGACCTGCCCACCGTCCCGCCCGACCTCTCCCCCGCCGAACGCGACCGCTTCTTCCTCGGCCTGGCCGTCGAGCAGGCCCGGATCGGCTGGGAGGAGGGCGGGGTCCCGATCGGCGCGGCGCTGGTGGACGGCGACCGCGTGCTGGCCGTCGGCCGCAACCGGCGCGTGCAGATGGGCAGCGCGATCCGGCACGGGGAGACCGACTGCATCGAGCGGGCCGGCCGGCTGCCGGCGGCGGTCTACCGGCGCAGCGTCCTCTACACGACGCTCTCGCCCTGCTTCATGTGCGCCGGGACCGCGCTGCTCTACGACATCCCGCGCGTCGTCATCGGCGAGAACCGCAACTTCCAGGCCTCCGAGGACCTGCTCCGGTCCAAGGGCGTGCAGGTCGACGTCCTGGACGACCCGGACTGCATCGCGCTCATGGAGCGGATGCTCGCCGAGCGGCCGGAGCTGTGGCTCGAGGACATCGGGGAGGAGTCGTGACCGCGCCGGACCGGGCGGCGACCGCGGTCGAGGCCGACGTCGTCGACCCGGACTACCCGGTCACGCCGGTCCCCGCGCACGCCCGCAAGTCGT
Organism: Geodermatophilus sp. SYSU D01105; assembly: GCF_054050095.1. NCBI lineage: Bacteria > Bacillati > Actinomycetota > Actinomycetes > Geodermatophilales > Geodermatophilaceae > Geodermatophilus > Geodermatophilus sp. SYSU D01105. Next base: position 14,710 of record NZ_JBJGYR010000003.1, read on the forward strand.
TCTTCTCGATCGCGGTGGTGCTGCTCGGGTTCACCGTCTTCACCCCGACGATGCTGGCCGGGGCGACGCTGGGGCCGGCGTTCGGCTTCGGCGAGCTCGTCCTGGTCATCCTCGCCGGCTCGCTGATCCTCGGCACCTACGTGGCCGTCATGGGCTGGGTGGGGGCGCGGACCGGCCTCACCACCGTGGTGATGTCCCGCTACACGCTGGGGACCCGCGGGGCCAAGCTGGCCTCGATCCTGCTGGGCGGCACCCAGATCGGCTGGTACGGCGTCGTCGTCGGCACCATCGGCGACCTGACCGCCGAGGCGCTGGACTGGCGCTCCTACGGCGCCCGGGCCGCGGTCATGGTGGTCACCAGCGCGCTGATGTGCGCCACCGCCTACTGGGGCTACCGCGGCATGTACTGGGTGTCGCTGGTGTCCACGCCGCTGATCCTGGTCCTGGCGTTCTGGGTGGTCTGGAGGTCGGTGCAGGAGGTCGGTGGTCTCGAGGGGCTCACCGGCGTGCAGCCGACGGCGTCCATGGCGGTGGCCGTGGCGATCACCACCGTCGTCGGCACGTTCGTGTCCGCCGGCACCCAGGCACCCAACTGGACCCGGTTCGCCCGCCGCAGCTCGCACGCGGTCTGGGCCTGCGTCATCGGCTTCCTCGTCGGCAACGGGCTGATGGTCTTCTTCGGCGCGATCGGGGCGCTGACGTTCGGGGAGGGCGACTTCGTCCTGGTCCTCTACCAGCTCGGCCTGGTCGGCTGGGGCCTGGTGCTGCTGTTCGGCAACCTGTGGAAGAGCAACGCCGACACCGCCTACGCCTTCGGGGTGGCCGGCGCCGAGCTGTTCGACCGCCCGAGCAAGGGCCCGTTCGTGATCGGTGGGGCCGCGATCGGCACCGTGCTGGCGCTCACGGGGGTGCAGAACCACCTGGTCGAGTACCTGGGGCTGCTGGGCACGTTCATCCCCCCGCTGGGCGGCGTCATCATCGGGGACTTCCTCGCCCGCTGGCGGCGGCGGGGCATCCCCGCCGGGAGCACCCCGCCCGCGGTCCGGTGGCCCAACCTGCTCGCCTACGCGGTGGCGGCGTTCCTCGCCTGGCTCTCCGGCGAACTCGGCATCGGCATCCCCCCGGTGATCGGGATCGTCGTGGCCGTCGCCCTGTCGATGGGGCTCTCGCGGGTCGGCACCCGGTCGGCCGACCCGGTCGGCGCCGGTCGCTGACCCCCTCCGGCCGTGGGGCGCACCCCGCGCCCCACGGCCGGGGCGTGACAGGACTCACGCCACACCCGTTGCCCCGCCGGGTACGACGGAGAAGTGACCTCCCCGCTGTCCCTGACCCGTACCGGCGCCGGTGAGCCCCTCCTCCTGCTGCACGGCATGGGCAGCTCACGCCGTGACTTCACCGCCGTCCTCCCCGCGCTGCGCGAGCGCTTCGACGTGCTCAACGTCGACCTGCCCGGCATCGGGGGGTCGCCGTCCCTCGAGCAGCGCCCCACCGTCGCCGCCATCACCGACGCCGTCGAGCGGACCCTCGACGCGGAGGGTGTCGGGCCGGCGCACGTGCTCGGGAACTCGCTGGGTGCGCGCGTCGCGCTGGAGCTCGCCGTCCGGGGCCGGGCGCGGTCGGTGGTCGCCATCGCGCCGTCCGGCCTCAACGTCCCGCAGGAGCGGGTCGTCCAGGGCATCGGCATGGGGATGGCCCGGGTCGTGGTGCGGACGGTGGAGCCGCTGATCGCCACCGTGTCGCGATCGGCGGTCGGGCGGGCCGCGCTCCTGGCCCCGCTGAAGGCGCGCCCGTGGAGCACCTCACCGGAGGAGGCGATGGGTGCGCGCGAGGGCTTCGGCGAGTCGCGCGACTTCTGGCGCACCGTCCTGTGGGCGCTCCTGCTCGACGTCCCCCGCGGGGTGGACCGCATCGACTGCCCGGTCACGCTCGTGCAGGGCGTGGCCGACTGGGTCGCCTCCGGCCAGACGGTGCGCTACCTGCCGTTCGTCCCCGGCTCCCGCTTCACCCCGCTGCTCATGGCCGGCCACGCGCCGCAGTCCGACCGGCCGGCGACCATCGTGCGACTGGTGGAGCGGACGGCCGAGCGCGCGGCGGCCCGGACGCCGACCCTGCGCGCGGTCGCCTAGCCCCCCTCCCCCGGCGACTCCTCGGCGTTGAGGTAGGCGCAGCGGAACCGCGCGCGGGACATCGCCTCGGTGAAGCGTGCCTCCCACGCGGGGTCGGTCGCCGGGAAGGTGTCGAACACCCGCTCCTCGAGCACCACCGGCAACCCGTCGAGGCCGGTGTAGGAGCGGCGCAGCAGGACCCGCGTCACCCCGTCGACCTCGTCGTGGGCGGCCGTCCAGCGGGCCTGCGCGACCGCCGCGGCGACCTCCGCCCGCGCGCGGGCCGGCAGCCGGGCCGGACCCGCCCCGGTCCGCAGCGCCGGGCGGGTCGACCACACGCCGAGTGCGTAGAGCAGCAGGCCGGCGAGCAGCAGCAGGAGCAGCAGCTCGGCCACCGCGACCACCATGCCCCGACGGTAGTGCGCCGTCCGCCGTCCGGGGGCCTCCGGGGGCCGGAGGGCCGGAGGTCCGGCGGGCGGCGCCCGCACCGTGGCTGGTCGTCCTGGTGGTCGTCTGGGGTGCCGTGACCGCGGGCTCCGTCGCGTTCGCCGTTGCGGCGGGTCGCTGGGGCGACGTCAACCGGGTCTCCGTGGCCGGCTGGGGAGCCGCGGCCGTCGTCGGGTGGCGCCGGCGGACCGGACCCGAGCGCGCGATCCGCGTGAACGGCCCGCGCTCCGACGACCGGGCTCCCGGAGGGCGGTGACCGGAGCCCGGCCGGCCCCGCCGGGCCGGGGTCCCGGTGCATCCTCGACGGGTGTCACATCCGGCGCCCCCGCGGTGCTCTCCCGATGTGGACCTGGTGCGGCACGAGCCCTGGACGGCGCCCGCCCTGGCCGCACCCGCGGTGCGGGGCGGCGCGGCCGAGCGGGCGCACCGGCCGGCCGGGGTCCGGGACGACCTCGAGCAGGTCTTCCGGGCCGAGTACCCGCGGGTGGTCGGCGTGGCCGCCCGGGTGCTCGGGTCGCGGGACCAGGCCGAGGACGTCGCCCAGGAGGTGTTCCTCGCCTTCGGCCGCTCCTCGGTCCCGGCGCGGGAGGCCGGCGGCTGGCTGACCGTGGCCGCCGCCCACACCGCGCTGAACCTGCTGCGGTCCGGCCGGCGCCGCACCGCACGCGAGGAGGTCGCCGGCCGGGAGCCCGCCGTCGTCCCCGACATCGCCGACACGGTGGTCTCCCGCGAGGAGCACAGCCGGGTGCGCGCCGCCCTCGCCCGGCTGCCACGGAAGCAGGCGGTGGTCCTGGTGCTCCGGCACAGCGGCCTCGCCTACGCCGACGTGGCAGCCGCACTCGACATGTCCGTCGGCAGCGTCGGGACCACCGTCCGGCGCGCCGAGTCCGCCCTGCGCAAGGAGCTGATCCCCGATGCGTCATCCGACTGAGGGCGTGCTGCGCCGGTTGCTCGACGAGCCGCACGGCGTCGCCGACGCCGACCGCGCACACGTCGCGACGTGCCCGACCTGCCTGGCCGGCCTGGAGGCGGCCCGCGCCGACGCCCGGACGGCCGGCGCCGCGCTCGGGGGCGCGGCACCGGCCGCGGTCGACGTCGACCGCGCGTGGACCCGGCTGGCCGTCGCCGGCCCCGCGGGAGGGGCGGCCGCCCCGGCCCGCCGCGGCCGGTGGACGACCGCCATCCGCCGGCCGGCGGTCGCGGCGCTCGGGGTCGTCCTGGTCCTGTCGGGCGCGGGGGTGGCCGCGGCCAACGACTGGCTGCCGATCTTCCACACCGAGCGGGTCGCACCGGTCGCCGTCCCCACGACCGACCTGGTCGCGCTGCCCGACCTCTCCGCGTTCGGGGACGTGCAGGTCACCGGTGAGGGCGAGCCCGCGCAGGTGCCCGACGCCGCCGCCGCGGAGGAGCGCACCGGGCTGGCGGTCCCCGAGGTCGGCGAGCTGCCGACCGGGGTGACCGGCGACCCCACCTACCAGGTGGTGGACCAGCTCAGCGCGGTGTTCGCCTTCTCGGCCGAGAAGGCCGCGCAGGCCGCGGCCGCGACCGGGGAGCCCCTCCCGGCCCCGCCGCCGGGACTGGACGGCGCCAGCGTGCGGTTGCAGGCCGGGCCGGCCGCCGCCGCGGTCTGGACCCAGCCCTCGGGCCTGCCGGTCCTGGCGGTCGGGCGGGCGGTCGCGCCGACGGCGTTCTCCGACGGCGTCCCGTTCGAGACGGTGCGCGACTACCTGCTGTCCCTGCCCGGGCTGCCCGCCGGGGTCGCCGACCAGCTGCGGGACTTCACCGAGGACCCGACGACGCTGCCGCTGCCGGTGCCGGCCGACCTGGTCACCACCAGCACGGCCGAGGTCGCCGGGCAGCCGGCGACCGTGCTCGCCTCCCGCGACGGCACCATGGCCGGCGTGGTGTGGGTGGAGGACGGCGTCGTCACCGGGGTGGCCGGTGCCGTGAGCACCGACGAGGTCCTCGCCGTGGCGAACGGCCTGCGCTGACCGTGACCGCCGAGGACACCCGCAGCGCGGCCCAGCTCGTCGCCGAGCTGCCGGCCTCCCCGGCGGTGTGGTGCTCCGGGCTGCGCAAGCGGTACGGCCGCCGGACCGCGGTCGACGGGGTCTCGTTCACCGTCGGCCGCGGCGAGGTGGTCGGCCTGCTCGGTCCCAACGGGGCGGGCAAGACCAGCGTGATCAAGATGCTGCTGGGTCTGGTCCGTCCCGACGCCGGGGAGGTCCTGCTCCTCGGCCGACCGGGGCGCGACCCGCAGTCCCGGCAGCGGGTCGGCTACCTGCCCGAGCTGTTCCGCTACCAGCCGTGGCTCACCGCCGCCGAGGTGCTGACCCTGCACGCCCGCCTGGTGCACGCCCCGGCGGCGGAGTCCGAGGTGCGCGACCGGCTGGCCGCGGTCGGCCTGGACGCGCGGGGCGGGGACCGGGTGGGCGGGTTCTCCAAGGGCATGCAGCAGCGGCTCGGCCTCGCCGTCGCGCTGACCGGGCGACCCGAGCTGGTCGTCCTCGACGAGCCGACCAGCGCGCTGGACCCGATCGGGCGGGCCGACGTCCGCGACGTGGTGCTGTCCCTGAAGGCGCGGGGCGTGGCGGTGCTGCTCAACTCGCACCTGATCGGGGAGGTGGAGCGGGTCTGCGACCGGGTGGTCATCCTGGATGCCGGCCGGGTGGCGGCGTCCGGCACGCTGGCCGAGCTGCTCGGCCGGCGAGAGGTCCGGCTGCACCTCACCGGGGTGGACGGCCGCGCCGAGGCGCGGCTGCGGGCGGCCGGGGAGGTCTCCGGCGGCGGCGACCGGTTCACGGTGGTCCTGCCCCCGGACGACGACGGCGGCGCCGTGCCCGGCCTCGTGGCCGACCTGGTGGCCCTCGGCGTCTCGGTGCACGCGGTCGAGCCGGCGCGGATCAGCCTGGAGGAGCGGCTGCTGGGCATCCTGCGGGCCGGGCACGAGGACGGTGCACCGTGAGTGTGCTGACCATCGCCGGGCTGACCCTGCGCGAGGCCGCCCGCCGGCGGGTGCTGTGGGCGCTCGCGGTCCTCACCGTCGCGCTGCTGGCGCTCAGCGGCTGGGGCTTCTCCCGGCTGGCCGGCCTGGACACCGAGTTCGGCGAGCTCACCTCCGGACAGGCCCGCCTGTTCGCCTCGCAGCTGGTCAACCTGGTGGTGTTCGGGCTGAGCCTGATCGCCGCGCTGGGGACCGCGTTCCTGGCCGGCCCCACCGTCGCCGGTGAGGTCGAGTCCGGCATGGCGCTGGCGGTGCTGGCCCGGCCGGTGCGGCGCACCGCCGTCCTGTTCGGCAAGTGGCTCGGCCTGGTCGTCGTCGGCTGCGGGTACGTGGCGGTGGCCGGGGTGGCCCTGTTCCTCGTCGTCCGCTGGACGGTCGGCTACTGGCCGCCGCAGCCGGTGCAGGGGCTCGCGCTGCTCGCCGGCCAGACGGTCGTGCTGCTCACCCTCGGGCTGCTGCTGTCCACCGTCGTCTCGCCGATGGCCTCCGGGGTGGTCGCGGTCGGCTTGTTCGGTGCCACCTGGGTGGCCGGCGTGGTCGGCAGCGTCGGGCAGGTCGTCGGCAACGAGGGCGTGACCCGGGTGGGCACGGTGTCCCGGGTCCTGCTGCCGACCGACGGGCTGTGGCGGGGGGCGATGCACGCGTTCCAGGACCCGACCCCGCTCGGGCTCGACTTCGCCGGCTCACCCTTCCTCAGCGAGGGACCGCTCACCGTCCCCTACCTGCTGTGGGCGGCGTTCTGGGTGGCCATGGTGTGGGGGCTGACCGCCCTGGTGTTCACCCGCCGCGACGTCTGACGGGGGCGGCCCGCCGGTCAGGGCCAGGCGGTGGACAGCCGCACGCTGACGCCGTCGTCGGCTCGCCGGATGGCCACGTGGTCGCACAGCTGCCGGGCCAGCCACAGGCCCATGCCGCCGTGGGAGAGGTCATCGCCGTGCGCCGGCCCGTAGCCGGCGAACGGGTCGTCCCAGCCGCAGCCGGAGTCGCGGATCGTGCACACCAGCCGGCCGGGGGCGGTCCACAGCCGCAGGCTCGCGGGCCGGGAGCCGTGCCGGACGGCGTTGGAGGCCATCTCGTCGACGGCCATGAGGAAGTCCTCGAGCAGGTCCCGGGGCCCGTCGACGGTGTCGAGGCGGTCACGGACGGCGTGGCGGAGCCTGGTGTAGTCGGTGATGTCGTCGTCGGCCAGGGCCGGCGCGGTGCTCTCCAGCGGCTCCTCGGGCACCGGCAGGGCGCGCAGGTAGGCCGCCGGGTCGACGACGTCGGGGTTGGCCACGCGGCCGCCGGCGGTGACCAGCTGGGGGTGGGTGTGCCGGACCGAGGTCAGGACCGGCTCGGGCAGGGCGGCGTCGAACACGCACAGGCCCCACAGCGGGTACGGCGCGAAGGCGACGTTGACGACCGCCTCGTAGGCCTGCCACTCCCGCCGGTCGGCGGCGGTCGTGCCGAAGTCGGTCTCCCCGACGACTCGGACCCGCCGGCCGGGAGCGGCGTGCTCGGAGGCGAACCCGCGGAAGGCCGTGATGGCCGTGGGGGTCCGGGCCCGGTAGAGGGCGTGCCGGTCGACCACGAGCACCCGCGGGTCGGCGCCGACCGCCTCACGCAGGAGGCCGGCGGTCCGGGGACCGGTCGCGATCACCGCGGCGTCCCCGGCGGCCAGGCCGTCGAGGAGGAACGGCGCGGCCACCGCGGTCAACTCCTCGGCCGAGGAGTACACCAGGCCGTCGTGCCGGAACCCCGGTGTCGCGCCTCCTGCACCGGCGCCGGGGCCGGATCGCGCAGGGTCCCTGCGATCCACTGCTCCGCCCCCCGTGCTGCCGGTCGTCCGCGATGCGGGCCGATGTCGGTCTCGGTACCCCCGCACTCTCCGGTGTACCCCATCCCGGCGCTCCATGCCGCTGCCCCGCGCCCGCGGGGACGAGGGTCGTGGGCCCCGACGAGGGCCGTCGGCGATCCGTGCAGGGGTGCAGCGCGACCCGGCCCGCGCCCGGTGGTGGCCCCGAGAGGATTCGAACCTCCGACACACGGTTTAGGAAACCGTTGCTCTATCCCCTGAGCTACGGGGCCGTGACGGACCCGGAGCACGCAGCCCGGACGCCGCACCCATCCTGGCACGCCGCCGTCCCGGCCCGCGGAGGGCGCCCGGACGGCCGGGATCCGGCACCCGGGACACACCGGTTCCCCCGGCGAGGCGAAACCCGGGAGGGCTGCGAGGCGTTACCGTTCCAGTACGCATGTCGAACCCCGGCAACGGCGCCGGGGCGAGCGGAGGTGGAGCACGAGCATGGAGACGAGCGTGGTCGACGTCCCCGATCGGGGGCGGTTCGAGGTGCGGCTCGGCGACCAGGTGGTCGGCCTGGCGAGCTACCACGTCGAGAACGGCACCATGGCGCTGCCGCACACCGAGGTGGATCCCTCCGTCGGCGGTCGGGGGATCGGCAAGGTCCTGGTGAAGGGTGTCCTCGACGCCGCGCGGGAGCGCGGCCTGCACGTGCTCCCCTACTGCTCGTTCGTCCGGCACTACATCCAGCGGCACCCCGAGGAGCTCGACCTGGTCGCCGAGGCCGACCGGCCGCACTTCGGCCTGGAGACCGCCGACCGCTGACCTGCGGGCCGGCCGGTCCCTCCCTACGCTGGCGCGGGTGCCCACCGCCCTGCTGTGGTTCCGCCGCGACCTGCGGCTGGCCGACCACCCGGCACTGCTGGCGGCGATCGAGTCGGCCGGTCCCGACGGCGCCGTCCTGCCGCTGTTCGTCGTCGACCCGCGGCTGTGGGGTCCCTCGGGGCGGCCGCGCCGCCGCTTCCTGCTCGACTGCCTCGCCGACCTCGGCGCTGCGGTCGACGGTGCCCTGGTGCTGCGCTCGGGGGACCCGGCCCGCGTCGTCCCGCAGCTGGTGCGTGAGGTGGGCGCGGACAGCGTGCACGTCTCGGCCGACGCCGGTCCCTACGGCCGGCAGCGCGACGCCGCGGTCGAGCGGGCGCTCGGCGAGGTCCCGCTGGTGCGCACCGGCTCGCCCTACGCGGTGACGCCGGGCCGGGTCACGAAGTCCGACGGGACGCCGTTCCGCGTCTTCTCCCCCTTCGCCCGCGCCTGGCGCGAGCACGGGTGGCGCGCTCCGGCGCCGCGGCCGCAGTCGGTCCCGTGGGCTGTCGGCATCGCCTCCGAGGCCCCGCCGGAGGCCCCCGACCTGGACGGCGTCCGGCTGCCCCCGGCCGGTGAGGCGGCCGCCCGCGACGCCTGGCGACGCTTCCGCGCGGAGCGGCTGGAGGACTACGAGCGGACGCGCAACACCCCGGGCACCGACGGCACCAGCCGGCTGTCGGCGTACCTGAAGTACGGCTGCGTGCACCCGCGGACGCTGCTGGCCGACCTCGGGGGCCTCGACTCGCAGGCCGCCGACCGGTTCCGCACCGAGCTGGCCTGGCGGGACTTCTACGCCGACGTCCTGTGGCACCGCCCGGACTCCGCCCGCGAGCCGCTGGACGAGAGCATGCGGGCGATGACCTACGACTCCGGCCCGGACGCCGACGCGCGGTTCACCGCGTGGACGGAGGGCCGCACCGGCTACCCGATCGTCGACGCCGGGATGCGCCAGCTGGCCGGCGAGGCCTACGTGCACAACCGGGTCCGGATGATCGTGGCGTCCTTCCTGGTCAAGGACCTGCACGTGGACTGGCGGCGCGGCGCCCGGTACTTCCTGCAGCACCTGGTCGACGGCGACCTGGCCAGCAACAACCACGGCTGGCAGTGGGTGGCCGGCACCGGCACGGACGCCTCGCCCTACCACCGGGTCTTCAACCCGGTCCGGCAGGGCAGGGAGTTCGACCCCGACGGCGACTACGTGCGCCGCTGGGTGCCCGAGCTGCGCGACGTCCCGGCCCGGTACGTGCACGAGCCGTGGACGGCCCCGGACGGCGTCCCCGAGGGGTACCCGCTGCCGGTCGTCGACCACGCCGAGGAGCGCCGGGTCGCCCTCGATCGCTACGCCCGCGTCCGCGGCCGCTGACGCGCGGCGCCCCCGTCGCGGCCTCGTCGTGGCGGGGCCGCAGGTCACGGGGGAAGCTGGAGGGCGTGACCTGCCGAGCCGCCCGTGCCTGAGGGCCACACCCTGTTCCGGCTCGCCCGGGACCAGTCGCTCGCCTTCGCCGGCCGCCCGGTGCACGTCACCAGCCCGCAGGGCCGCTTCGCCCAGGGCGCGGCGCTGCTCGACGGGCGGGTGCTCGACGAGGTGACCTCCTACGGCAAGCACCTGTTCGCCTGCTTCGGCGGCGACACCCTGCACGTGCACCTCGGGCTGTACGGCAGCTACACGGCCGGCACCGGCACGCCGCCACCGGCGAGGGGCGCGCTGCGGATGCGGTGGGTCGGGGACGGTCCCGACGGCGGCGGGGTGTGGACCGACCTGCGCGGTGCGACCGCCTGCGAGGTGATCACCACCGCGGAGGTCGACGGCATCCTCGCCCGGCTGGGCCCGGACCCGCTGCGGTCACCCCGTGGCGGGGCGACGGCGCACCGGCGGATCGCCGGCAGCCGCACCGCGGTGGGCGCGCTGCTCATGGACCAGTCGGTGCTGGCCGGCGTCGGCAACGTCTACCGCGCCGAGATCCTGTTCCGGCACCGGGTGTCGCCGTTCCGTCCCGGCAGGGACGTCGACGCCGAGCTGTGGGCGCGGATGTGGTCGGACCTGGTGGTGCTCATGCGCGCCGGGGTCCGGATGGGGCGGATCGTGACCACCCGGCCGGAGGACCGCACCCGCAAGCGGGGTGCGGTCACGCGGGAGGACGCCCACTACGTGTACCGCCGCACCGGCCTGCCCTGCCGCATCTGCGGCACGGAGGTGCGCACCCAGGAGATGGTCGGCCGCAACCTGCACTGGTGCCCGGTCTGCCAGGCCGTCTGACCGGTCGGCACCGCTGCGCGGACGGGTGACCAGCGGCAGTGCCGCCGGTACCGTTCCCAGGATGGCGAGCACGCTGCGCGCCCTCGCGGGAGCCGTGCTCGCGTGCGCCTTCCTCGTGGTCGGGCTGCCGACGGCGGCAGCCTCGACCGACGACCAGGCCGGCGTCGGCTACGACGTCTCGCACCCGCAGTGCGGGCGGGACCTGCCCGAGCACTTCCCCTTCGCGATCGTGGGGGTCAACGGCGGCGTGGCCACCCGCCCCAACCCCTGCCTGGCCGAGCAGCTGGAGTGGGCCGCGACGGCGACCGGCGAGGTGCGCGGCCAGCCGGCGGTGCAGCTCTACGTCAACACCGCCAACCCCGGCGAGGTCCTCGACCAGGTGCACACCTGGCCGTTCAGCGGCCAGACGCCCTACGGGAGCTGCGAGGGCGACAACAGCCGGGCCTGCTCGTGGCAGTACGGCTGGCTGCGGGCCTACGTCGACGTCGAGGCGTTCTTCGCCCCGGCCGCCGAGGAGGCGGGGATCGACCCCCACCCGGGCGCCCACCGCTGGTGGCTCGACGTGGAGACGATGAACACCTGGCAGTCGGGATCGCCGGAGGCCCTCGCCCGCAACCGGGCGTCGCTGGAGGGGATGACGGCGTACCTGACCGGCCGGGGCGCGGAGGTGGGCCTGTACTCCACCGGCCGGCAGTGGGGCCGGATCGCCGGAGAGGTCCCCGAGGACACCCCGCTGTACGACCTGGACAGCTGGCTGGCCGGCTCGACGTCCCGGGAGCACGCGCAGGCGACCTGCCGGCGGCCGCCGCTGACCGACGGCGGCGAGGTGGTCCTCACCCAGTACGTCGACTCCGCGCTGGACCACGACGTCGCCTGCGGCTGAGCCCTACAGCGCACCCTTGGCGTCGTCCCCGGCCGGGACGGCGCTGAGGACCTGCAGCTCCGGCTCGCCGGTGAGCTTGCCCTCCAGCGCCCGGCTGAGCGCGGTGAACGCCTCGCCCTTGCCGTGGGCGGCCAGCGCCTCGGGGCTCTCCCACTGCTCGATCATCACCAGGCGGTCGTCCCGCCCCTCGTGGAGCGCGTAGCGCTGGCAGCCCGGCTCGTCGTGGACCTGCGGGATCGCGGCCAGGACCGCCTCCCGGACGGCGGCGCGGTGCTCGCGCTGGGGGTTGATGGTCGCGACGACGACGACGGCCACGGGTGCGCTCCTGGGGTCGGGGAGGGGACGGATGTCCTGGTGCATTCCCACCCGACGGGGTCAGGATGCCTCTCGTGTCGGTCGACGAAGACCCCGGTCCCCCGTCCCCCGCGCCGCCCCTGCGGGTGGCCGTCGTCGGCGCAGGCCCGGCCGGCATCTACGCCGCCGAGGCGCTGACCCGGCAGGAGGACGTGCCGGTCACCGTCGACCTGATCGACCGGCTGCCCACCCCGTTCGGCCTGGTGCGGCACGGCATCGCGCCGGACCACCCGAAGATGCGGGCCATCCGCGACACCCTGCACCGCGCGCTGGACCACCCCGCGGTTCGCTTCGTCGGCAACGTCGAGATCGGCCGGGACATCTCCTGCGCCGACCTCTCCGGCGCCGTGGACGCGGTCATCTACACCTACGGCGCCGCGCTGGACCGCCACCTGGCCATCCCCGGCGAGGAGCTGCCGGGCAGCCTCGCCGCCACCGACCTGGTCGCCTGGTACACCGGCCACCCCGACGCCGACCGGGCGACGGTCGAGGCCGCGCTGGCCCGGGCGCGGTCGGCCGTCGTGGTGGGGGTGGGCAACGTGGCCCTCGACGTGGCGCGCGTGCTCGCCCGCACCCCGGCCGAGCTCGAGCCGACCGACATGCCCCAGCACGTGCTCGACGCGCTCGCCGCGGCGCCGGTGCAGGAGGTCACCATCCTCGGCCGCCGCGGCCCGGCGAACGCCACCTTCACCACCCAGGAGCTGCGCGAGCTCGACGAGCTGGCACAGGCCACGGTGCTGGTCGACCCGGCCGACCTCGAGCTCGACCCGGCCGCGCAGGAGCGGGCCGACGCCGACCGGGTGGTGCACCGCAACCTCGCCGTCCTGCACGAGTGGGCGCAGCACACGCTCGAGCCGGGCCGGACACCGATCCGGCTGCGCTTCTACGCCCGGCCGGTGCGGCTGCTCGGCGAGGACCGCGTGACCGCCGTCGAGGTGGAGCGCACCGTCGTCGACGCCGACGGCCGGGTCACCGGCACCGGGGAGACCAGCCTGCTCCCGGCCGACCTGGTGGTCCGCTCGGTGGGGTACCGCGGCAACGGGCTGCCGCAGCTGCCGCTCGACGAGCGCCGCGGCGTCGTGCCCAACGAGGCGGGCCGGGTGCTGCGCGACGGGGCGCCCGCCCCCGGCGAGTACGTGGCCGGGTGGATCAAGCGCGGCCCCACCGGGGTCGTCGGCACCAACAAGCACGACGCCCGCGAGACCGTCGCCGCGCTGCTGGAGGACGTCGCCTCCGGTGTCCTGCGCCCGGGCGGCGGCGGGGCCGACGACCTGGTGTCGGAGTTGCGGGCCCGCGGCGCCGACCCGGTGCTGCTCGCGGACTGGCGGGCCATCGACGCCGCGGAGGTCGCGCTCGGCGCCACCCGCGGGCGGGCCCGCACCACGCTGCACGACTGGGAGTCGCTCATGGCCGCGGTGCGGGAGGCGGCCGCCCGGGTCGACTGACGCCGGGGCGGCCCGGTGCCCACCCGCTCGTCGACCGGGCCGCGCTCAGCCCATGGTCCGGACCAGCTCCGCGGCATCCTCCGCGGTGCCGGCCGCGACGAAGCGGATGAGGGCGTCGGTGTCCGGGCGGAGTCGGACCGGCGCGCCGTCGGCGGTCAGCGCCACGCCCCCGGCCGCGGTGAGCACCGCCAGCGCGCCGGCCACGTCGTGCACGTGGGTGCCGCTGCGGTCGAGGTCGTGCCACGCCCCCGCCGACCCGTCGGCCACCAGGCACAGCTCGACCGCGGTGCAGCCGGTGACCCGCACCCGCCGGGCGCCGGGCGGCACGGTGACCACCGCCCCGGGCGGGGCACTGGGGACGACGACCGTGCCCCCGGCCCGCGGCCGCACCGGCACCCCGTCGCGCACCGCCCCCTGACCGCCCGCGCCGGCCCAGCGCCGGCCCGAGGAGAGGTCGACGACGAGCCCGGCCACCGGCTGCCCGTCCTGGACCAGCCCCGCCGAGAACGCCCACGGCGGCAGGCCCGCCCGGAAGTTGCCGGTGCCGTCCAGCGGGTCGAGGACGACCCACGGCGCGGTCGGGTCGACCGGCCGGTCCGGCCGCTCCTCGCTCAGCAGCGGAACCCCGAGGGCACCGAGCACGCCGACGGCGGCCACGTGCGCGGCCTCGTCGGCGGCCAGGGACGGGCTCCCGTCGGCCTTGACGCGGTCCCCGCCCTCCTCGCGGGCGAGCGCGACGGCGGTCTCGACGCGGGTGGCGGCCAGCGCCGCCAGGTGCAGGAACCGTTCGGCGGACGAGGCGGTGGACGGCGGCTCGGGAACGGGCACCACACCGCGGCCACCGGGGCGGTCGCGCACCCGCTCGCAGCCCCAGCCGGCCGCGGTGGCGAGCACCGCCGGGGCGTCGGGCGCGAGGCCGGCCGAGGCGAGCACCACGGCCTCCGGCGTCCCCTCGACGGTCCACTGCCGGCGCAGCAGCACCGCCGCGCCGTCGCCGTCGGCGAGGACCCGGTAGGCCGGGTCGCTGACCGCGGGGGCGAGGGCGGCGGGTGCGAGCCCGAGGGCCGACGCCGCCGCCACGAGCTCGGGGCCGCCGGTGGCCGGGCGCGGTCGTCCGTCGGCCGGCGCGGCAGCGCGGGCGGGCAGGAGGTCAGCCACTGTTGCGCAGCGCGGTGGCGATGCCGTTGATGGTCAGCTGGATGTTGCGGCGGACCAGCTCGTCGTCGTCCCCGCCCCGACGCCGCCGCAGCATCTCCACCTGCAGGTGGTGCAGCGGCTCCAGGTAGGGGAACCGGTTGCGGATCGAGCGGGCGAGCGCCGGGTTGTCGGCCAGCAGGTGGTCGTCGCCGGTGACCGCCAGCAGCATCCGGCAGCTGCGCTCGTGCTCGGCGGTGACCTGGTCGAACACCCGGTGCCGCAGTTCCTCGTCGGACACCAGCTCGGCGTAGCGGGCGGCCAGCCCCAGGTCGGTCTTGGCCAGCACCATGCCCATGTTGGACAGCATCGTGCGGAAGAACGGCCAGCGCTCGTGCAGCTCCCGCAGGCGGGCCAGCCGGGCGTCGTCGCCGGCCACCCAGGACTCGAGCGCGGTGCCGGTGCCGTACCAGCCGGGCAGCATGATGCGCGCCTGCGACCAGCTGAACACCCACGGGATCGCGCGCAGGTCGGCGATGGAGTCGCCGGCCTTGCGCGAGGGCGGCCGGCTGCCGATGTTGAGCTCGGCGAGCTCGCCGATCGGCGTGGCCGCCCGGAACCACTCGACGAAGCCGGGCGTCTCGTGCACCAGCCCGCGGTAGGCGGCCCGGGCGCGCTCGGCCAGGTCGTCGAGGAGCGTGTACGCGTCCTCCGCCAGGTCGCCCAGGCCCTCGACGTCGAGCAGGGTCGCCTCCAGCGTGGCCGCCACCATCGCCTCGAGGTTGCGCCGGGCGCGGTCGGGCTCGGCGTACTTGGCGGCGATCACCTCGCCCTGCTCGGTGATGCGCAGGGCCCCCGCGACCGCCCCCGGCGGCTGGGCCCGGATCGCGTCGTAGCTCGGGCCGCCGCCCCGGCCCACGGTGCCGCCGCGACCGTGGAACAGCCGCAGCCGGATGCCCTCGGTCCGGGCGAGCTCCACCAGTGCCAGCTCGGCCCGGTACAGCGCCCAGTTGGCGGCGAGGTAACCGCCGTCCTTGTTGCTGTCGGAGTAACCGAGCATGACCTCCTGCACGTCGCCGCGGTTGGCCAGCAGGGCCCGGTAGAGCGGCTGGTCGAGGACGGCGCGCATCGTCCCGGCGGCGCGCTGGAGGTCCTCGATCGTCTCGAACAGCGGCGAGATGCCCACCGGGCAGGTGGGCCCGTCCTCCCCGTCGGGGTCGAGCAGGCCGACCTCCTTGAGCAGGACGGCGACCTCGAGGACGTCGCTCACCGACTCGCACATGCTGATCACGTAGTTCGGGATGGCCCGCGGACCCAGGGCCACCACCTGCGCGGCGGCGGCGCGGAGCAGGTCGAGCTCCCCGTTGGCCAGGTCGGAGAGCTCCGCGTCCGGCCGGACCAGCGGACGGCGCATCCGCAGCTCACCGATCAGGAGCGCGACCCGCTCGTCCTCCGCCAGCGCCGCGTAGTCGGGGCACACGCCCGCCCAGGCCAGCAGCTCGCCGAGCACCTCCTCGTGCACCGCGGAGTTCTGCCGCATGTCCAGCCCGCACAGGTGGAAGCCGAACACCTCCACGCCCTCGCGCAGCCGCGCCAGCCGGTCGTCGGCGAGCGCGCCGGCCCCGTGGGTGCGCAGCGACGCGTCGATGGTGGCCAGGTCGGCCAGCAGCTCGTCGGGGGTCTGGTAGGGCTCGAGCTGGGCGTGCGGCGGCGGCCCGGGAACGGTGCCGAGCACCCGCTGCGCGGTGGCGGCCAGGCGGGCGTGGATGCCGTAGGTGGCGCGCCGGTAGGGCTCGTCGGCGCGGAAGCGCGAGTCGTCGCGCGAGGCCTCGGCGAGGTGGTACAGCGCCGGGGTGGGGGTCACCAGCCGGTCGGACATCGACAGCTCGTCGTGCAGCACGAGCAGCTCGGCGAGGTGGTGGCCCAGCGCCGTCTCGGCCTGCCGGGTGCTGGCCCGGCGGACGGCGTCGGCGGTGACGAACGGGTTGCCGTCGCGGTCCCCGCCGATCCAGGAGCCGGGCAGGAGCATCGGCCGGGGCAGCAGGTCGGCCCCGGGCCAGCGCTCGCGCAACGCCCGGCGCAGCTCCGCGTTGATCGCCGGGATCACCTCGAACAGCGACAGCTCGTAGTAGCGCAGCGCCTCGTCGATCTCGTCGGCCAGCCGCAGCCGGGACAACCGCAGCAGCGCCGTCTGCCAGAGGGTGAGCACCGCCCGCTGCAGCTCCGCCGCCCACTCCCGGTCCTCGGCCTCCCCGGGAGCCGAGCGGTCGCGGCGGCGGATCAGCTCGGTGACCTGGCGCTGCACGCGGAACACCGTCCGGCGCCGCACCTCGGTCGGGTGCGCGGTGACCACCGGGCAGACCAGCGCGCCGTCGAGCTCCCGGGCGACGACGTCCGGGTCGAGGTGCTCGGCGTCCAGCAGCGCGAAGGTGGCGGCCAGGCTGCCCTTCTGCGGCGGCGAGCCCTCGCGCCGGTGGAAGCGCCGCCGGCGCTCGTGGTGGATGTCCTCGGCCAGGTTGGCCAGCAGGGAGAAGTGGCTGAACGCGCGGATCACGTGGTTGGCCGACCGGACGTCGAGGTCACCGAGCCGCCCGGCCAGCTCGGCCCGGTCGACCTCCGAGCGGCGCACGCGGAACGCCTCGACGCGGGTGGACTCGACGAGGGCGAGGACGTCGTCCCCGGACTGCTCGCCGATCACCTCTCCGAGGACGCGGCCGAGCAGCCGGATGTCCTCGCGCAGCGGGGCGTCAGTGGCGTCCTCCTCGGCTGCCCCGTGGTGGCGCAGGTCGGCGACGTCGACGGTGGCTTCCGACACCGGTGCAGTATCGACCGGCCGTGTGACGGGTGCGTGTCCTGGGGACTCCCCCCTTCGTGCAACGCCTCCCCGCCTCCCCCGCCGCCCCGCCCGCCGCCGAGCACGGGGAGGGCCCCACCTGGGACGACGACCGGGGTGAGCTGCTCTGGGTGGACATCTCCGCGGGGACGGTGCGGCGGGCCACCGTCGCCGAGGACGGCACGCTCACCGAGGTCGCCGCGCACCGCGGGGGACGCACCGTCGGCGCCGTCGTCCCGGCGGCGGACGGCGGCTGGCTGCTGGCCGCGGACGGCGGCTTCACGCACCTGTCCGAGGACGGCACCGCACGCGTGCTGGTCACCCTCGCCGGGGAGGGCGGCAGCCCCGAGGACGGCGGCACCCGGATGAACGACGCCGCCTGCGACCGGGCCGGGCGCTTCCTCGCCGGGACCATGGCCTTCGACCAGCGGCCCGGTGCCGGCGCGCTGTACCGCCTGGACCTCGACGGGACGGTCACCACGGTGCTCGACGGGCTGACCGTCTCCAACGGCATCGGCTGGTCCCCCGACGACCGCACCGTCTACCTCGCCGACTCCGGGCCCGGCGTGGTGCACGCCTTCGACCACGACCCCGCCACCGGGGCGTTCACCAACGGCCGGGTGCTGCTCGAGTTCTCCGGCGAGGACGGCGTGGCCGACGGCCTGACCGTCGACGACGAGGGGTGCATCTGGACCGCGCTGTGGGGCGGCGGGCAGGTGCGCCGGTGGTCCCCGGAGGGCGACCTGCTGGCGGTCGTCCACGTGCCGGTGCGCCAGACCTCCAGCTGCGCCTTCGCCGGTCCGGGCCGCGACCTGCTGGTGATCAGCACCTCCACGGAGGGGATGGACGACGCCGCCCGGGCGGCCGAGCCGGACGCCGGCCGGCTGTTCACGGCCCGGCCCGGGGTCACCGGCCCGCCGGCGTTCCCCTACCGCGGCCCGCTCGGCGGCCTCCGCCAGGTCGTCTGACCGCCGCCTGCGGCACTCGCCCCCACCCGCGAGATCGGCACAGTGGCGCCCGTCGCGGTTCTGATGGCCTCCACTGTGCAGATCTCGCAGGTCCGTCAGCAGCCGTCGAGGTCGCGCAGCGCCTGCGCCGCGAGGTCGTCCCCGTCGGCGGCTCCCAGCCGCAGGTGCTCGACGGCCCCGTCGAGGTCGCCCCGCTCGGCCAGCAGCACCGCCAGGTTGTGGTGGCAGTACGTGTCGCCGGCCGCGATGCCCGCCCGGTAGGCCTCCTCGGCGGCCTCCTCGTCGTGCAGCTCGTCGGCGTAGAGGTTGCCCAGCGGCAGCCAGGCCTGGGCCTCGCCCAGTTTCGCCCCCCGCTCCAGGACGAACCGCGCCTCGGCGGGCCGGCCGGTCTCGCGCAGGAGGTGGGCGAGGGCCACGCGGGTGCCGGGGTAGTGCGCCTGCCCGGCGCGCAGGTCCGCCTCGAGGGCCGGGTCCTGGGTCTCCCGCCACCGCCAGCCGGCGACGACCGCGGCGGCCACCGCGTCACCGCTCACGGCCACCTCGACCGCCACCTCGAGCGCCTGGACCCGCTCCCCCTGCTCGTGCAGCAGGAAGGCCAGCTGCAGCGCCCCCTGGGGGTCTCCGGCCGCGCCGGCACCCTGGTAGGCCCGCATGGCCCCGGCGAGGTCGCCGAGCTCCTCGAGCACCAGCCCGAGGTTGACCCAGGCGTCGCGCTCACCGCCGGCGAGGGCGTGCTCGTAGGCCTGCGCGGCCTCCTCGACCTGGCCGCGCGCGGCCAGCGAGTTGCCCAGGTTGAACCAGCCCAGCGGGGCGCCGAGCTCGGCCGCGCGGCGGAAGCAGCGTTCGGCGTCCCGGTCCCGCCCGGCCTCGGCCAGGTCGCAGCCCAGCTCGATGATCACGTCGGCGTCCCGGCAGGCGCGCAGCCGCCGGAGGCGCCCGTCGAGGTCCTTCCCCATGCCGGCGATCATGGCGGCGGCCGGCGGCGGCGTCGTCCCCCGACCGTGGCGTCTCACCCCTCGGAGGCGGTGCGCCGGGTCACCCCCGCGGCCTCGTCGGTCCCGGAGGGGATGCCCTCTGCGACGTCCTCCTCGCGGACGAACTGGCCGGCCGGGTCGAACGCCGCGGGGTCAGGTCGCCGATGACCTGCAGCGCCTCGACGAGCACCTCCCGCCGCACGTCGGCCGGCGGCCAGCCCGCACCGACGACGTGCCCGCTGCCCGCCCAGCGCCCGGCCCCGCGCGTGCGAGGCCGGGCCCTGGAGGAGGTCCTCCCTCAGGCGCCCTCGGCCCGCAGGGCCTCCCGGATCCTGGTCTTGCCGCTCGTGCGCAGCAGCGCGCCGGCGTACACCCGGCCGCCGAGCCGGACGATCAGCGCGATCGCCACCAGCATGAGGACGACGGCCAGCGCGACCTCCCAGGCCGCGACCTCGCCCGCCGCCTGCCGCACCGGCATCACCGTCGGCGAGAGCCCCGGCACGTAGGAGGTCACCGTGGCCAGCGTGCTGCTCGGGTCGCCGGCGGCCTGGATGGCCACGATGAACCCGACCACCAGCAGGATCGTCGTCGGCGTGAGCACGCTGCCGAGGTCCTCCTGCCGGCTGACCAGGGACGCCGCCACGGCGAAGACCGATGCGTAGAAGGCGTACCCGAGGACGAACCACGCCACGACGGTGACCACGGTGCTGATCAGGTCGCCGGGGACGGTGACGATGTCGAAGGCCAGCGCCGCGGCCACACCGACGACGCCGATGACGACGATCTGGCCGAGCCCCAGCACGCCCAGGCCCAGGATCTTGCCGGCCAGCAGCTGCCAGGGGCGCATGGTGGCCAGCAGCAGCTCCACCACCCGGCTGGACTTCTCCTCGACCACGCCCTGGGCGACGAACTGCCCGAAGAGGATCAGCAGGCCGTAGAGGACCCCGACGCCGATGATCGCGACGACCACCGCCTGGCCGTCGTCCTCGCTGCCCTCGAGCGGGGTGACCGCGACCTGGGGCAACGTCTGCAGGTCGACGCCGGCCTCGAGCAGCCGGTCGGAGATGCCCACGCTGTTGACCGCGCTGGTGACGACGGCCTCCATGGTCGCGTCGCGCTCGCGCACGATCAGCTGCGGGTCGGTGCCGGCGCCCTCGACCAGCGCGCCGTCGACCTCGTCGTCCTCGACCGCGGCCCGGGCCGCGGCCTCGTCGGCGTACTCGACGACCTCGACGTCCACGCCGACCGCCTCGCCCTGGGCCTGGACGGCGGGGCCGAGCCGGTCGCCGTCACCGACGATGCCCAGACGCCCCTCGTTGCCGCCGGAGCTGACCGCGACGTTGAAGGCGATGGCACCCAGCAGCAGGACGATGATGACGATCGAGCTGATGATGAAGTTCTTGTCGCGGATGCGACTGCTGATCTCGCGGCCGGCGACCAGCCGCACCAGGGCGGCGCTCGACGGCGTGCGCGGCTCGCTCACGCGGCCACCTCCTCGCGCGCGGGGGCCGGATCGGCCACGGCCCCGCGGAAGAGCTCGACCAGGGTCGGCTCCCGCCAGGCGAAGTGGGTGACCCGGCCGGTGCGCAGTGCGGCGGCGAGCACGGCCTGGTCGTCGGTGCCGCCGTCCAGTTCGAGCAGCGTGTCCCCGGCCTGCTGGGAGGCCACGCGCACCCCCGGCAGCACGGACGCCCAGCCCTGCGGCGCGTCGGGCACGACCACCCGGAGCAGGCGGCCGGCCTCCCGCCGGCGCAGCTCGGCGACCGTGCCCGAGGCGACGATGTGCCCGCGGGCGAGGATCCCGACCGCGTCGCACAGGCGCTCCACCAGGTCGAGCTGGTGGCTGGAGAAGACGACCGGGACGCCGTCGCGGACCTGCTCGAGCAGCGCCTCGGCGAGGGCGTCGACGCCGACGGGGTCCAGGCCGGAGAAGGGCTCGTCCAGGATGAGCACCTCGGGCCGGCTGACCAGCGCCGCGGCCAGCTGGACCCGCTGCTGGTTGCCCAGTGACAGCTTCTCCACCTGGTCGCGGCGCCGGGCGCCCAGCCCCAGCCGCTCGGCCCAGTGCTCGGCGGCGCGGCCGGCCGCGGCGGCGTCCAGCCCGTGCAGCCGGGCGAAGTAGGCCAGCTGCTCGCCGACCCGCATCTTCGGGTAGAGCCCGCGCTCCTCGGGCATGTAGCCGATCCGCCGGCGCACCGCCTGGTCCAGCGGGCGGCCCCGCCACCGGACCTCGCCGGCGTCGGCGCGGGCCAGGCCCATGGCGATCCGCATCGTGGTCGTCTTGCCCGCGCCGTTGGCCCCGCAGAACCCGAACATCGAGCCCGGTGCGACGGTGAACGACACCCCCTCGAGCACCCGGTGGGACCCGTAGGTCTTGACCAGGCCGTCGAACTCCAGCACCGCACTCCCCAGGACGTCGTCTACCGGTGGTCACCGAAACTATCGGCCGGACCCCGGCAGACCTGGAGGCGGTTCAGAAGACCTCCGCCGGTGGAGCTCCCGGTAGGTCGCGAGGAACGTGCGGGCGATGGCAAGGGACTCCGAGCGCTCGCCGCGGGGCGAGGACGAGATGTGCAGCAGTTGGGTCATCACGAGCTCCTGGGACGTCGGGACCGCGGCGGGCTGCCGCGACGTCCCGGACCCTCCGCACCCGGCTGTCACGGTGCTGTCGGGCCCGTGACAGCCGCCACCGGCTGGACGACGCTGCCCACGATGCCGGCCGGGTGGAAGACGACCAGCGCCGCGGCGAGGACGACGCCGGGCACGCGCAGTGCCGGGCTGCTGCGGCCGATCCCCGCCCCCAGCAGCACCGCCCCGACCGTCCAGGCCACGAACGCCACCGCGGCGGTGGTGAACAGCTCCGGGCCGTAGACGTCGGCGTCCACGGCCTCGATGCCCTCGACGCCGGCGGTGGCGGCCCGGCCGATGGCCGGCTGGGCGAACGCCGCCACCCCGAACACGGCCGTGTTGAGGACGGTGGCCAGCACGGTGGCGGCGGCACCGGCGAGGGTCCGGCCGGGCCGGCCGCTCGGCCGCGCGGCCAGCAGGGCCGCGCTCGCCGTCCCCACGATGCCGACCGCCGCGCCGAGGATGCTGGCGCCGAGGTGGCTGGGCAGGAACGCCGGCCCGGTGACGTACTCGGCGTAGCCGGCGAAGTCGGTGCGCGGGTCGGGCTGGTGGGTCAGGGTGCCCACGGCGAGCAGCGCGGTGGACACGGGCAGGGCCCACGTCCCGGCGGTGAGCGCCCGCCGGACGGGGTCGGTGCGGATGGTCACGCGGAGGTCCTCTCCAGCAGGGCGCCCGGTCGGGCGCCGGCGAGGGTCACCGTCCGCGGGCCGCTGTCACGGGGCTGTCATGCGCCCGGGCCCTGCGGTTCCGGCCCGACTGCTGTGGAATCGGGCCATGAGCCAGGAGAACGTCCCCGCGCAGCCGCCGACCGGGGTCGGGCTGGAGGGCCTGCGCTCGGCCGCCGCCGGGTGCACGGCGTGCGAGCTGTGGCAGGGCACCACGCAGACGGTCTTCGGGGAGGGGCCGGAGACCGCGCGCATCGTGTTCGTCGGCGAGCAGCCCGGCGACCAGGAGGACCGGAAGGGCGAGCCGTTCGTCGGCCCGGCCGGACGGCTGCTGGACAAGGCGCTCGCCGAGGCCGGCATCGACCGCCGTGACGCCTACGTCACCAACGCCGTCAAGCACTTCCGGTTCACGCAGAAGGGCAAGCGGCGGATCCACCAGACCCCGGGCCCGGAGCACCTGCGCGCCTGCCGCCCGTGGCTGGAGGCCGAGTTCGCCGTCCTCCAGCCGGAGGTGGTCGTCTGCCTCGGCGCGACGGCGGCCAAGGCGCTGATCTCGCCGTCCTTCCGCATCACCAAGGACCGCGGCCAGCTCCTCCCCTGGACGGCACCCGGCGTGGCCGCCGCCGAGGGAGAGCCGGCCGACGACGACGAGGACGCCCCGCACCAGACCTGGATGCTGGCCACCACGCACCCCTCGGCGGTCCTGCGGACACCCGACGAGGCCCGGGACGCCGCCTACGCCGCCCTCGTCGCCGACCTCCGCGTGGTCGCCGGCGCGCTCGCCTGACCCCTGTCCGAGCGGGTCCGGAGGGGACCGGTCATGGAGCAGCCGGTCCGGGCCGGTCCTCGCCGCTCTCGGGGGCGGGCGAGGCCGGCCGGGCCCCGCCCGCCGGGACCGTCGCGTACGTCGACCGCGAGGCCCGGAAGTGCCAGAACGAGGGCACGACCAGGGCCACGAGCAGCATCGCGACGACGACCACGACGCCGCCGGAGACCATCGCGGCGCTCACCCCGGCCGCGCTCGCGATCGCCCCCGCGCGGAGGTCGCCCAGGCGGGGGCCGCCGGTGACGACGACGATGAACACGCCCTGCATCCGGCCGCGCATGTGGTCGGGCGCGGCCAGCTGCAGCATCGACGAGCGCAGGACGGCGCTGACCATGTCGCCCGCGCCGGCGACCGCGAGGCACAGCACCGCGAGCCACAGCGTCGGGGCGAACCCGAAGCCGATGATCGCCACGCCCCAGACGGCGACCGCCCCCAGCACGACCGCGCCCTGCCGGTCGACCCGCGTCACCCACCCGGAGGTCAGGCCCATGACCAGCGCACCGATGGAGACGCCGGCGAACAACCAGCCCAGGCTGTTGGGCGAGCCGGCGTAGCGGCCCTCCGACAGCTCCGGGAACACCGCCTGCGGCCAGGCGAAGAGCATCGCGATGACGTCGACGACGAAGGTCATGAGCAGCACCGGCTGCGTCCGGAGGAAGGCGAACCCCTCCCCCACCCCGCGCACGGCCGCGCCCAGCCGCAGCGGGCCGGCGTCCCGCCCCGGGGGCAGGTGCGGCAGCCCGCGCAGGAGGAGCACGGCGACCAGGAAGCCCAGGGCGTCGACGGCGTAGGTGAGGAACAGCTCCCCGAAGCCGATCAGCACACCGGCCAGCAGCGGCCCGGCGATGACCCCGACCTGACGCACCGTCATCGCCAGCGCGTTGGCCGCGGGCACCCCCTCCGGCCCCACCAGCGCCGGGATGACCGCGCTGCGGGCCGGCTGGTTGACGGCGGTGAACCCGGACACGCAGGCGGTGAGCACCCACAGCAGCCAGAGGTTGCCCCCGCCGGGCAGCAGGGCCTGGACCGCGAGCAGCGCGCTGGTCACCGCCGACCCCGCGCCGGTGACCAGCATCAGCCGGCGCCGGTCCATCGCGTCGGCGATCGCGCCGCCGAGCAGGCCGAAGACGATCAGCGGCACCAGGGCCACCATCGACGTCACGCCCACCAGCAGGGAGGAGCCGGTGAGGTCGTAGACCTGGTACGGGACGGCGACCAGCGTCATCTGCTGGCCCATCATCGTCGCCGCGACACCCCAGAACAGCCGCCGGTAGTGCGGGTTGCGCAGCGGGGTGGTGTCGATGGCCCAGCCGCGGCGGCTCCTCGGCTCGACCGGCACCGGCTCCTCGACCGGGCCGCCGCCCTCCACGGGGTCGACCGGCGACGGGCCGCTCCCGGGGCCGCTCACGGGGCGAGCCGCTGGACCACCCAGCCGCCCCCCTCCTCGTCGTCGCGCACGAAGCGGAGCCGGTCGTGCAGCCGGTCGGCCCCGCCCTGCCAGAACTCCACGCGCTCGGGCACCACCCGGTACCCGCCCCAGACCTCCGGCCGCGGCAGCCCACCCTCCGCGCTCTCGGCGTCCAGCCGGCGCAGCCGCTCCTCCAGCTCCTCGCGGGAGTCCACGACGGTCGACTGGATCGAGGCGACCGCGGCCAGCTGGGCACCGCGCGGCCGCGGGTCCCACAGGTCGTCGGAGGCGGCGCTCCCGATGCGCTCCACCCGGCCGGTCACCCGCACCTGGCGCTGCAGGGCGTGCCACGGGAAGACCAGCGCCGCCCGCGGGTTCACCGCGATCTGGGCGCCCTTCGCCGACGCGTAGCTGGTGCCGAAGACGAAGCCGTACTCGTCGTAGCCCTTGACCAGCACGATGCGCGCGTCGGGGGCGCCGTCGGCGTCCGCGGTCGCCACCACGACCGCGTTGGGCTCGGGCAGCTCGGCGGCGACGGCGTCGGCGAACCAGCGGTCGAACTGCTCCACCCACGTCGGGGCGAGGTCGGACTCGCGCAGTCCCCGGGTTTCGTAGTCCCTGCGCATGCGGGAGAGGTCGGGCACGGGGCCCATGCTGTCACTGGCCGTCCCCACCGGCGCGCACACCGCGAGCCCCCGCCCCGGCTGTCCTGGGCGTGTCGGCACGGCCTAGGGTCTGCTCGTAGTCGTGTGCCCATCCCGATGGGTCACGAGTCCCGCGCGCAGAGGAGCATGCGAGATGGCCGACGACTTCAAGCCGGGGCTGGAGGGCGTCATCGCCTTCGAGACCGAGATCGCCGAACCGGACAAGGACGGCGGCGCGCTCCGCTACCGCGGCGTCGACATCGAGGACCTCGTCGGCAAGGTCACCTTCGGCAACGTGTGGGCGCTGCTGGTCGACGGCAAGTTCGGCCCCGGCCTGCCGCCGGCCGAGCCGTTCCCGATCCCGGTGCACACCGGTGACGTCCGGGTCGACGTGCAGGCCGCGCTGGCCATGCTGACCCCGATCTGGGGCTACAAGCCGCTGCTGGACATCAGCGCCGAGGAGGCACGCGACGAGCTGGCCCGCGCCGCGGTCATGGCGCTGTCCTACGTCGCGCAGTCCGCGCGCGGCATCGGCGTCCCCGCCGTTCCGCAGAAGCGCATCGACGAGGCCTCGACGATCGTCGAGCGGTTCATGGTCCGCTGGCGCGGGGAGCCCGACCCCCGGCACGTCGCCGCCGTCGACGCCTACTGGACGTCGGCCGCCGAGCACGGCATGAACGCCTCCACCTTCACCGCCCGGGTCATCGCCTCGACCGGCGCGGACGTCGCCGCCGCCCTCTCCGGCGCGATCGGGGCCATGTCCGGCCCGCTGCACGGCGGCGCCCCCTCCCGCGTGCTGCACATGCTCGACGGCGTGGAGCAGAGCGGCGACGCCGAGCGGTACGTCAAGGACCTCCTCGACCGCCACGAGCGGCTCATGGGCTTCGGCCACCGCGTCTACCGCGCCGAGGACCCGCGCGCCCGCGTGCTGCGCCGGGCCGCCCAGGAGCTGGGCGCCCCCCGGTTCGACGCCGCCCTCGCGCTGGAGCAGGCCGCGCTCAAGGAGCTGCGCGAGCGCCGTCCCGACCGGCCGATCGAGACGAACGTGGAGTTCTGGGCGGCCATCGTCCTGGACTTCGCCGAGGTGCCCAGCCACATGTTCACCTCGATGTTCACCTGTGCCCGCACCGCCGGCTGGTGCGCTCACATCCTCGAGCAGAAGAACACCGGCCGTCTGGTGCGCCCCTCGGCGCGCTACGTCGGCCCGGCCCCGCGCCGGCCCGACGAGGTCGAGGGCTGGGACACCATCCGCACCAAGGCCGTCGACCAGGCCGCGCCGGCCTGACAGAGGACCCCGACCCCGAGAGGCACTCCCCCCGGATGAGCATCACCATCCCCGCCGACCTGCTGCCGGCCGACGGCCGGTTCGGCTGTGGTCCGTCGAAGGTCCGCCCCGAGGCGCTCCAGGCACTCGCCGACAGCGGCGCCACCCTCATGGGGACCTCCCACCGCCAGGCGCCGGTCAAGGGCCTGGTCCGCCAGGTGCGTGAGGGGCTGACCCAGCTGTTCGACCTGCCCGACGGCTACGAGGTCGTGCTCGGCAACGGCGGGACGACGGCGTTCTGGGACGCGGCGATCATCGGGCTCATCCGGGAGCGCAGCGCGCACGGCACCTACGGCGAGTTCTCGGCCAAGTTCGCCTCCGGGGTGGCCGAGGCGCCCTTCCTCGCCGACCCGGTGATCGCGAAGGCCGACCCCGGGTCGCTGGCGCTGCCGAAGGCGGCCGACGGCGTCGACGTCTACGCGTGGGCGCACAACGAGACCTCGACCGGCGTGATGGCCCCGGTGCAGCGGCCCGCGGGCGCCGACGACGCACTGGTGCTCATCGACGCCACCAGCGCCGCCGGGGGGCTGCCGGTCGACGTCTCGCAGACCGACGTCTACTACTTCGCCCCGCAGAAGAACTTCGGCGGGGACGGCGGGCTGTGGGTCGCGCTGATGTCCGCCGACGCCCTGGCGCGGGTGGCCGAGATCAAGGCCTCGGGCCGCTGGGTCCCCGGGTTCCTCGACCTGTCGATCGCCATCGACAACTCCGGCAAGGACCAGACCTACAACACCCCCGCCGTGGCGACGCTGTTCCTGCTGGCCGACCAGATCCGCTGGCTGCTGTCCCTGGGCGGGCTCTCCGGCGCCGTGGCCCGGACGCAGGAGTCCTCGCGCCGGCTGTACGGCTGGGCCGAGCAGTCGGAGTTCGCGACGCCGTTCGTCGCGGACCCCGACGAGCGCTCCTTCGTCGTCGGGACGATCGACTTCGCCGAGTCCGTCGACGCCGCGCAGGTCGCGAAGGTGCTGCGGGCCAACGGCGTCGTCGACGTCGAGCCCTACCGGAAGCTGGGCCGCAACCAGCTGCGGGTGGGCATGTTCCCGGCCGTCGACCCGGACGACGTCAGTGCGCTGACCGCCTGCATCGACTTCGTCGTCGGCGAGCTCTGAGGGGACCCTGTCGCAGCGGAGTGCAACGGTACGGGTCTCCTGCGCTCCTGCACTCCGCTGGGAGTGGCGTAGTCGCGCCACGCCGGGCGAGCCTGCCGACGGGTCCCCGCGCGCGCGGATAGCCTCGTGCACCGGAGCCGTCTCTCCCGAGCCGGCCGACCCGCCCGACCCGTGCAGATGACCAGGAGGCCGCCCATGCGCACGCTGCGGCTCGTGGCGCTCTCCGACGACGGGAAGAGCCTGGTGCTGGCCCTCGACGGTGCCGAGCCCGGGGAGGAGGGCGAGCGGTTCGAGCTGCCCATCGACGAGCGGGTCCGCGCCGCCGCCCGCGGCGACGCCCGCCGGCTGGGCCAGATCGACGTCGAGATCGGCGCCAGCCTGCCCCCGCGGGTCATCCAGGCCCGCATCCGCGCCGGCGAGACCCCCGAGCAGGTCGCGCAGGCCTCGGGCATCCGGGTCGAGCGGATCATGCGGTTCGCCCACCCGGTGCTGCAGGAGCGCGAGCGGGTCGCCGAGCAGGCCCGTGACGCCCGCGTCCGGCTCTCCGACGGCACGCCGGCGGTCCCCCTGCAGCAGTTCATGTCCGAGCGGCTGCGGCTGCTCGGCGCGGACCTCGACGCCGTCCGCTGGGACGCCTTCCGCGCCTCCGACGGCGCCTGGCAGGTCACCGCCGCCTGGCAGGCCGGCGCCAAGTCCGGCCTCACCCGCTGGGCCTACGACACCGCCGCCCGTACCGTCACCCCCGTCGACGCGGCCACCACGGACTTCGCCGAGGGCACCCGCCTGGTCCGCGTCGTCCCGCACGTGCCGGCCGAGCGGACCCCCCCGGGGCACCGGAGCCGGCCGGTCGCCGTCGTCCCCGACGACGACGGGGTCGCCGCCCCGGCCTCCTCGCGGCTGGCGTCGGACGAGGACGCCGACGACGAGCACGTGCGCCCGGTCCTGCCGCAGGACTCCCGCACCGGCGAGCGGCGCACCGACCCGGAGTTCGACGACGACATCGCCGAGCACGACACGGTCGTCCTGGGCCGACCGGGCGGGGACGAGGACGAGGACCCGCGCGCCCGCATCCCGGCCTGGGAGGACATCGTCTTCGGGGTCCGCCGCCACCGCTGACCCCACTCCGGAACAGGGTGGACGTGTCCGCCGTTCCCCGAGGGGTAGGAGGTGCCCATGTCAGCGTCGGTGTCCATGCCGCTCGGCGGCGTGCAGGTCGGGTCCTACGACAGCTACGAGCAGGCGCAGGCCGCCGTCGACTACCTGGCCGACGAGAAGTTCCCGGTCGAGAACGTCACGATCATCGGCTCGGACCTCAAGCAGGTCGAGCGGGTCACCGGCCGGCTCACCTGGGGCCGGGCGATCGGGGCCGGCGCGGCGGCCGGTGCGTGGTGGGGCCTGTTCGTCGGGTTGCTGCTGGGCATCTTCGCCGTCGACGGCAGCAACTGGGTCGGCTCGGTGCTGTCCGGCCTGCTCATCGGCCTGGTCTTCGGCGCCCTGTTCGGCGCGATGGGCTACGCGGCGACCCGCGGACGGCGCGACTTCACCAGCACCAGCGCGATCATCGCCGGCCGCTACGACGTGATGTGCAACCCCGCCCGCGCCGAGGACGCCCGCGCCCTGCTGGCCCGCTTCAGCCTGCGCGGCTGACAGCAGGCCACCTGACGGCGAGCACGGGACCCCGGCTCAACGGAGGGTGGCGAAGGCGACCGCGGCCGCCGCGGCCACGCCGAGGGAGTCGACGCCGGCCCGCATCGGGATCCGCGCCCGGACCCGCGCGGCCCGCTGCGCCTCGGGGCTGAGCCCGGGCCCCTCCGCGCCCAGCAGCACGGCGGTGCGCGGGTGGGCGCGCGGGTCGACCTCGGCGAGGTCCACGGCGTCCGGCGCCGGGGTGAGCGCGACGGTGAGGTAGCCCGCCTCGTGCAGTCGCCCGAGCCCGGCCGGCCAGTCGGGCAGGACGGCGAACGGCAGCGCGAGGACGTGCCCCATGGAGACCCGCACGGAGCGCCGGTAGAGCGGATCGGCACAGCGCGGGTCCAGCAGCAGACCGTCGACCCCGAGCGCGACGGCGGACCGGGCGATCGAGCCCAGGTTCTCCGCGTCGTTGAGCGCCTCGAGGACCGCCAGCCGGCGCGGCGCGGCCGGGTCCGGACCCGACAGCAGCGCATCGAGGTCGGCCGGAGGGCGGCGGTCGGCCGAGGCCAGCACCCCTCGGGTCAGCCGGAACCCGATCACCTCCGACAGCACCCACTTGTCCGCCTCGTAGGCCGGGACGCCCTCGGGCAGGCCCAGCGCGGCGACCCGGCCGGGCACGCCGAAGACCGCCCGGACGCGGTACGGGGAGGCCAGCAGCCGCTCCACCGCCGGGACCCCCTCCACGATCACCGGCCCGGTCCCCCGCTCGGTGCCCGGCAGGCGGTCACCGGACTTCAGGTCGCGGAAGTCGGCCACCCGCTCGTCGTCCGGGTCGGTGATGAGCTCAGGCGCGGCGGGCACGCGGTCGATCCTGCCAAGGCGCGCTCCGCCCACGATCAGGGCGTCGGGACCGTGGCGGGGGAACCGCCGAGCACGGTCAGCGCGGCAGGCGGGCGAGCTGGCGGCTCTGCGCGACCAGCCGGCCGGTCGAGTCCCAGATGCGGTAGTCCTCGTCGAGCCAGCCTCCGGCGACCTCGCCGGCCCGCGCCTCGACCAGGCACCACCCCGGCGCCGGCAGCGCGCGGACCAGCACCTGCAGCTGCACGGTCGGCGCCCACCCGAACCGCCCGACCGCCCAGCTGGTCGGCGGGAGGACGTCGGCGAAGAGCAGGAGCGCGAGCGGGTCGGGCTCCCGGCCGTCGGCCAGCCGCACCCAGCCCCGCACGACCGGCTCCTCCCCGGGCCGGCCCGTCGCCCAGCCGGCGGTCGTCGGGTCCAGCCGGGTGTGCACCCGCGTCCGCAGGCCCACCTGCGGCAGGGGGTGGACCGACGTGCCGTCGTCCACGGCGGGGAGGCAGTCCTGCACGGGGGTGGCCTCCGGCGGTGGGGCGGCGGAGTACGCGGCTGGCTCGTCGGTGAGCGTCGCCGTCGTCGTCTGGACCGACAGCGTGGGGCCGTCGGCGCCGGTGAGGAGCACGGCGGCGTGCGCGAGCGTCCGGCCCGCGGGGCCGGGCGTGACCGTCAGCGAGGCGCGGCCGGGGGCGGTGGCCCGCAGGAAGCTCGCGGACACCGCCACCGGGTGCTCGTGCGGGCTCGCGGTCAGCGCCGCCCGGGCGACCACCGCGAGCAGGTAGCCGCCGTTGAGGATGCCGGGGCCGACGTCCCACCCCTCGTCGAGCTCGGCGGTCAGCCCACCGCCCTCCGTGCGGGTGACCGCGGTGGCGGCGTCGAACTCGGACATCTCGGGACGGGTCTGCGGCACGGCCCCGAGACTGCCAGGGCGCCTCTCGGGTCGTCCGCCCGCAGCGTCGACCGCGGTCAGCCGACCGGCCAGGCCGCCCGGCGCTCGTAGCGCGGTGCGGGGCCGAGGTGGCTCTCCAGCAGCTCGACCTCGGTCACCGGCCAGCTCGGGCCGCGGTAGCCGGCCAGCCGGTCGGGCAGGTCGCCGTCGCCGGGGCGTCCGGGTCGCCAGCGGCCGAGCGTGAGGTGCGCCCGGAACGGCCGGTCCTCGACCGGCAGCCGGAGCGAGCGGGCCACGCGGGCCAGCCGCGCGGCCAGGGCACCGAGCACGTCGCCGTCCCCGGCGACGCCGGCCCAGCACACCGAGGGACGGCGCCGTGAGCCGAACCGGCCGCCCCCGGCCAGCCGGAGCGTGAGCGGCGGCGTGGCCGCCACCGCGGGACCGGCCCCCTCGACGAGTGGCGGCACGGTCTCGTCGGGGACCCGGCCCAGGAACAGCAGGGTGAGGTGCCATCGCTCGGGTGCGGTCCACCGGGGTCCGCCCGGGGCGGTGCGCAGCGGCTCGAGCGCGCGGTCGAGGTCCTCGCGCGCCGCAGCCGGCGGCGTGACGGCGAAGAACAGCCGGGGTCCCCGCGGGCCGGCGTCGGCGGCGCTCAGTCGCGCACCGCCAGTCCCGCGTCGGTCAGGGCCGTCTGCAGGCGCAGCCGCTCGGTGTCGCGCGCCGTCCCGGGAGGCCGGCCGGCCAGGGTGTGCGGCACCTCGAGGATCAGCGCGGCCTCTTCCAGGACGTCGTCGTAGGCGGCCTGCAGGCCACGGCGCCGGGCCATCGGCGCGCCGGCGGGCACCCGGGCCAGCAGGGCGGCGAGCCGGCGCAGGTCGGCGGCGACGACCTCGATCGGCCGGTGCTGCGGCACCGGCGCGACCCGCTGGCGCCGTACCGGCAGCCGGGCACCGCCGAACACCAGGCGGGCGAGCCAGCCCAGCAGCCCCACGGCACCGACCACCCCGGCGACGATCGACCCCAGGGTGAGCAACGAAGCAGCCATGCCGCCTCCGCGGACGACTCGACGGGCGCGTGGCGACACCGTACGTCCGCGAGCGGAGGCGGTCACGAGGTCAGCCCCTCGTTGCGGGCTGGTCGGCTGCCTGCCCCGCGGCGGTGCGCACCGGCACCGGGGGCACGCCGGGCCGAGGACCCACGTGCAGGTGCAGCCGCGGCGGGGACACCCGTGCCTCGAGGCGCACCCGCCGCCCACGCGCCAGCCAGGCGGCCGCCCCGACCCCGGCGACGACCGCGACCGCCCCACCGAGGATCAGGCCCCAGGGGGCGCCGAGGTGTTCGGAGACCCAGCCGATCAGCGGCGCACCCAGCGGCGTGCCACCCATGAAGCACATGAAGTACAGCGCCATCACCCGGCCGCGCACCTGGGGGTCGACCCCGAGCTGCACGAAGCTGTTGTTGGCCACGCTGAAGACCAGGCCGGCCGCCCCGGTCGGCACCAGCAGCACCGCGAAGGACCAGTACCCGGGCATCAGGCCGCAGGCGATGGTGAGCAGGCCGAAGACGATCGCCGCTCCGACGAGGAAGCGCTGCCGCGGCCGCGCGCTGCGCCGGGTGGACAGCAGGGCGCCGGACAGCGACCCGACGGCGAAGCAGGTGGAGAGCAGCCCGAACGCCTCCGCCCCCAGGTCGAAGACCTCACGGGCCATCAGCGCGATGGTGACCTGGTAGTTGAAGGCGAAGGTGCCCAGGACGAAGGCCAGGCCCATGGCCAGCACGAGGTCCGGGTGCGCCCAGGTGTAGGTCAGCCCCTCCCGCAGCTGCCCCTTCCCCCGCGCCACCGGCGGGCTCGGGTGCAGCTCGTCGGCTCGCATGGCCACCAGCGCGCCGATGGTGAAGGCGAAGCTGGCGGCGTTGACCAGGAACGCCGGCGCGGTGTCACCGGAGGCCGCGCCGATGACCAGCCCCGCGACCGACGGGCCGACCAGCCGTGCCCCGTTGAAGATCGTGGAGTTGAGGCTGACGGCGTTGGCCAGGTACTCGGGCCCGACCATCTCCGAGACGAAGGACTGCCGCACCGGCGCGTCGATCGCGGACACCGCGCCCAGCGCCCCGGCGAGGACGAACACGTGCCAGAGCGCGATCCCGTCCGCGGCCACCAGGACACCGAGCACCAGCGCCAGCAGCCCCATGAGGGCCTGGGTGAGGACCAGCACCCGGCGCTTGGCGTACCGGTCGGCCAGCACGCCGCCGTACATGCTCAGCAGGAGGGTCGGCCCGAACTGCAACGCCGTGATCAGGCCCAGGGCGACGCCGCTGTCGCCGGACAGCTGCAGCACCAGCCAGTCCTGGCCGATCCGCTGCATCCACGTGCCGGTGAGGCTGACCAGGTTGGCCGAGGCGTAGATCCGGTAGTTGCGCACCCGCAGGGACCGGAACACCCCTCCACGGTCGGGTCGTCGGCTCACCCACTCGCCAGCTTGTCCATGATCGCCGACGCCTCGCGGAGCACCGCCCGCTCCTCCGCCGTGAGCTCGTGCAGCCGCCCGGCCAGCCACGCCTCCCGGGCCCGCGCCTCGACGGTCAGCAGCTCCTCGGCCGCCGGGGTGAGCTCGATGACCACCTGCCGGCCGTCGGTGGGGTGGGGGCTCCGGGTGACCAGGCCCATCCCCTCCAGCGCGACGACGACCCGGGTCATCGACGGCGGCTGCACCCGCTCGTGGGCCGCCAGCTCCCCCGGGCTCATCCGGCCGTGCCGCTTCAGCGTGGACAGCGCGGCCAGGTGGGTGAGGGTGACCGACTCGTCGACCCGCTGGTTGCGCAGCCTGCGGGAGAACCGCATCACCGCGAGCCGCAGGTCGTGGGCCAGCGCCGCGGTGTCCAGCGTCGTCCGGCTCACGATCCTCAGCCTAGCTAATGATCCTGGGCCGCGCGGCTCAGAACAGCTGCTGCAGCGGCTCCAGGGCGAAGTAGAGGAGGAAGAGCACGGTGATGACCCACATCAGCGGGTGCACCTGCCGCGCCCGGCCGGTGGCCACGCGCAGCAGCACGTAGCTGACCACGCCGGCGCCGATGCCGTTGGTGATCGAGTAGGTGAACGGCATCAGGGCGATGGTGAGGAAGGCCGGGATCACCAGGGACATGTCGTCCCACTCCAGGTGCCGGATCTGGCTGATCATCAGCGCGCCGACGATCACCAGCGCCGGGGCCGCCGCCTCCGAGGGGACGATCTGGACCAGCGGCGTGAAGAACATCGCCAGCAGGAACAGGACGCCGGTGGCCACGCTCGCCAGGCCCGTGCGGGCGCCGTCGGCGACACCGGAGGCGCTCTCGATGTAGGTGGTGTTGGACGAGACGCTGCCCGCCCCACCGGCCGCGGCGGCCAGGGAGTCCACGAGCAGGACCGGCTGTGACCCCGGCAGGTTGCGCTTCTCGTCGAGCAGGCCACCTTCGGCGCCGACGGCCGTCACGGTGCCGACGGTGTCGAAGAAGTCGGCGATCATGATCGAGAAGACGATGAGGAGCGCGGCGATGACGCCGATCCGCTCGAAGCCGCCGAACAGCGAGAAGTTGCCGACCAGGGACAGGTCGGGCGCGCTGACCACGTCGTCGGGGAGCGTCGGGACCTGGAGGGCCCAGCCGCGCGCGTTCTCGGCGCCGTCGGCACCGAAGCGCGGGCCGATGTCAGCAACGGCCTCGATGACGATGGCCAGCACGGTGGCGACGACGATGCCGATGAGCAGCGCGCCCTTGACCTTGCGCACCACCAGGACGCTGGTCAGCAGCAGGCCGACGACGAAGACCAGCAGCGGCCAGCCGGCCAGCTGGCCACCCACGCCGAAGCTGATCAGCGGGTTGCCGGGGCGGATGACGCCGGCGTCGGCGAGCCCGATGATCGTGAGGAAGAAGCCGATGCCCACCGCGATCGCCGTCTTCAGCTGCGGCGGGATCGCCTCGAACACCGCCCGCCGGAAGCCGGTGAGCACCAGGACGGTGATCAGCAGGCCCTCGAGCACGACCAGGCCCATGATCTCGGGCCAGGACAGCTGCGTGGTCGCGTAGACCGCGACGATCGCGTTGATGCCCAGCCCGGTGGCCAGCGCGAGGGGGTACCGGCCGACGATGCCCATGACGATCGTCATGACCCCGGCGATCAGCGCGGTGACCGCGGCGACGGAGGCGAAGGGCAGCGACGCACCGGTGACGTCGGCACCGGACAGGATGATCGGGTTGAGCACCACGATGTAGGCCATCGTGAAGAACGTGGTCACGCCGCCGCGCATCTCGCGGGCCACCGTGGAGCGGCGGGCGCTGATGGAGAAGTAGCGGTCCAGGCCGTTCCTGGGCTTCACCCGCGGCCCCTCGCTGCGGCGGGGCGTCCGCGACGCGGCGACGTCGGCCGGGGTGCCGCCGTTCCCCGCGGTCGCGTTGCTGGCCCCGGAGGGGCGGGACTTGTCGGGCATGAGGGACTCCACAGGCGGGTGGCGGGCGGGCGGGCGGCGGGGGAAGCGCGCGCCGGCCGACCAGTGCGGACTGCAACGAGCGGCGACAGCGTGCCACACGCACGTTTCGGGCGCGTGCACGCCGGGCGGTCAGCCGGGGCCTAGGGTCGGGACGTGCCCGCTCCGACGAAACCGGCCCCACCACCGCTGCGGGTGGACACCGTCCGCGTGGTCCTCGCCTGCACGGCGCTGTGGGTCGTCGCCCTCGTCGTCCTCCTGCTCCTCGGCGACCGCGTCGACCGGGTGTGGACCTGGACCTGCGTCGCGGGCATCGCCCTGGCCGGCGTCGGCCTGACCGTCATGCGCCTGCAGGGCCAGCTCGGCCGCAAGGACTGACACTCCGGCGCCGGGGGGCTCAGCGCCCGGCCGGGGACGGCACCCGGCCGCGGTGGTCGTGAGGAGCGGGGCCCGGAGGGTCCCCGACGAGGGCCGGATGGGCCCGACGCCGGCCGGGGACGGCAGGTGGCCGCGGTGCGGTCCCGAGGACCGCCGTGTCAGAGCACGTCGAAGGCGCCCGTGTCGTACCGCGCCGACGTCACGACCTCAGTGGCGTCGTCGGGCAGGAGCGTCGCCTGGCTGTGCGCACCGCAGCCGTAGTCGACGGTGACCACGCGCCCGTCGGCCGGGGCGTAGACGTTGCCGCAGGCGCCGAAGCCGTGCCGCAGCGAGCCGGCCAGCGGGAGGAAGAACCCGCAGGTGCCGCACGGGCCGGGCGCGTGCCGGGCCATCGCCGAGCGCGGGCCGTACTCCCCGGCGCTCCACCGGGCCGCCGCCTCGCTGCGCCCCTGCTGCGACATGACGCGCTCGCGGCCGAGCCCGACCTCCCGGGCGACGACCGCACCCTCGGGGTCGTCGTCGGCGTCGTCGTCGGTCGTGTAGGCGGGCACCAGCCGCGGGTCGTCCTCGGTCGAGGGCAGCACGTCGCCGACCGACAGGTCGCCGGGCCGCAGGCGCTCGTGCCACGGCACCCACGCGGGGGCCAGCAGAGCCTGCTCGCCGGGCAGCAGGACCACCTCGTCGACGGTGACGACGTCCTCGCCGGGCACCCGGGCCAGCGTGACCGCCCAGTGCCAGCCGACGTACCCGGGCACCTCGCTGGCGAAGGAGTGGGTGACGACCTCGCCGAGCGCCGCGGGGTCGACCGGGTGCGCGGTGCCGTCGGCCAGCGGCTCGGGGGAGACCCCCAGGTGCTCGCCGACCAGGTCGGGGGAACCGGCGGTGTCGACCGCCGCGGCCCGGGCCTGCTCGACCGCCGCGGACAGCACGTCGCGCCCCGCGCCGGCGGGGTGGGGGTAGTCGGCCACGGCACCATTGTCCCTGACGCGACGGCGACGCCGACGGCACGGGGGCGGACGCTCGACCGCGCGTCCAGGGAGGTGCGGCACGATGGGGAGGTGCCCAGCTCACGCCCCTTCGGTGCCCGTCGCGGCGCCCCGCGCCGGCACCCGCTGCCATCGGGCGCGGAGGGCATGGACACCACACCGCTCGGGGTGGGCCGGCCCGGCACCCGGCCACAGCCGGCCGCGCCGCCGCCCTGGGCCGGCGGTCCCCCCGCAGGCGAGTCGCAGCCGCCGACCGCCGTCCTGCCCGGTGGGTACGAGCGGCCGGCCGCCACTCCCCCGCCGCCCCCGATGCCCCGGAAGCTGACCGTCACCCGGGTCGCCGCCGCCCGCACGCGGCAACTGACCGGTGCGGCCGTGCGCCGGGTGCACACGGCCAGCCGTGCCGACGGAGCCGGGGAGAGCGGGCTGACCCACCTGCTGTGGGTCAACGCCCTCCACATGGCCGGGGACGCGATGATCGCCGTGTCCCTGGCCGGGACGCTGTTCTTCGCCGCCACGACCGATGCCCAGCGCAGCAACGTGGCGCTCTACCTCCTGGTGACCATGGCGCCCTTCGCCGTCGTCGCGCCGGTCATCGGGCCGCTGCTCGACAAGCTGCAGCGCGGCCGCCGCTGGGCGATGGCCGCCAGCCTGCTGGGCAGGGCGGTGCTCGCCCTCGTCATGGCCGCGCACTACGACGACCTGGTGCTCTACCCGGCGGCGCTCGGCGTGCTGGTGCTGTCGAAGGCGCACAACGTGCTGCGCGCCGCCGTCGTCCCGCGGGTGCTGCCCAGCGCGATGTCGCTGACCTCGGCCAACTCCCGGACGTCGGTCTTCGGGCTGCTCACCGCCGGGGTGTTCGGCGGGCTCGGTGGCGGGCTGGCGTGGGCCTTCGGGTTCCCGCCGGAGCTGTGGGTGACCGCGGCGGTGTTCGCGGCCGGAGCGGTCCTCGCGGTGCGGCTGCCCCGCCACGTCGACGTCCCGACCGGGGAGCTGCCCGCCGACGTCTTCACGACCGCGCCGGTGCCGGTGGTGGTCCCCGGCCGACGACGCCGGCCGGTCAACCCCCGGGTGGTCCTGGCGCTGCGGGCCAACGCCGCCCTGCGGGGCCTCGGCGGCTTCCTCACCATCTTCTCCGCGTTCCTGGTCCAGGCCACCGTCGACGGCGGCTGGCAGGCCACCCTCGCCCTCGGCGCGGTGGCCGCGGCCGCCGGGGTGGGCAGCGTGGTCGGCACCGCGGTCGGCTCCCGGCTGCACCGCGTCGCCCCGGACCCGATCGTGCTGTGGTCGGCCGGCACGGCGGCGGCGGTGACGGTCGTCGCGGCGGTGTTCTTCAGCCTCCCCATGGCGGCGCTGGTCGCCGGCGTCGCGGCCGTGGCCAACGCCCTCGGCAAGGTGGCCCTCGACGCGATCATCCAGCGCGAGGTGCCCGAGAGCCTGCGGGCGTCGGCGTTCGCCCGCTCCGAGACGATGCTGCAGCTGGCCTGGGTCGTCGGGGGCGCGCTCGGCATCGCCCTGCCACCGACCGGCTGGCTCGGCTTCGCGGTGGCCGCCGGCCTGCTCGTGCTGGCCATGGGCCTGGTGCTGTGGGGGCCTCGCCGCCGGCCCGCGCCCTCGCCCGCCGCTGTCGCCGACCCGGTGGTGCCCGCGCCCGCCGACCGGTGGCCGGCGTGAGGCGCGCTGCCGCCCCAGCGGCGCTGCTGCTCGTGGCCGGGGTGGCCGGCTGCGGCTCCGATGAGCCGGCGGGCCCGGTGGACGTCGTCGTCCAGGCGGGGACGCAGCAGGTCGACGTCGCACCGACCCAGTACTGCCTGGACGGCGAGGGGCAGCGCTACGACCGCAGGCCGCCGAGGATCGAGGTCCCCGCCGACACCACGATCCGCATCACCGTGCCGGAGGTGGTGGCCGAACGGGGCTGGAGCGTCCAGGTCTTCGACGAGCGGCTCGAGGAGCAGCTCGGGACGGTCGATGCCGAAGCCGGCACGACCGTCCTGGACGACATCAACTCCGACGACGTCGTCCCGCCGGCGTTCTACCTGGTCGTCGTGGAGGACGCCGGCGAGGAGTGCGACGGCTTCAGCGGGGCGTGGCCGGTGGGGTTCTTCCGCAGCGGCGGCTCCGCCGGCGGGACGGCGACCGCGACGCCCGAGCAGCCCCCCGCCGGCTGAGGCGGGACCCCGCAGGGCCGCCTCAGCCCGATGACGTGACGGAACGGCCACCGTCCCGGGCCCCGCCCCGAGCAGAGCGAGGGGCGGGGCCCGGGACGAGGCCCTTGTTCAGTGCTCCAGGTCGGTGGCGACGGCGCGGAGCACGGAGGCGACCTTGCGGGCCACCTGCCGGTCGGGGTGGCGCCCCCGCCGCAGGCCGTTGGAGACGTCGTCGAGCAGCTTGATCAGGTCCTCGATGATCGGGACCAGCTCGTCGGGCTTCTTGCGGGTCCGCTCGGCGTGCGCGGCCGCGACCGAGGGCAGCGGGTCGAGCACCCGGACCTGCAGCGCCTGGTCACCCCGGCGGCCGGCGACGATGCCGAACTCCACCCGCTGACCGGGCTTGAGCTCGCTCGTCCCGGTCGGCAGGGCGTCCTTGTGCACGAAGACGTCGGGCCCGTCCTCGCGGGAGAGGAAACCGAACCCCTTCTCCGGGTTGAACCACTTGACTCTGCCGGTGGGCACGTTGATCCCTCAGTCGGTCGCGGGCGGACCCGGCACCGGGCCGGGAGGACGGGCACGGCACGGACGCCGCTGACCCCAGGTTAGTCGTCGCGGTCGGCGACCACGCCCCCTTTCGACAGCACCCCGGGGAACGCCGGCGCGCAGGTCGCCGCGCTCAGTCCTCGCCGGCCGGCTGCTCCACGACCCCGAGGCGGTCGAGCAGGACGAGGAAGACCACGGCGAAGTCGTTGGCCTGCACGTCCCGGCGCACGCGGTCCCAGTCCACCTGCTCGCGCAGCGCGCGGGCCACCGGGAGCAGCCGCGAGTAGTCGCAGTAGTGCTCGTCGAGCGCCATGAGCTTGGTGACGAGGATGTCGGTCGCCTCGAGGACGGGCATGTGCACCGACAGCACGGGCAGCTCCTCGGCCCGCTCGATGAGGTCCATCTCGACCGGGTTCCCGCAGGTGCGCCACAGGACGTCGACGAACGAGTTGCCCTGCACCACCTTGGTCAGCCAGTCCTCCGCCGGGTCGACGACCTCCAGGCCGGCCTCCGCCATGACCTTCGCCGCCCGCTCGGCCTCCGCGGCCGGGACGAGGAAGTCGGCGTCGTGGTCGGGCTCGGGGGCCCCGCGGACCCAGGCCGCGTACCCACCGCACAGGGCGAAGGGGACGTCGCCCTGTTTCAGGGCGACGGCGACGCGCTTGAGGAGGTCACGGATCTCGTCCCGGTCGGAGGGCTGCACGCGGTACCTGCTACCCGGCGGTGGGTCGTCGGAACGTGACGGTGTGGACGGCGGCGTCCGGGGCACAGGAGCCTCGTGCGGATCGCGACGTTCAACATCCTCCACGGCCGCTCCCCCGTCGACGACCGGGTCGACGTCGAGCGGCTCGCCGCGGCGGTGAAGAGCCTCGACGCCGACGTCCTCGGCATGCAGGAGGTCGACCGGGACCAGCCGCGGTCGATGGGCGCGGACCTGACGGCGGTCGCCGCCGAGGCGATGGGCGCCGTGGACTCCCAGTTCGTGGCGGCACTGTCGGGCACCCCGGGCGGGACCTGGATGGCGGCCACCGGGGACGAGCAGCCGGGGTCGGCCAGCTACGGGATCGCGCTGCTGTCCCGGTACCCGGTGGTGTCGTGGCGGGTGGTCCGGTTGCCGGCGCTGCGCAGCCGGGTGCCGGTGTGGCTCCGCGGGATGCCGCGCCCGAGGATGGTGGACGACGAGCCACGGGTCGCCGTCGCCGCCGTCCTCGAAGGGCCCGCAGGCCAGCTCACCGTCTGCAACACCCACCTGTCGTTCGTCCCGGGGTGGGGCGCGCTGCAGCTGTCGAAGCTGGTGCGGTCGCTCACCGGCACCCGCGAGCCCCTCGTCCTCATGGGGGACCTCAACATGCAGACACCCCAGGCGGTGCGGGTGAGCGGACTGCAGCCGCTGGCCGCGGGTGCCCCGACCTTCCCGGTGGACGCGCCGACCCGCCAGCTCGACCACGTGCTCGCCCGCGGCCCCATCAGGGCCGGCGGGCCGGCCGAGGTGGTGCGGCTGCCGCTGTCGGACCACCGGGCCCTCGTCGTGCCCGCGACCGTCTAGCGGAGTGCCGGAGCGCAGGGATCCTGCACTCCGGCACTCCGTTCAGGCGTTGCGGATGGCGGCGGCGGACTGCAGGCCGAGCTCCTCGATGGAGACCTCGCGCATCTCGACCTTGCGGACCTTGCCGGTGACCGTCATCGGGAAGCCGTCGACGACCTTCACGTAGCGCGGGACCTTGTAGTGGGCGAGCTTGCCCGCGCAGAACTCCCGCAGCGACTCCACGGTCACCTCCTCGGCGCCCTCGCGCAGCCGCACCCAGGCCATGAGCTCCTCGCCGAAGCGCTCGTCGGGGACCCCGATGACCTGCGCCTCGATGATGTCGGGGTGGGTGAAGAGGAACTCCTCCACCTCCCGCGGGTACACGTTCTCGCCGCCGCGGATCACCATGTCCTTGATCCGGCCGACGATGTTGAGGTAGCCCTCGCCGTCCATCACCGCGAGGTCCCCGGTGTGCATCCAGCGGGCGGCGTCGATGACCTCGGCGGTCTTCTCCGGCTCGTTCCAGTAGCCGAGCATCACCGAGTACCCGCGGGTGCAGAACTCGCCGGGCGTGCCGCGCGGGACGGTGAGCCCGGTCTCGGGGTCGATGACCTTCACCTCGAGGTGCGGGTGCACCCGGCCCACGGTGGAGGTGCGCCGGTCGAGGTCGTCGTCGGCCCCGGTCTGGGTGGAGACCGGTGAGGTCTCGGTCATCCCGTAGCAGATGGTCACCTCGGTCATGCCCATCTCGGCGACCACCCGCTTCATCACCTCCACCGGGCACGGCGAGCCGGCCATGATCCCGGTCCGCAGGCTCGACAGGTCGTAGGAGGCGAAGTCCGGCAGCGCGAGCTCGGCGATGAACATCGTCGGGACGCCGTACAGCGACGTGCACCGCTCGTCCTGGACCGCCTGCAGCGTGGCCGCGGGGTCGAAGCCGGGCGCCGGGATCACCATCGTCGCGCCGTGCGAGGTGGCCGCCAGGTTGCCCATGCCCATGCCGAAGCAGTGGTAGTAGGGCACCGGGATGCAGATCCGGTCGGCCTCGGTGTAGCCGCAGCCCTCCCCCACGAAGAACCCGTTGTTGAGCAGGTTGTGGTGGGTGAGCGTGGCGCCCTTGGGGAAGCCTGTGGTGCCCGACGTGTACTGGATGTTGATCGGGTCGTCCGCCGAGAGCTGGGTCTCCCGCTCGGCGAGCAGGCCGCGGTCGCCGTCCCGCCCGGTGGCCACGAGCCGGTCCCACTCCGGCGACCCGAGGAAGACGACCTCGCGCAGGTCGGCGCAGGAGTCCCGCACCTCGGTGACCATCGCCCGGTAGTCGCTGGTCTTGAACTCCGGCGCGCTGACCAGGACCGAGATGCCGGCCTGCTGCAGGACGTAGGCCAGCTCGTGGGTGCGGTAGGCCGGGTTGATGTTGACCAGGATCGCGCCGAGCTTCGCCGTCGCGTACTGGACGAAGGCCCACTCCGCGCAGTTCGGCGCCCAGATGCCGACCCGGTCACCCTTGGCGACGCCCAGCGCGTCCAGCCCGAGGGCGACCGCGTCGACCTCCGCGACGAACTGCGGGTAGCTGAACCGGCGACCCGTGGCGCACTCGACCAGCGCCTCGTGGTCACCCACCCGCGCTGCCGTCCGGTCGAGGTTCGCCCCGATGGTGTCGCCGAGCAGGGGGACCGTGGAGGTCCCGCTGCTGTAGGACGGCAGCGCGGGGGCGCTCACCTCTCGACCGCCTGCACGCCCGCGCGGTTCGGCTTGTCGGTCGGGTGCGCGTACCGGATCTTGCTCGGCGGCAGCGGGAACCCGTGGTCCTCACCGAAGGGCGAGAGCGGGCCGGCCGGCTCGGCGGTGAACTCCGTCAGCGGCGGGCCGCCGTCCACCGACTGACCCCAGGTGGGCTCCACCAGGTGCGCGTGCTTGGTCTTCCGCTTGGCCATCTCGCCGTGCCTCTCGTCGTTCTGGTGCGGGCACCGCGCGGTGCCGCGTCGGGGGACATCTTCGCGGAAGCGATACCCCGAACGCACGCACTACGCCTCGGAGGGGGAGCCGGGCGCCGGACGCCGGCCGGTC
The DNA here is from genome assembly GCF_054050095.1 of Geodermatophilus sp. SYSU D01105. Lineage (NCBI taxonomy): Bacteria > Bacillati > Actinomycetota > Actinomycetes > Geodermatophilales > Geodermatophilaceae > Geodermatophilus > Geodermatophilus sp. SYSU D01105. The sequence goes on from NZ_JBJGYR010000003.1 coordinate 57,844, forward strand.
ACCCGGGCGCCGTAGACGGTCGGCAGCCCGTCCGCGGTGAGCACCCACTCGCGCGGTCCGACGGGCGCGGCACGGACCACCGCGTCGTGCAGCTGCTGCACCGCACGGGTCCGCCACACCGCGGTGCTGGCCAGCCGCAGCCGCACCGGGGCGTCGTACGGGTCGGTCTCGTCGTACCCCTCCGGCTCGAACGCGAGCACCGCCGGGCCGGCGACCCGCAGCACCCCGGTCTGCCAGGGCACCCGTCGCAGCGCCCGCTGCCACCGCCGGTGGCGCAGCAGCGCACCGGCGCCTGCGACGGCCGCGACCGTCCCGGCGACGACCAGCACGACGACCAGCAGCCCGGCGCCGGGGACCCGCCGGCCGGAGTCCTCGGCGATGCCGACCGCGGCCGCGCCGAGCAGCACCCCCAGGACCACCGCGATCACCCCGCCGGCCAGCCACCGCCACGCGCCGGCCTGGTAGCCGGTGAGCGCCGCCTGGGTCTGGGGGTCCTCGGCCGCCGGGTGCACCCGGTCATGCTGGCGCACCGCGACCACCTGGCGGGGGCGGGCTGTCCGGACGACGTCGGCGGGACCCGGCCGCGACGTCGTAGCGTGGACCGGATGCCTGCCGAACGCCCCGCCACGCTCTCGGCGTGGCTGCGCACCCGCAGCGACGAGCAGCTGGCCGCGCTCCTGGCGGCCCGCCCCGACGTCGCCCGGCCGGCCCCCTCCGACGTCGTCGCCCTGGCCAGCCGGCTGGCGGTGCCGGTGTCGGTCGACCGCGCCCTCGACGAGCTGGACGCCGCGACGCTGCAGGTGCTCGACGTCGTGCTGCTGGCCGACACCGACGGCGTGGACGCCGCGGAGCTGCCCGCCGCCCTCCCGGAGGTCCCCGACGACGTCCTGGAGACCGGCCTCGGCCGGCTGGCGACCCGCGCGCTGCTGTGGGGCGACGAGGTCCTGCACGCGCCCGACCCGGTGCGCCGCGCCGTCCGGTACCCGGCGGGGCTGGGCCGCCGGGCGGCCGAGCTGCGGCTGACCCTGCCCGCCGACCTGCCCGCGGCACTCGGTGAGCTGTCGGCCGAGGAGCGCGAGGTCCTCGAGCGGCTGGCGGGGGACCGTCCGGTCGGCCACCTGCCCGACACCCCCGGCAACGGCAGCTCCCCGGCCCGGCGCCTGCTGCAGCGCGGCCTGCTCGCCCGGATCGACGCGCTCAACGTGGAGCTGCCGCGCGAGGTCGGGCTGGTGCTGCGCGGCGGCCGCCCCTTCGGCCCACCACGGCTGCGTCCGGAGCCCGGGGTCGTCGAGCGCGACCCGGCCGTCGTGGACCGGCAGTCGGCCGGCGCGGCGCTGGAGACGATCGGGCGGGTCGGCGAGCTGCTGGTCCTGCTCGAGGAGGAGCCCGCCGGGCTGCTGCGCAGCGGCGGGATCGGGGTCCGCGACCAGAAGCGGCTGGCCCGCGCGCTGCACGTCACCGAACCGGAAGCCGGCTGGCTGCTGGAGCTGGCGCACGTCGCCGGGCTGCTCGACGTCGGCGGGCCGCACCGCGACGAGTGGCTGCCCACGCGGGCCTACGACCTGTGGCGGGAGCAGGACCTCCACGACCGGTGGGCGACGCTCGCCGCCGGCTGGCTGGACGCCGTGCGGCTGCCCTCGCTGGCCGGCCAGCGCGACGTCTCGGGCAAGGCGGTCAACGCCCTCTCCCCCGACCTCGTACGGCACACCGCTCCGGCGATCCGCCGGTCGGCGCTGGCCACCCTCGCCGAGTACCCGCCCGGCACCGGCCTGGCCGCCGACGACCTGGTGGCGCTGCTGCGCTGGCGGACCCCGCGCCGCGCCGACCGGCTGGCCCCGGTGCCCGACGTCCTCACCGAGGCCACCCGGCTGGGGGTGCTGGTCGGCGGGGTGCTCTCCACGGGTGGTCGCGGGCTGCTGACCGGTGGGGAGGACGGGGCGGCAGACGGGGTGCGCGGCCTGCTCCCGGAGCCGGTCGACCACGTGCTCGCCCAGCCCGACCTGTCGCTGATCGCCCCCGGGCCGCTGGTGGCCGAGCTCGCCGACACCCTCGCCGTCGTCGCCGACGTCGAGTCCTCCGGCGGGGCGACGGTGTTCCGGGTGTCGGAGTCCAGCGTGCGGCGGGCGCTGGACTCCGGGTGGTCGGCCACCGACCTGCACGAGTTCCTCGCCCGCGCCTCCCGGACGCCGGTGCCCCAGGCGCTGGACTACCTCGTCGACGACGTCGCCCGCCAGCACGGCCGGCTGCGGGTGGGTGCGATCGAGAGCTACGTCCGCTCCGACGACCACGGGTTGCTCTCGCAGGTGCTCAACGACCGGCGGACGGCGGAGGCCGAGCTCCGCCGCCTGGCGCCGGGGGTGCTGGTCAGCGGGCTGGGCGCCGACGAGGTGCTCACCGTGCTGCGCGCGGCGGGCTACGCCCCGGCCGGCGAGTCCCCCGGCGGCGCCGTCCTCACCCGGCCCCCGGCCCGGCCGCGTGCAGCCGGCCGCCGGCCCGGCAGCTCCGCGCCGCAGGCGCCGCGGCCGCTGAGCAGGGAGGAGGTGGACGCCACCGTCCGCGAGGTCCGCGCCGGCGACGCCGCGCTCGCCGCCCGCCGCGGCGAGGCGGTGCGCCAGGTGCCCGGCGTGACCACCGCCGGCACGCTGGAGCTGCTCTCCCGCGCCGTCCGCGAGGGCGTGCCGGTGTGGCTGGGCTACGTCGACGCCCAGGGCAGCGGCAGCCAGCGGGTCGTCCAGCCGGTGTCGCTGGCCGGCGGGTACCTGCAGGGGTACGACGAGCGCCGCGGGGAGAGCCGCACCTTCGCCGTCCACCGCATCACCTCGGTGGCCCTGGTCGAGGACGAGGAGCAGGCCGCCTCGTCCTGACCGGTGCCGTGACCGCTTGCCTCACGCAACGGATCGCACGACGCTGCCCGGTCATGGGGATCGAGCAGACCGTCGCGGCCCGCCTGGGCGCGGCCGTGCAGGGGGTCCTGGGCGTCGACGAGCTGCCCGTGCGGTTGCGGGCGTGGGACGGTTCCCTCGCCGGCCCGGACGGCGCCCCGGTGATCGCCGTGCGCTCCCGCCGCGCGGTGCGCCGGCTCGTGTGGTCGCCCGGCGAGCTGGGACTGGGCCGCGCCTACGTGGCCGGGGAACTGGACCTGGAGGGCGACGTCTTCGACACGCTCGCGGCGCTGTCCTCGGCCGGGCGGCTGGCCTCCGACGACGCGCCGCCGCTGACGCTGCGCGAGCGGGCGGACCTCGTGCGCACCGCCGCCTCGCTCGGCGCCCTCGGGCCCTAGCCCGCCCCGCCGCCGGAGGAGGTCCGGCTGCGACGGTTCGGCCGGCGGCACTCCAAGGCGCGGGACGCCGCCGCGATCTCCCACCACTACGACCTCAGCAACGACTTCTACGCGCTGGTGCTCGGCCCGTCGATGGTCTACTCGTGCGCCGTGTGGGAGTCCCCGGCCACCGGCCTGGACGCCGCCCAGGAGGCCAAGCTCGACCTCGTCTGCCGCAAGCTGGCACTGGCGCCGGGGGCGCGGCTGCTGGACGTGGGGTGCGGCTGGGGCAGCCTGGCGCTGCACGCAGCGCAGCGGTACGGGGCGCGGGTCGTCGGGGTCACGCTCTCCACCGAGCAGGCCGAGCTGGCCCGGTCCCGGGTGGCCGGGGCCGGGCTGGCCGGCCGGGTGGAGATCCGGGTCCAGGACTTCCGGGACGTGGCCGACGGCCCCTTCGACGCGATCAGCTCGATCGGCATGGCCGAGCACGTCGGCGCCGCCGGGATGCCCGGGTACGCGCGGGCGCTGCACGACCTGCTGCGCCCCGGCGGCCGGCTGCTCAACCACGCCATCGCCTGGAACGCGGGGGCACCCGACTTCGACCCCGACACCTTCATCACCCGGTTCGTCTTCCCCGACGGCGAGCTGCTCAGCCTGGCCGGCACGGTGGCCGCCCTCGAGGGCCAGGGCCTCGAGGTGCTCGACGTCGAGGCCCTGCGCAGGCACTACGGGCTCACCCTCCGGGCGTGGGTGGAGCGGCTGGAGAAGCACTGGGACGCCGCGGTCGCGCTCACCGGACCGGGCCGGGCACGGGTGTGGCGGCTGTACATGGCCGCGAGCGCGCTGGCCTTCGAGGCCGGGCGCATGGGGGTCGACCAGGTGCTGCTGCAGCGGCCGGGCGGGGACCCGCCGCCGCTGCGGCTGCGTGAGTGGATCTGACACCTGCCGCCGGGAAGGCCCTGTCGGTCCCCGTCGTTACCGTGACGGTGGCCCTCCCGCGGCCGCTCCCTCCCCCTGCCGGCGCCGCCCGTGCCGACAGGACGCCCGCTGCCGAAAGGTTCCCGTGAGCGACGGACCCCTCATCGTCCAGTCGGACAAGACCCTGCTGCTCGAGGTCGACCACCCGCTGGCCCGCGACTGCCGTGCGGCGATCGCGCCGTTCGCCGAGCTGGAGCGCTCGCCGGAGCACGTGCACACCTACCGGGTCACCCCGCTCGCGCTGTGGAACGCCCGCGCCGCGGGCCACGACGCCGAGCAGGTCGTCGACGCGCTGGTGCGGTACTCCCGCTACCCCGTGCCCCACGCACTGCTGGTCGACGTCGCCGACACGATGGACCGCTTCGGCCGGCTGACGCTGGCCAACAACCCCGTGCACGGCCTCGTGCTCACCACCTCCGACCGCGCGGTGCTCGAGGAGGTCATCCGCAGCAAGCGGGTGGCCCCGATGCTCGGTGCCCGGATCGACGAGGACACCGTCGTCGTCCACCCGTCGGAGCGCGGGCGGCTCAAGCAGGCGCTGCTCAAGGTCGGCTGGCCGGCGGAGGACCTCGCCGGCTACGTCGACGGGCAGGCCCACCCCATCGAGCTCGACCAGAGCGGCTGGCACCTGCGCGACTACCAGCAGGAGGCCGTCGAGGGCTTCTGGTCCGGCGGGTCGGGCGTCGTCGTCCTGCCCTGCGGCGCCGGCAAGACGCTGGTCGGTGCGGCGGCCATGGCCGAGGCCAAGGCCACCACGCTGATCCTGGTGACCAACACCGTCGCCGGGCGGCAGTGGAAGCGCGAGCTGATCGCGCGCACGTCGCTGACCGAGGACGAGATCGGCGAGTACTCCGGTGAGCGCAAGGAGATCCGTCCGGTCACCATCGCCACGTACCAGGTGATCACCACGCGCCGGAAGGGTGAGTACCGGCACCTGGACCTGTTCGACGCGCAGGACTGGGGCCTGATCGTCTACGACGAGGTGCACCTGCTCCCCGCGCCGATCTTCCGGCTGACCGCCGACCTGCAGTCCCGCCGGCGGCTCGGCCTCACCGCCACCCTGGTGCGCGAGGACGGCCGGGAGGACGACGTGTTCTCCCTCATCGGCCCGAAGCGCTACGACGCCCCGTGGCGGGACATCGAGGCCCAGGGCTACATCGCCCCCGCCGAGTGCATCGAGGTCCGGGTGTCGCTCGACGACGAGGAGCGGATGACCTACGCGGTCGCCGAGCCCGAGGAGCGGTACCGGATCGCGGCCACGGCGTCGTCCAAGCTGCCGGTGATCCGCCGGGTGCTGGAGCGCCACCCCGACGAGCAGAAGCTGGTCATCGGCGCCTACCTCGACCAGCTCGAGGAGCTCGGCCAGGCGCTGGACGCGCCGGTCATCCAGGGGTCGACGACCAACCGCGAGCGGGAGAAGCTCTTCGACGCCTTCCGTGCCGGGGAGATCCGCACGCTGGTGGTCTCCAAGGTCGCCAACTTCTCGATCGACCTGCCCGAGGCCGCCGTCGCCGTCCAGGTGTCGGGCACCTTCGGCTCCCGGCAGGAGGAGGCCCAGCGCCTCGGTCGGGTGCTGCGGCCCAAGGCCGACGGCCGGCAGGCGCACTTCTACACGGTCGTCAGCCGGGACACCCTCGACAGCGAGTACGCCGCCCACCGGCAGCGGTTCCTCGCCGAGCAGGGCTACGCCTACACGATCGTCGACGCCGCCGACCTGGCCGGCCCCGGCGAGGTCAACGGCCCCGACTGGGTGGACGAGCCCGCCGACTGAGGAAGGCCCCTGCCCCCCACCGCTCGCACGCTCGCGGCGGGACCCTGCAGGGGGCCGCCGGTCGCGGGCTGCGAGACGCCTGGGGCCTGCGAGACGGAACGACCCGTCCCGCGTCCGAGACGATCGCCACACCCGCGACCCCGTGCGGGCATCCGCGCAGGTCAGGAGCCTGCACCCGGCGCCCATACGCCGCCGGACGGGTGGCGCGCGGGAGGTGACCGGTTGGGCGTGTTGCCTCGGACCCAGGCAGGATGACCCACGACATGGGGAGTGCAGCACGTGCGGAGGCGGTCGCCCCGCAGAGGACCAGCCGACCGCTCCGGGCCTGGCAGCAGGCCGCTCTGGAGAAGTACGAGCAGGAGTCCCCGAAGGACTTCCTCGTCACCGCGACCCCGGGCGCGGGCAAGACGACCTTCGCCCTCACCCTCGCCGCGCGCCTGCTGCAGCGCCGCGAGGTCGCCCGCGTCATCGTCGTCTGCCCGACCGACCACCTCCGCCTGCAGTGGGCCGACGCGGCCGACCGGATGGGCATCGTCCTGGACCCCGGGCTGACCAACGCCGTCGGGCCGGTGCGCGCCGGCACCCAGGGCTACGTGACCACCTACGCCCAGGTCGCCGGCAAGCCGATGCTGCACGCCGCCCGTGCCACCGCGGTGAAGACGCTGGTCATCCTCGACGAGGTGCACCACGCCGGGGACGGCCTCTCGTGGGGCGAGGCGATCGAGGAGGCCTACGGCTTCGCCGCGCGCCGGCTGTGCCTCACCGGGACGCCGTTCCGCACCAAGGCCGACGAGCGCATCCCCTTCGTCCGCTACGAGGAGGACGGGTTCGAGGGGGACGACGGCGAGGGCGGCATGGGCCTGGTCAGCCGCGCCGACTACACCTACGGCTACAAGGAGGCGCTGGCCGACAACGTCGTCCGCCCGGTGGTGTTCGCTGCCTACACCGGGACGTCGCGCTGGCGGAACTCGGCCGGCGAGGTGGTCGCGGCGTCCCTGTCGGAGGCCGGCACCCGGTCGGTCGAGATGCAGGCCTGGCGGACGGCGCTGGACCCCAAGGGCCAGTGGGTGCCGCACGTGATCGCCGCCATGGACGACCGGATCACGCACCTGCGCGAGGAGGGCGGCATGCCCGACGCCGCCGGGCTGATCCTCGCCAGCGACCAGGACGACGCCCGCGCCTACGCCCGCATCGTCAAGCGGGTGACCGGCAAGGCGCCCGAGCTGATCCTGTCCGACGACCCCAAGGCCTCGAAGAAGATCGAGCGCTTCGCGGCCGGGTCGGCGCGCATCGCCGTCTGCGTGCGGATGATCTCCGAGGGGGTCGACGTCCCGCGGGCCGCCGTCCTCGCGTGGATGACCTCGTACCGGACGCCGCTGTTCTTCGCCCAGGCCGTCGGCCGCGTCGTCCGCTCGCGGGCCGCCCACGAGTCGGCCACCGTGTTCCTCCCCGCCGTCCGGCCGCTGCTGGGCCTGGCCGCGTCGCTGGAGAAGGAACGCAACCACGTCATGCCGCCGCCCAAGGCGCAGGACCCGGAGGCGCTCGACCTCGACCCGCTGCCGCCCAAGGAGCGGGAGACGCCCGACGGCGTCAAGCAGTTCGAGGCGCTGGAGGCCGACGCCCGCTTCGCGCACGTGCTGCACGGCGGCACCGCGCACACCGGCGAGGGCCGGCCGGCCACCGTCTCGCTGGGCGCCGAGGAGGAGGAGTTCCTCGGCATCCCCGGTCTGCTCACCGCCGAGCAGACCGCGTCGCTGCTGGCCAAGCGGGACGACGAGCTGCGGGCCCGGATCGCCGAGCGCGCGCACCACGAGGACGACGAGGACGGCGGCCTCTTCCCGGTCGAGGACCACCCGGACGAGGACGACGCCGGCCGCTCCTGGCGCGACGCCGCCGAGCTGCGCCGGGAGATCAACCGGCTGGTCAGCCGGGTGTCGGCCAAGACGTCCACGCCGCACGCGGTGGTGCACACCCAGCTGCGCAAGTCGGTGCCCGGGCCGCCGTCGGCCTCGGCGTCGGTCGACGTGCTCCGCGCCCGCCGCGAGCGCCTGCGCACGATGCTCTGACACCGTCGGCCCCGGCCGACCACCGCGGCCACGTGCCGTCCCCGGGCCGAGCGCGCCCCTGGGGTCGTCGAGTCGTGCGAACTCGTGGCCATCAGCGGCCGATCGCCACGAGTTCGCATGACTCGACGCAGGCAGGGACGGCAGGACTGAGCGTGGGGCGGGCCTCGACGCAGGCTGGCGGGTGGCGGCCGGGATGGCCCGGTGGTCACCCCGTCGCGGCGTCAGGAGCGGGCAGCAGCCCGCGGGCGGCGGCGATCGCCACGGCCTCTGTCCGCCCGCCGGCGCCCAGCTTGGCCAGGATGTTGCTGACGTGCACGCTCGCGGTCTTCTCGCTGATGTAGAGCTCCGCGCCGATCTGCCGGTTGGTGCGGCCCTGGGCCAGCAACCGCAGCACCTCGGTCTCCCGCGGGGTGAAGACGGTCGCCGGGTCCGGCAGCCGCCCGGCGCCGGGCAGGTCCAGCGTGATCCGGGCCCGGCGGGCCAGGGCGAGCACCGCCGCCCGCAGGGGCGCCGCCCCCAGACGGTCGGCGACCGCACCGGCCTGCGTCAGCTGCTCGGCGGCCGCGGTCCGGTCGTCGGCCGCGAGCAGCGCCCCGGCCAGCCGCCAGCGGCAGCGGGCCTGCTCGTAGACGTCGCCGTAGCCGAAGACGTCGACGGTCTCCCGCCACCGCGCGACCGCGTCGTCGCCGGCCAGCCGTGCCGCCTCGGCCTCGACGCGGGCACGCCAGGCGGCGGCCTCGACGCCGAACTCGCCGATGGTCCGCAGGTGGTCCTCGACCGCCGCGCGCGCCAGGCCGGCCAGCTCCTCGCCGGTCGACACCCAGTGCTCGGCGGCGGGGTCCCCGGCCCGGCGTGCGGCGGCGGCCGCGTCGGCGACCGGCGCCATCGCGAGCGCGGCCAGGCGGACCACGGCCAGCCGGTCGCTGCCCCAGTAGGACTCCACCTGCTCGGCGGCCGTGCGCGCCCGGTCGGCCGCAGCCGCGGCGTCCCCCGCCCACGCGGCGAGGTCGATCTCGGCGCCGGCCGTGGTCAGGAGCAGCAGGACGTGCGCGTCCAGTCGCGACACCAGCCCCCGGGCCCACGCCACCCGCTCCGCCGCGGCCGGGTCCCCGCGGCCCACCTGCACGAGCAGGCCCGCCGCGCGCACGTGCGCCGACATCTCCGGCACCCGCGCCAGCTGGTCGGCCAGCGCCAGGCTGCCGTCCCAGTCGCCGGAGACGTATCGGGCCACCACGCCGAGGTGACGCAGCTCGGCGGGGTAGAACGCCCACTCCACCCCGAGCGCCCGCGCCCGCTCCAGGCCCAGGTCGATCCACTCCAGCGCCTCGGTCACCCCGCCGGCCTCGTACGGGACGATCGCCAGGTTGAACAGCACCCGCATCTCGACGTCGGTGTCGCCCGAGCGGCGGGCGCGGGCCAGGGCCTCCTGCAGCCGCGCACGCACGGCCGCGGGGTCGCCGACCCCGCGGACCCGGGCCAGCGAGACCGCGGTGTCGGCCCAGGCGCTGTCGAGGCCCAGGGCGTCGGCCGCGGCCAGGGCCTCCTCGGCGGCCGCGTCGCCCTCCGCCCACAGGCCCAGGTCGTAGCTGGTCCGCGCGTGCGTGGCAGCCGCCCACGTGCGCACGACCGACGGCGGCTCGGCCGGGACGAGCGCCATTGCCCGGGCGCTCTCCCGGTGCGCCGTGGCCTGGTGCTCGCCGCGGCCCAGCGCCTGCGCGAGCGTGTAGTGCACCCGCGCCCGGGCGACCGGGTCGCCGTCCTCGCCGAGCAGGTCCAGCGCCGAGCGCAGCAGCGCGATCGCACGGTGCAGCTCCCCGCCCCGCCGCGCCGCGGCCGCGGTGTCGAGGACCAGGCCCGCGTGGTCCCGCCCGGCCCGCTCGGCGGCGTCGGGGACCGCCGGCCAGAGCGCGAGTGCCGCCTCGAGGTGCTGCAACTGCTCCGCGGGGGCGCCGACCGAAGCAGCCTCCGCGGCCGCCTCCAGCGACGCCGAGAAGGCGCCCGCGAGGTCGTTGCTGGCGCGGGCGTGGTGGGCGAGCTCGGCGGCGGTGCCGGCGCCCGGCGTGGCGGCGAGGTGGGCGGCGATCGCCGCGTGCAGCCGGACCCGCTCGCCGGGCAGCAGGTCGGCCAGCACGGCCTCGCGCAGCAGCGCGTGCCGGAAGCGGTAGCGGCCGTCGGCGGAGACGACGAGCAGGTGGTGGTGCACCGCCTCGGCCAGCGCCGCCTCCAGCTCCGCCGGTCCCAGGCCGGCGACGGCGGCGACCATGTCGTGCCGCACCCGCCGGCCCGCGACCGCGGCGACCCGCAGCACGCGCTGGGCCGCATCGCCCACCTGCTCGACGCGGGCCAGCAGCACGTCGGTCAGGGCCAGCGGCAGCGACTCCCCTGCCAGTCCCGCCGCGAGAAGCTCCTCGGCGTAGAAGGCGTTGCCCTCGGCGCGGGCGACGACGTCCTCGACGGTCCGCTCCGGGACGCCGGTGGCCAGCCCGCGGACCAGCTCGCCGACCGCCGCGTCGGGCAGCGGGCCGAGCTCGAGCCGCTCGACCCCGGGGAGGCGCACCAGCTCGGCCAGCAGCGGCCGCAACGGGTGACGCCGGTGCAGGTCGTCGGCGCGGTAGGAGACGACCAGGGCGATCGGCTCGTCGGCCAGCCGCGCGAGCAGGTAGCGCAGCAGGTCCCGGCTGGAGCGGTCGGCCCAGTGCGCGTCCTCCAGCACGAGGAGCAGCGGGGCGGTCGCGGCCAGCTCGACCAGCAGCGCGGCCACCGACTCGAACAGCTGCAGCCGGCCGTCGTCCAGGGCCGGGCGGGCCAGGCGCGGCAGCGGGCGGCCGAGGTCGGCGGCGTCCCCCGCGGGGAGCTCGGGCGCCCCGGCCGCCCCCCGACCGGTGAACAGCCCGGTCAGGGCCGGCTGACCCGCGGCGGCCGGGTCGGCGGCCACCGGGCGGAGCAGGTCCACGAACGGCAGGTACGACAGCCCGACGTCGCCGAGGTCCACGCAGTGGCCGGTGAGCACGCGCACGCCCCGCTCGGCGGTCCGGGCGGCGAGCTCGTCGAGCAGGCGGGTCTTGCCGACCCCGGCGTCCCCGGAGAGGAGCACCGCCCCGGCGCGCCCCTCGAGGGCGCGGTCGACCGACGCGAGCAGGCGGGCGAGCTCCTCGCCCCGCCCCACCAACGGTCGGTCGTCCCACTGCGGCACGAGGCCGATCGTGTCAGAAGGGTCCTCCTGCCCCTCGCCACTCGCGGGCCCGCGGCGGGTCCCTGCAGGAGGGCAGCCGCGAGCGGTGCGGGAGAGGGGGTCCTCTCTCAGGCCGCCCGCCGGGAACGGCGGCGGAGCCACGGGCCGCGGCGGGTGCGGGTGCGGCGGCCGATCTGCTGCAGCACCTCCCGCCGGTAGGCCAGCTCGGCCTCGAGGCCGGGGTTCGGGTAGGTCGCCATGGTCGTCTCCCGTCGTCGCGTCCGTTCCGACGACGTCGACGGTCGTGCTGAGGGTGGCACCCCGGCATCGGGCGGTCGGGCAGTCCTGCCCCGCCGCCCCGGCGTCTGAGGCCCCTCAGAGACCCCGGCGACCCCTCAGCGGAGCTCGGTGCCCTTGGTCTCCCGGAGGGTGAGGATGACGGCGAAGGCGAGCGCGGCGGCGATCGCCACGTACCAGAAGAACCACAGCGGACGGTCCGCCTCGGACAGCCACGTGATCACCAGCGGAGCCGTCCCGCCGAACGTGGCGACCGTGAGGTTGTACCAGGAGCCGATGCCGATGGCCCGCAGCTCCGTCGGGAACAGCTCGCTCATGATCGCCGGGGCGATCGACGCCATGAGGGCGTAGAGCCCCAGCCCCGTGCAGAAGACGACGATCAGCGAGAACAGGTTGTCCCGCACCAGGAACGACAGCGGCACGATGAGCACCGCCATCGCGCCCGACCAGATGAGCAGCTGGGGCTTGCGCCCGATGTGGTCCGACAGCTTCCCGAACGGGTAGCACAGGGCCACGAACAACGCCGTGCCGAGGGACAGCGCGATGAAGACGTCGGTCTCGTCGGCGTCGCGGAAGGTGATCGCGAACGGCGTCAGCGCGCTGAAGAAGGTGTAGTACGACAGCGTCGACAGCAGCGTGAACGCGCACAGCTGCACCACGGCCTTCGGGTGGTGCGTGATGGTCTGCAGCAGCGGGTGCTTGGTCGCGCGGGCCTTCTCCGCGTTCTCCTCGAACTGCTCGGTCTCCACCAGGGAGCGGCGCAGCCACATGCCGATCAGGCCGAGCAGGCCACCGATGAAGAACGCGATCCGCCACCCGTAGGACCGGAGCTGGTCGTCGTCCAGCGTGCTGGTCAGCAGGACGCCGAGCAGCGAGGCGGCCAGCAGCGCCGACCCCGTGGAGATGTAGAAGAACGACGAGTAGCGGCCGCGGTGGGCCGGCGGGGCGATCTCGCCCAGGTAGGCCGAGGCGTTGGACACCTCGCCGCCCAGCGACATGCCCTGCGCGATCCGCGCGAGCAGCAGCAGGACCGGAGCCAGCCAGCCCACCTGCTCGTAGGTGGGCAGGATCGCGATCACCATCGAGCCGCCCGCCATCAGCAGGATGGTCAGCAGCATCCCCGCCTTGCGGCCGCGCAGGTCGGCGAAGCGGCCGAGCAGGATGCCGCCCAGCGGGCGGAAGAAGAACGCCAGGGCGTAGGTCGACGTCGCCCCGATCAGCGCCAGCGCCTCGTTCTCCGCCGGGAAGAACTGGCCGGCGAAGAAGACGACGAAGGTGGCGTAGACCGTCCAGTCGAACCACTCGACGGCGTTGCCGATGCTCGCCGAGACGAGGGTCTTGACCGGCAGCCGGTGTCGTTCGTCGACGGTCCTGCCGTGGCCCTGCTGCACCGCGCCTGCCATGGGAACTCCCGATGTCGCCTCGGTCACACCTGTGGGACGACGGTAGGCGGGAGCCCCGGCGGCGGCACGTCGGGGTGTTGGGGTCCGGACCGGATGACGGCCGCCTCGCGGCGAGAAGCACAACGCGGCTCCAGACCCCCGACCGGAGTCGGAGCGGTGGTCCGCGAAGGCGATAACCAATTGGCACCCGGGGGCACGATGCACCCGGCCCGGACGTCTTCGAGGCTACCCCCGGTCGTGGCCGCTCACACGGGCGAGGGCCGGTCAGTTGAGACCGCGGTCGTCCTGCTCCAGCGCGGTGTCCACGGTCAGGGCCGAGGCGATGACCATGCTGGCCAGGGGTTCGGGGAGCCGGGAGTGGACGCGGACGACGTACCGGTCGGCCGTGGTGAACAGCGTCCGCGCCAGCCCCTCCCACGTCTTCGCGATCCGGGCCACCTCGGTGCCGGCGGCGTCGGTGACCGCGAAGTCCCAGGCCCGCCGGTTCTCCGCCTGGATCGCCCCGATCACCTGGCCGCCCACGACCAGGTCGAACCGGATCCACCCGAAGACCGTGGCCTGGACGATCTCGCCCAGCACCTCCCCCGTCGGCCGCTGGACGACCACCCGGGACCGGACCGGCTTGGCCGGGCGGGTCAGGACGAGGACGACCCCGGTGGCGTCGCGGACCTCCAGCCGGTGGGTGAGGAACTGGTCGAGGTCCGAGAGGAACCGCACGGCCTTCCTCAGCCCGCTCTGGCCGACCTCGACGACCGCGCCGATCCGGGTGCCGCCACCGTCGAGCACCGCGTACTCGTTGGTCAGCTCGACCAGCTTGGTCTTCTGCTCCACCAGCAGGACCGGCTGGTCGTACAGCGAGGGCCCGTACCGGGCGGGGGCCCGCTGCGCCGGGGCCCGGACCGCACCCGGGGAGCCGCTGCCCGGGGGCGCCGGCGGGAGCGGGGCGACCGTCGGCGCGGGCGGAGGTGCGGGTGCCTGGACGTGCGCGGTCCAGCCCTGACCGTCCCACCAGCGGGTGCCACCGCTCCCGGCGGGGTCGGGGTACCAGCCGGGCGGCGGGAGCGGTGGGGTCACGGCGGGCCACGCCAGCGTCCGCGGCGTCCGTCACAGGGCAGGCCGCGTGCCAGACTCCGGCCGTGCCCGCCCTGACCTCCGCCGAGGCCCGCGTCCTGGCCGCCGTCGACGAGCGGGAGGTCGTCGACCGGCTGCGGACCCTGGTCGCCGTCCCGTCGGTCGGTGGCACCGCGGCCGAGAGCGAGGTGCAGCACCTCGTCGGGGACTGGCTCGACGAGCTCGGCTGCCGCGTCGACCGGTGGCCCATCGACCTCGCCGAGGCCGCTGCCGCACCGGACGCGCCCGGCCAGGAGGTGGCGCGCACCGAGGCGTGGGGCGTCGTCGGGACCACGCCGGCCGCCGACGACGGCGTCCCCGCCCTGGTCTTCTCCGGCCACACCGACGTCGTCCCGCCCGGGGACCGGTCCCTGTGGCCGGCCCCGCCGTTCGAGCCGCGCGTCGCCGGGGGCGCCGTCCACGGCCGCGGCGCCTGCGACATGAAGGCCGGCGTGGTCGCCTCCCTCGCCGCGCTCGCCGCCGTGCGGACGGCGGGGGTGCGGCTGGCCCGGCCGCTGGCGGTGCACGCCGTGGTCGGCGAGGAGGACGGCGGCCTCGGCGCCTGGGCCACGCTGCGGAGGGGGCACCGCGGCGACCTGTGCGTCATCCCCGAGCCGACCGCCGGCGCGGTCGTCACCGCCAACGCCGGGGCGCTGACCTTCCGGTTGGAGGTCGCCGGGCTGGCCGCGCACGCCGCCCACAGGGACCAGGGCGTGAGCGCGCTGGAGCTGTTCGAGGTGGTGCACGGCGAGCTGCGCGCGTTCGAGGCCGAGCGGCAGCGGGACGCCGACCCCCGGTTCGGCGGGGCCCGCTTCCCCTACGGGATCAACATCGGGCGGGTGCAGGCCGGCGACTGGGCCAGCTCGGTGCCCGACCGGCTGGTCGCCGAGGGGCGCTACGGCGTCCGGCTGGGCGAGCCGGTGCCGGAGGCCCGCGCGGCGTTCGAGGCGCGGCTGGCGGCCACGTGCGCGGCCCACCCGTGGCTCGCCGAGCACCCCGTCCGGCTCACCTGGACCGGTGGCGCGTTCGCCAGCGGCTCGCTGCCCGCGGGTGCCCCGCTGCTCTCCGCCGTCCAGGAGGCGGTCGCGGACGCCGGCACCGGCAGGGTCCCGCCGGAGCGGGCGATCCCCGCCGGCAGCGACCTGCGCCTGTACGCCGCCGCCGGCATCCCGACGCTGCACCACGGACCGGGCGACCTGCAGCTGGCGCACGGGCCGCTGGAGCAGGTGCCGGTCGCCGAGGTCGTCACCGCGGCGCGGGCGTTCGCGCTGCTCACCCTGCGCACCTGCGGGGTGTCATGAGCCTCGTCGGGTTCGAGGCCTGGGCGCACCTGGCCGGCGACTCCCCCACCGCGCGCACCGAGTGGGCGGCGCTCGTCGCGGCGTGGAGCGAGCCGCACCGCCGGTACCACGACCTCGCCCACCTGGCGGCCGTCCTGGGGCTCGTCGGGGAGCTGGCGGACGCGGCGGCCGACCCCGACGCCGTCCGGCTGGCCGCCTGGTACCACGACGCCGTCTACGACCCGCGCCGCGCCGACAACGAGCACGTCAGCGCGGAGCGGGCGCGGGCCGGGCTGCGCGGGCTGGTCCCCGAGGAGCGGGTCGAGGAGGTCGTGCGGCTGGTGCTGCTGACCGCCGGCCACGACCCGGCGCCCGGCGACGCCGACGGTGCGGTGCTGTGCGACGCGGACCTCGCCGTCCTGGCCGGGCCCCCGGCCGCCTACGCCGCCTACGCCTCGGCGGTGCGCGAGGAGTACGCGCACCTCTCCGACGCGGAGTTCACCGCCGGGCGCACCGCCGTCCTGGAGCACCTGCTGGCGCTGCCGCAGCTCTACCGGCTGCCGGCGGTGGCCGCCGAGTGGACGCCCCGCGCCCGGGCGAACATGGCCGCCGAGCTCAGCCTGCTGAGGGAGCGGTCCGACGCGGCTCCGCCGCAGGACGGGGCTTCCTGAGCCGCAGGCCGGCGCCCGTCAGGCGTGACAGCAGCTCGCGGCAGCCGACCGGCAGCGCCCCGGCCGCCACGGCGACCTGGTGCAGCTCCTCGGGGACGTCGTAGTGGTCGCCCTGGAACGCCCGGCGCGGGATGCCCAGCTCCGCCTCGACGAAGGCGTGCAGCTCGTCGTAGGACACGTCGCTGACCAGGTGCGACCAGCGCCGCCCACGCCAGGGCCACACCGGAGGGTCGATCAGCAGCGTCACGGGCGACAGTCTCCCCGCACCGTTAGCGTCGTGCCGGTGACCGCTGAGATCCGCTGGGGCATCGTGGGGCCGGGCCGCATCGCCGAGAGCGTGATGGGCGACTTCGCGCACGTCCCCGGGGCGCGGCCGGTGGCGGTCGCCTCCCGGTCGGCCGAGCGTGCGGCCGCGTTCGCGCAGCGGCACGGCCTGGACCGCGCGCACGGGTCCTACGCCGACGTCCTGGCCGACCCGGAGGTCGACGTCCTCTACCTCGCGACGCCGCACCCGCAGCACCACGCGGTCGCGCTGGGCGCCATCGACGCGGGCAAGGCGCTGTTGGTGGAGAAGTCCTTCACCGCCACCCCCGCCGGCGCGGCCGAGGTGGTCGACCGGGCGCGCGAGCGCGGGGTCTTCGTCATGGAGGCGATGTGGACCCGCTTCCAGCCGGCCGTCGTGGCGCTGCGGGAGCTGGTGGCCGACGGCGCGATCGGCGAGGTCCGGTCGGTGCAGGCCGACCTCGGCGTCGCCCGCGCGTACGACCCGGCCGACCGGCTGTTCGCCCTGGAGCTCGGCGGCGGGGCGCTGCTGGACCTCGGGGTCTACGTCGTCTCGTTCGCGCAGATGCTGCTGGGCACCCCGGACACCGTGACGACGACGGGTTCGGTGTTCCCCACCGGCGCCGACGCCGAGGCCGCGCTCCTGCTGGGCTACGCCGACGGGCGCTCGGCGACGCTGACCACCTCGCTGCGGTACCCGACGCCCGGGCAGGCCCGCGTCTTCGGGACGGCGGGCTGGATCGACGTCCTGCCCCGCTTCCACCACCCGCGGACCATCGTGCTGCACCGGGCCGGCGCCGAGCCCGAGACGATCACCCGGGAGCCGCTGGGCACCGGCTACGCGCACGAGATCGCCGAGGTGACCGAGTGCCTGCGGGCCAGCCGCACCGAGAGCGCGGTCATGCCGCTGGCCGACACCCTGGCGGTGCAGACGGTGCTGGGGCAGGCCGCCGAGGCGCTGGGCATCCGGCACGCGGAGGACCCCGCCGTCCTCCGTTAGTGGACGAATCTCCTGCAACGTTCAAGTTCCCGTCCCCGGTGCCGATGGATGGAGTGACGCTCATCACTCACCTCAGGGGGCTCCCCGTGTTCCTGCTCCACGGCATCGCTGCACTCGTCGCGAAGATCGGCTCCGCCTCGGTCGTCGTCCAGACCGCCACCGGCCTCGGGATCGCCGTGGCCGGCGTGACCGGAGCCGGCGCCGCCGGCGTCCTGCCCGGCTCGGTCCAGGACGGCGTGGCCGGCGCGATCGAGGCGGTCACCCCCTTCGACGCCCCGTCCTCCGACGACGTGGCCGGCGACCCCGGCCGCAGCCGCGACGACGACGGCACCGCCGACCGCGGCACGGGCGACGAGGGCACCACCGGCACGGACGACGACGGCACCGACCGCGACGGCACGGACGACGACGGCACGGACGACCGGGGCTCAGGCGACGCGGGCCCCGACGGGACCGACGACGACGGCACGGAGGACCGGGGCTCCGGCGACGAGGGCGCACCGAGCCCCGGCGCCGACGGCACGCCCGACGACGGCCGGCACCACGACGGCGTGGACGACGACGGGACCGACGACCGCGGCTCGGGCGACGGCGGCGCGAGCCACTCCCCCGACGACTCCGACGACCCGGCCCGGGTGGCGCGCGAGGCCGAGGAAGCGGCCCGCGAGGCCGCCGAGGAGGCCGCCGAGCAGGCACGCGAGGCCGAGGAGGAGGCCCGCGAGGCCGCTGAAGAGGCGGCTGAGGAGGCGCGGGAGGCCGAGGAGCGGGCCCGCGAGGAGGCCGAGGAGGCCGCGGAGGAGGCCGGTGAAGAGGCGCGCAAGGCCGAGGAGCGGGCCCGCGAGGAGGCCGAGGAGCGCACCCGGGACCGCGGGGACGACGACTCCGACGACCGCAGCCGGCACGGCGGGGACGACGACTGACTAGGCCGCCCCGGTCGCCTGGTCGCGGGTCGGCACGCGGGTCGGCGTCCGGCCGGTGCGGAGGACCGCCTCGGCGAAGCCCACCGCGTCGACGACCGCGGCGCACCCGGGGTCGTTGTTGAAGTAGACGAGCACGTCCTCCTCCGGGCCCCACGTGGCCGCCAGCCGGTCGGCCCACAGCTGCAGGGTCTCCGGCCGGTAGCGGGGCCACGGGGACGCGGCGCCGGTGTGCATCCGGAGGTAGCCCCACCCGGCGGTGCGCCACAGCGGGGCGACCGGCTGCTCGTCGCGGTCGGCCCAGCACAGCGCCGCGCCGTAGCGCTCCAGCAGCGCGCGGACCTCGTCGGTCCACCAGCTGTCGTGCCGGGGCTCCACGGCCACCCGGGTGCCGGCCGGGAACTGCGCCAGGCAGGTCCGCAGCAGCTCCGGGTCGGCCTTGAGGGTGGGCGGCAACTGCAGGAGGACGACGTCGAGCCGCTCCCCCAGACCCGCGGCGCGCTCCATCAGCCGGCCCACCGGCTCCTCGGGCTCGCGCAGCCGCTTGACGTGGGTCAGGAACCGGCTGGCCTTCACCGCCCACCGGAAGTCGGCCGGGGTGCGCGCCCGCCAGGCCTCGAACGTGGACCGCTCCGGCAGCCGGTAGAAGGCGTTGTTGCTCTCCACCGTGGCGAAGTGCTCGGCGAGGTGCTCCAGCCAGAGCCGCTGCGGCAGGCGCTGCGGGTAGAAGCGGCCGCGCCAGTCGCGGTACTGCCAGCCCGACGTCCCGATGACCACGACCACGGGCTGCCCCTACCCGGCCGGTCCTCCGCCGCACGCCCCGTACGGGTGACCGCGCCGCGGACGGGGCACAGGAGCGGCGTGACCGACCTGCCGCCCACCGTCTTCGTGCTCTTCGGCGCCACCGGGGACCTCGCCCGCCGGATGGTGCTGCCCGCCTTCTTCCAGCTCGCCCAGCAGGACCTGCTGCCCCCGGACTGGCGGCTGGTCGGCAACGGACGCGGGGACGTCTCGCACGAGGACTTCGCCGGCCGCGTCCGGGAGGCGCTCGAGGAGTTCGGGCCCCTGGGTGGGCATGGGGACGACCCCGAGGGGCCCTGGGAGGAGTTCGCCGGCCGGCTGCGGTTCGCGGGAGGCGGCTTCGAGGAGTCCGACCCCGGCAGCCTGCTCGACGTGCTCGAGGAGGCCCGGGGCGAGCTGGGCGGGGACGCGCAGCTGGTCCACTACCTCGCCGTCCCGCCGTCGGCGTTCGAGAAGCTGACCCGGGGGCTGCAGGAGCACGGGCTGGCCGAGGGCGCCCGGGTCGTCTACGAGAAGCCCTACGGCACCTCGCCGGAGACGTTCCAGGAGCTCGACGAGCTGGTGCTGTCCGTCCTCGACGAGGACCAGGTGTTCCGGATCGACCACTTCCTGGGCAAGGAGGGCACCCAGGACCTGCACGTGCTGCGGTTCGCCAACGGGCTGTTCGAGCACCTGTGGAGCCGGGAGCACGTCCGCCAGGTGCAGATCGACGTCCCGGAGGACCTCGACGTCGCCCAGCGCGCGGAGTTCTACGACGCCACGGGTGCGGCGCTGGACATGCTGGTCACCCACCTGTTCCAGCTCGCCGCCGAGGTGGCGATGGAGCCGCCGGCCAGCTTCTCCCCCGCCGACCTGCTGGAGGCGCGGGAGGCCGTGCTCGCCGCCTTCCGCCCGCTGGACCCCGACGAGGTGGTGCTCGGACAGTTCGACGGCTACACCGACATCGAGGGCGTGGCCGACGACTCGACGACCGACACCTTCGTCGCGGCCCGGCTGTGGGTCGACACCGACCGCTGGCACGGCGTCCCGTTCGTGCTGCGCACCGGCAAGCGGATGGCGGCCAGCGAGCAGCGGGTCAGCCTCCTGCTGCGCAGGCCGGAGGGGCCGGTGACCGGCGTCCCCGGGCACGGCAACGTCCTCTCGCTGTCCCTGAGCGGGTCCGGCGCGGTCGACCTGACGCTGGTCGCCAAGGAGCCCGGCCCGGACCTCGCCCTCGCCCGGGCGACCGCGACCCTCCAGCTCGCCGACGTCCCGGGCGGGACGCCGCTGCCGCCCTACGTCTCGCTGCTGCACGACGTCCTGGTCGGCGATCGTTCACTGTTCACCAGCAGCACCGGGCTGGCCAGCGCGTGGCGGGCCTTCGCCCCGCTGCAGGAGCACCCGCCACGGCTGCACCGGTACGCACCCGGCTCGTGGGGCCCGGCCGAGGCCGACGCCCTGGCCGAGCCGGCCGGGTGGCTCCTCGGCCCGACCGGGGACTGACCCCCGGTCCGCGGCCTGACCCCCGTCCGGGGGCCGACCCCCGCCCCGTCCTCCCCGCGTCGGTGCAGGTCAGGAAGCGACTCGGAGCCGCCGGGGGCCGGTGCCACCGTGGTCGTACGACCTCCGTCGCCCCACGCATTGGGGGAGCGCCTCCCCCCTCGTCGCGGCTCCCCGCACACCTGTCCCTGCGACGACCGTCTGACCGACCCTCCGGTGTCCGGAGGGAGCCAGCACGGCTCGGACTGCGGAGAGAGGCCATGACCAGGACACGACCGACCCACCACGGCGGTCGCGGGGGCGGGACTGCAGATGCGGTTCCCTCCTCCTCGCGACCGTCGCTGCACAGCACGCGGACCCGCCTCGCCACCGCCGGCCTGGTGGCCGCCACGGCCACCGGCGGGCTCATCGGCTTCGCGACCAGCGCCTCGGCCGGCACCCCGCCGACGGGACCGGGGAACATCGAGGTGTTCCCCTCCCGCGACATGGTGGCCATCGAGGGCTACACCGCCCAGGCGGGGCAGACCGCGACCCTGACGGTCACCCGTGGCGGCCAGACCGTCGGCACCGCCACGGGCGTCGTCGACGCGACCGGCTTCATGGAGTGGAACCACGAGGCGACCCCGCGGCCCGGTGGCGGGTTCGACGGGTGCTTCACCGACGTCACCCCCGACATCCAGCCGGGTGACGACGTGTCGGTCCGCTTCAGCGGCTCGCCCCTGGTCGACGGGATGAAGGTCAGCTCGGCCGAGGTCACCGGGGTGACCGCCAGCACGCCGGCCGAGGGCAACGTCAACACGGTCACGATCACCGGCACCTACGGCGCGGACGTCGACCTGAACCGGTTCGCCGTCGAGGTGGTCAACCCGGAGATGCGGGAGGCCGGCAGCGCCATCGGTGAGCGGGCCATCAGCTGGGGCCCGAACGAGCCGCCCGCGGCCACGCAGGGCTACACAGTGCAGGGCACCGCGGCCAACGGCGAGTTCTCGGTGACGTTCGGGGGCCTCTCGCCGTCCGACCAGCAGCTGGTCTTCGACGGCGAGAAGGTCGCGCTGAGCTGGATGGCCGACGCCACGACGGTCGAGGCCCAGCTCGGCCTGACGCTGTCGGAGTACGGACTCGTCGGCGGCGGCGCCCCCGGCTGCGCGCCGGGACCGGACGGCGCACGGCCCCCCGCGGGCGAGTTCTCGGTGGTGTGGAACAACCAGAGCCAGGCCACGGTCACCTGGGCGTCGGCCGCACCCGTCGCCGGCGGCGCCGCCGTCACCGGCTACAGCGTCGAGGCCATCAACCAGACGGCCGGCGCGAACGGCGCCCAGCAGCTACAGGGCGCCCGAGTCGGCGCGGACGCCACCCAGGTCGTGCTGGACGGGCTGGACGCCGGCTCGCTGTACGACATCGAGGTGCGCTCGATGGTCGCCGGCGAGATCGGCGCACCGTTCGCCCTCGCGGGCACCGCGGAGCCCACGCCGCCCGACGGCGCCGCGCTGCAGCTGACCACGACGCCGGCCTTCAACGGGGACACGGCGGTCATCGCGGAGGACCGGCAGCTGACCCTGTCGGCCAACGCCGGGACGATCTACTACACCGTCGACGGCAGCGCGGTCACCACCGAGCCGAACGGCAACGTCCCGTCGGCGACGGCGAAGATCTACACGGCGCCGGTCCCGATCACGGCCGACAACACGCGGGTCAACGTCGCGGTCATCGACGCCACGGGTGCCGTCGCGCACTCCACGGGCGTCGTGTCACCGAAGCCCGCGGCCGCCGCGGTCGCCCCGGGCGGGCTGGCCATCACCAGCATCGCCGGCTCCGGGCCGAACAACGACGCCGGCCGGGTCAGCCTGGCCTGGAACCCGGTGCCCGACGCCACCGAGTACCGGGTGCGGGCGTTCCTGCGGACGGACGCGACGAACGCCAACGTGCTGCAGGCCGCGCGCGACGTGGTCGTCACCGGCACCACCGCTGAGGTGACCGGTCTGCCGAGGTCCGAGCCGGGGACGCGGTGGGTCTTCCGGGTCCAGTCGAAGACGCCGGCCGGGACGCAGTTCTCGGCGCTGTCCAACCCGGGCGTGAACGTCGTCCTCCCCGGTGACAGCATCGGCCTGACCCTCGCCCAGTTCCGGACCGGCGACGAGTTCCGCATCAGCGGCTCGGGCACCGTGCCGGGCGCGACGGTCACCGTCCACCGCCCGAACACCGCCGGCACCGGTCCGGCCGCCACCCCGATCGCCGGGTACCCCTCGGGGACGGTGGGCGCGCTGGAGGCCCCGGAGAACACCGGGCCGTGGGACATCGTCCTCGACCCCGCGCCGGCGACCGCGCCGACCACCATCTGGATCAAGTCCAGCCTGGGTGGCGTCGCCGGTCCGTTCACCGTCGAGGTCCGGTGAGCCCGGCCCGGGCGGGCTCACCCCAGCCAGGGGTGAGCCCGCCCGGGGAGCACCACGACTGACACACCCATCCGAGGGCCCGCCACCATCCCGGTGACGGGCCCTCGGCCTGCCCGCGTGCCGGCCGGCGGGTCCTGCTGCCCGCCCCCGACCGAGCCCCGCGAGATCTGCACAGTGGTCGCCGCCAGCCGCTGATGGCGACCACTGTGCAGATCTCGCGGTCGGGTCCTCGCGGTCGGGTGAGGTCCTGGGAACGCCGACAGGGGCGGCCCCGCGATGCGGGACCGCCCCTGCCGGGCAGTGCTGGTGGTGCAGTGCCCCTCGGTGCGAGGAGCGGGCGGGACTCAGAAGTCCATGCCGCCCATGCCGCCGTCGGCACCCGGCATGGCCGGGGCGGCCTTCTCCGGCTTGTCGGCGATGACGGCCTCGGTGGTGAGGAACAGCGCCGCGATGGAGGCGGCGTTCTGCAGCGCCGAGCGGGTCACCTTGGCGGGGTCGATGATCCCGCTGGCGACGAGGTCCACGTACTCGCCGGAGGCGGCGTTGAGGCCCCAGCCGGTGTCGGAGTTGCGCACCTTCTCCGCGACGACGCCGCCCTCGAGGCCGGCGTTGACGGCGATCTGCTTCAGCGGCGCCTCGAGCGCGACGCGCACGATGTTGGCACCGGTCGCCTCGTCACCCTCGAGCTCGAGCTTGTCGAACGCGACGGCGGTGGCCTGCGCCAGGGCGACGCCACCACCGGCGACGATGCCCTCCTCGACGGCGGCCTTGGCGTTGCGCACCGCGTCCTCGATGCGGTGCTTGCGCTCCTTGAGCTCGACCTCGGTCGCGGCGCCGGCCTTGATGACGGCGACGCCACCGGCCAGCTTGGCCAGGCGCTCCTGCAGCTTCTCGCGGTCGTAGTCGGAGTCCGACTTCTCGATCTCGGCGCGGATCTGGTTCACCCGGCCGGCGATCTGGTCGCTGTCACCGGCACCCTCGACGATCGTCGTCTCGTCCTTGGTGACGACGACCTTGCGGGCGCGGCCCAGCAGCTCGAGGCCGGCGTTCTCCAGCTTGAGGCCGACCTCCTCGCTGATGACCTGGCCACCGGTGAGGATGGCGATGTCGGTCAGCATGGCCTTGCGGCGGTCACCGAAGCCCGGGGCCTTGACGGCGACGGACTTGAAGGTGCCACGGATCTTGTTGACCACCAGGGTCGCCAGGGCCTCGCCCTCGACGTCCTCGGCGATGATCGCCAGCGGCTTGCCCGACTGCATGACCTTCTCCAGCAGCGGGAGCAGGTCCTTGACCGAGCTGATCTTGCTGTTGACCACGAGCACGTACGGGTCGTCGAGGACGGCCTCCATGCGCTCGGCGTCGGTGACGAAGTAGGGCGAGATGTAGCCCTTGTCGAAGCGCATGCCCTCGGTGAGCTCGAGCTCCAGGCCGAAGGTGTTGCTCTCCTCGACGGTGATGACGCCTTCCTTGCCGACCTTGTCCATCGCCTCGGCGATGAGCTCACCGATGGCGGAGTCGGCGGCGGAGATCGACGCGGTGGCGGCGATCTGCTCCTTGGTCTCGACGTCCTTGGCCGTCGAGAGGAGGTACTCGGTGACCGACTCGACGGCCTTCTCGATGCCCTTCTTCAGGGCCATCGGGTTGGCGCCGGCGGCGACGTTGCGCAGACCCTCGCGGACGAGCGCCTGGGCGAGCACGGTGGCGGTGGTGGTGCCGTCACCGGCGACGTCGTCGGTCTTCTTCGCGACCTCCTTGACGAGCTCGGCGCCGATCTTCTCCCACGGGTCCTCGAGCTCGATCTCCTTGGCGATGCTCACACCATCGTTGGTGATGGTGGGGGCGCCCCACTTCTTCTCGAGGACGACGTTGCGGCCCTTCGGGCCGAGGGTCACCTTGACGGCGTCGGCGAGGGTGTTCATGCCCCGCTCGAGGCCGCGGCGCGCCTCTTCCTCGAAGGCGATCATCTTGGCCATGTGGTGATGTCCTCCATGCATGGATCGCTGCACGGCCGGGTTCGGCGCCCGCGACGGACGACACCGGCGGTCACGGGCACTCCGTCGGCCCGTACACCAGTGCCTCACCGTTCCGACCTGATTGGCACTCGGCACTGTCGAGTGCCAATCCCGAGTCTGGCACTCGACCCTGCCGAGTGCAAGAACGGGGTGTGACCGGCGACTGTTCCCCGACGAGGTGCACGGCGGACAGCACGGAGGCCCGGCCCCCCGGAGGGGACCGGGCCTCGGTGACGACCTGCGAGCTCAGGCCCTGAGCCTGTGCTCGCCTTCGCGAGCTCAGGCGACGCGAACGGCGTCCGCCTGCGGCCCCTTCTCGCCCTGGACGACCTCGAAGGTGACCCGCTGGCCCTCGTCGAGGCTCTTGTAGCCGTCCATCTGGATGGCCGAGTAGTGGACGAAGACGTCCTGGCCGCCGTCGACGGCGATGAAGCCGAAGCCCTTCTCGGCGTTGAACCACTTCACGGTGCCCTGTGCCACGTGTGCTCCCACGTTCGTGCGTTGCGGACGACCCCCGCCAACCAGGGGGCCGGGTCTAGCTCTTCCGCCCGTCGAACACGAACGTGGAACTGGAACCGCGGGAGAAGGTACAGCACGAAAGCCGTGGTGAGAGCAACCTCACGCACGCGCCACACCGGATGGGGGGACACTGCCCCGCACAC
Source organism: Geodermatophilus sp. SYSU D01105 (assembly GCF_054050095.1). Classification (NCBI taxonomy): domain Bacteria; kingdom Bacillati; phylum Actinomycetota; class Actinomycetes; order Geodermatophilales; family Geodermatophilaceae; genus Geodermatophilus; species Geodermatophilus sp. SYSU D01105. Next base: position 83,397 of record NZ_JBJGYR010000003.1, read on the forward strand.
CCGGACGCACGCGACCCTACCCCGTCACCCGATGAGGCCCGCGGCCCGGACCGAGGACAGCGACGGGTCGACCACGTGCGTGGGCCCGACGACCGGCTCCAGCGGGTCGAGGGTCTTCAGCCCCTCGCCGGTGTTGAGGATGACGGTCTCCTTGGTCGGGTCCAGCCGGCCGTCCTCGACGAGCTGCCGCAGCACCGCCACGGTCACGCCGCCGGCGGTCTCGGCGAAGACGCCGGTGGTGCGGGCGAGGTCGCGGATGCCCCGCACGATCTCCTCGTCGCCCACCCGGCCGACCGCGCCCCCGGTGCGCCGGATCGCGTCGAGCGCGTAGGGACCGTCGGCGGGGTTGCCGATGTTGAGCGACTTGGCGATGCCGGTGGGCTTCACCGGCTTCACGACGTCCCAGCCGTTGTCGAACGCGGTGGCGATCGGGTCGCAGCCGGCGGACTGGGCGCCGAAGATCGTCCACTCGGTGGCCTCGACGATCCCGGCGGCGGTGAGCTCGCGGAAGGCCTTGTCCACCTTGGTCAGCAGGGAGCCCGACGCCATCGGGATGACGACCTGCGCCGGGATCCGCCAGCCGAGCTGCTCGGCCAGCTCGTACCCCATCGTCTTGGAGCCCTCGGCGTAGTACGGCCGCACGTTCTGGTTGACGAACGCGGTGTCCTCGAACTCGTCGGTCTCGGCGAGCTCGCTGGTCAGCCGGTTGACGTCGTCGTAGGAGCCCTGGACGGCGACCAGCGTCTGCCCGTAGACGGCCGACTGCACGACCTTGCCCGGCTCCAGGTCGGCCGGGATGAACACGAACGAGGGCAGGCCGACGCGGGCGGCGTGCGCGGCGACGGAGTTGGCCAGGTTGCCGGTGGAGGCGGCGGCGATCTTCTTGTAGCCCAGCCCCTTGGCCGCGGTGGCGGCGAGGCTGACCACGCGGTCCTTGAACGAGTGCGTGGGGTTGGCCGAGTCGTCCTTGACCCACAGCCCGCCGGTGAGGCCGAGCTCGGCGGCCAGCCGGTCGGCGCGCACCAGCGGGGTCAGGCCCGGGTCCAGGCTGACGCGGTCGGCCGGGTCCTGGCCCACCGGCAGGAGGGCGACGTAGCGCCAGATGTTCTGCGGGCCGGCCTCGATCTGCTCGCGGGTGACGGCCTTGAGCAGGTCCTTGTCGTAGTCGACCTCCAGCGGGCCGAAGCACTCCGCGCAGGCGTGCTCGGCGATGAGGCCGAAGGTGGCACCGCAGTTGCGGCAGACCAGCCCGCGGGCCGGACACGGCGGGATCGGGCCGCCGGCGCTGGAGTCGGCCTGGACGGAACCGGGAGCGGTCAGGGTCATGCGACGACTACCTCCTCATCTTCCCCGCGGCGGGCCGTCGAGCCGCGCGGGACGGAATTGGCACCTCTCGCTGCGCGGACGCGCAGACGGCGGTTGCCGGGGCTTCGTCGGGCCGTGTCCCTCTGCCCCTCTGGATGAGTGGAACGCCTGCGACTGTACCCACGTGACCCGGGCCGCACCGGCCCGGCCACGATGTGGGCGTGGCAGCGCGCATCGTCTACACCGATCTCGACGGCACGATGGTCGGCCCGCGGGGCTCCTTCTGGCACACCGCCACCCGGGACCTGACCGCCGCCCCGGCCACCGCGCTGCTCGACCTGCACCGGGCCGGCGCTCTGTTGGTCCTGGTCAGCGGCCGCACGTACGAGCAGGTCGTGGAGGCGGCGCGGATCTTCGCGGCGGACGGCGCGATCGCCGAGCTCGGCTCGGTGGTCAGCTGGGACGTCGGCCGGGGGGTGCACCGGCTGACCGGGCAGCTGCCGGCCGAGTACGCCGGGCGGACCCCGATGGAGGTGATGGCCGAGCTCGGCATCGTCGAGGACCTGCTGGCCCGCCACCCCGGTCGCCTGGAGTGGCACGCGCCCTGGCACGCCACGCACGAGACCGACGCACTGCTGCGCGGACTGGTCGACCCGCTCGCCGTGGACGCCGACCTGGCCGACCGCGGCGCCGGCTGGCTCACGCTGAAGGACAACGGCGCCATCCCGACGACCTCCCGCATGACGCTGGACCCGGAGGCGCTGCCGCCGCGGGTCTACCACCTCATGCCGCGCGGGATCTCCAAGGGCGCGGCGATCGCCTGGGACCTCGAGCGCCGCGGTCTCACGCCCGACGACGCGGTGGCCATCGGCGACAGCGTGAGCGACCTGGAGATGGCCCCCGCGGTCGGCCGGCTCTGGGTGACCGCGAACGGGGCCACCGTCGAGGGCATGGCCGACCGGCTGGCCGCCGTCCCCAACGCGACCGTCACCGACGCCCCCATGGGCGAGGGCTGGGCCCAGGCCGTCCGCGCGAGCCTGTGAGGCGCGCCGACCGATGACCGGGGCGCGCCCGGCCGGTCTGGACTGCCATGGCCCCTCCGCACACCGCACCCCTGGAACCCCTCGTGGGGCACTGGCAGACGTCCGGCACGGTCCATGACGAGTCGGGCGCGGTCACCGGGACCGACACCGACCGCCGGCTCCCCGGCGGCTGCTGGATCGCCCACGAGGTCGACGTCGTCATCGGCGACGAGCACGTCCTCGTCCACGAGGTGATCGGCGGCAGGGACGCCGCGACCGGGGGATGGCAGATGCACGCGTTCGACTCCGCGGACTCCCCCGGCTCCATGACCCTCGTGCCACTCCCCGACGGCCGCCTCCTGCTGCAGGGCGCGGGCGTGCGCTCCTGGCTCGACCTGCACGCCGGGGAGGACCTCATGACCACGCGATGGGAACGGGAGGTCGCCCCGGGGGTCTGGCGGCTCTGGATGGACATGCGCTTCGCGCGCCGGTCCCCGGACACGCCGCACCCCGGCGCCGGCTGACGGAGGGGGTCGGTGCGCGTGACGCGCACAGACCCCCTCCGTCAGGACGTGACGTCGCGGCGGGAGAAGTGGCGGAACGCCAGCGCCGTGAAGACCGCCGCGTAGACCAGCGACTGGACGACTCCGCGGAACAGGTCCCCGGAGTCGACCGGCGTCTGGAGCAGGTCGGTCCAGGCGAACTCCTCCGCCGTCGGGAACCAGTCCCGGATCGAGCCGAGCTGCTCGACCTGGTCGAGGATCGCGAAGACGAACATCGTGAAGACCGCGCCGCCGACGGCGGCCAGCGGCGCGTCGGTGATCGTGGAGAACCAGAACGCCAGGGTGCCGACGACGAGCAGGTGGACGGCGAGGTAGCCGACCATCCCGGCCAGCCGGAGCAGGCCCTCGCCCTGGGGCAGGGTCACCCCGATCGGCGTCTGGATGGACTCGAAGCCGAACGCGATGCCGCCGGCGACGATCGCGGTGAGGGTCAGCACGAGCAGCGCACCGACCGAGAGCACCAGCGCGGCGTACCACTTCTGCCGGAGCAGTCGCATCCGCGGCACGGGGGTGGCCAGCGTGTAGCGCAGCGACCCCCACTGCGCCTCAGCGGCCACGGTGTCGCCGAAGAACAGCGCGTAGACGACGACCAGGAAGAAGCTCGTCGTCGCGAACAGCACGAACAGGGTGAAGTTCAGGCCGCTGGAGGTGGCGACGTCGACCAGGTTGAGCCGGCTGTTCTCCGCCGCCTCCTCGCTCGCGCCCAGCTGCAGCGCGGCGATCAGGATCAGCGGCAGCGCCACCATCAGGACGAGGACGCCGATGGTGCGGCGCCGCTTGAACTGCCGGCGCAGCTCGACCGACAGCCGCAGCGTGCGCTCGGGCCGGTAGCCGGCGACCGCCCCGGTCGGCTGCACGTGCGCCACGTCCATGGCTCGATCCGCTCCCCGGCCGCCGGCGCTCCCCCGGCCGTCGTGCTCGCGGGTCGCAGTCATCGGGTCTCCTCCCCCACGAGTGCGAGGAACGCGTCCTCGAGCCGGCGGCGCGGGGTGAACGCGTCCACCTCGATGCCGGCCTCGACCAGCGCCTGCAGCGCCCGAACGCGGGTCGTGCCGTCGAGCTCGGCGACCAGGCCCTCGTCGGTGCGCTCCACCGTCACCCCGGGCAGCGCCCCGAGGACGGCAGCCGCCCGGTCGGTGTCGGCGTCGTCGGGCAGGCCGACGAGCACCGCCCCGCCGGTCCCGACGATCTCCTCGACCGTGCCCTGGGCGATCTTCTGCCCCTTGGCCATGACGACGACGTGGCTGCAGGTCTGCTCGATCTCGCTGAGCAGGTGGCTGGAGACGATCACCGTGCGGCCGGTGGCGGCGTAGGAGCGCAGCACCTCGCGCATGGCGTGGATCTGGGGCGGGTCGAGCCCGTTGGTCGGCTCGTCGAGCACCAGCAGGTCGGGCAGGCCGAGCATCGCCTGCGCGATCGCCACCCGCTGCCGCATGCCCTGGCTGTACCGGCGGACGGGCCGGTCGATGGCGGCACCGAGGCCGGCGACCTCGATCGCCTCCTCCATGTGCGCGTCCTCGGCGGGCCGGCCGGTGGCCGCCCAGTACAGCCGCAGGTTGTCCCGGCCGGACAGGTGCGGCTGGAGCCCGGTGCCCTCGACGAAGGAGCCCAGCCGGGACAGCACCGGAGCGCCCGGGCGGGCCTCGTGGCCGAACACGCTGATCCGTCCGGACGTCGGCCGGATCAGCCCCATGAGCATCCGCAGGGACGTCGTCTTGCCCGCGCCGTTGGGCCCGAGCAGGCCCAGCACCTGGCCGCGGCGCACCTCGAACGAGAGGTCCCGCACGGCGACGAAGCCGTCCTTGTACGCCTTGCTGATGCCGGTGAACCGCAGCGGCACGTCCTCGCCGTCGGGCTCCACCGCCGAGACCCGGCGGCGGCGCCGGCGACCCCACAGGACCGCGGCCAGCCAGCCGAGCAGGCCCAGGGCCACGACCGCGCCGAGGAGCACCCACCAGCGGGAGGTGCCGTCGGCGGCCTGGGTGCGGCCGTCGACCTCGGGCACGCTGACCGCGGCGCCGTCCCCGCCGGCGAGGGCCACCGAGTAGACCGCGGCCTGCGCCGGCAGGGCGAAGGCCTGGTCGGTCGAGGAGACGACGACCCGCATCGTGTGGCCGGCCTCGAAGCGGTGCACGATCCCCGGCAGGGTCACCGACACCTCGGTCGGCGCGGTCGGGTCGGCCGACAGCCCGCTCAGCGCCAGCGGCGCCACCTGGCCGGCGGGCAGGGTCATCGCGCCGTCGGGGCCGACGTCGTAGAGCTTCGCGAACAGCGTCGCCGTGCCGCTGGGCGAGGCGACCGCGAGGTCGACGCTGGAGGCCCCGATGACCTCGACCGCGCTGTCCAGCGGCGCGCTGTCGAAGGCCGCGAACTGGCCGGGGATCTCCAGCGTGCCGCCGGACAGCGCCGCCGACAGCGCGCCCACCCCGGGGACGACGGTGATCGCCGCGGGGGTGCCGCCGGCCGGCGTGACGACCGGCTGCACCGATCCGCCGAGCGGGATCGACGCCCGGGTCGCCGGCCCGGCGCCGTCCAGGCCCGGGTAGGCCGGTGCGACGACGGTCTGGTTGCCGCCCTGCACGCTGCCGACGCCGGCCCCGACGCCGCTCGGCACCGGGAACTCGAAGCCGGTGCCCGGGTCCTCGCCGCGGGCGGGGTCGCCGGGGTCGCGCAGGTACCAGTCGAACCAGCCGGCCACCTGCTCGCGCAGCCGCTCGGTGGTCCGCTCCGAGGCCTGGCTGTCATGGCCGCCGGTGAACCAGACGACCTTCACCGGGGTGCCGTTCGCGGCGATGCCGCGGGCGTTGGCGTCGGCGTGGCCGAGGCCGAACAGGGAGTCCTGGGTGCCCTGGACCAGCAGCGTGGGCGCCTGGATGCGGTCGAGGACGGTGGCCGGGCTGCTGCGGTCGAGGACCGCGGCGACCTCGGGGCTGAGCGTGCCGGTCGCGGCGGCGGCCTGGTAGGCGGCGCAGATGTCGGCCCGGAAGCGGCCGCAGGTCAGGACCTGCTGCACCAGTTGCGGGTCGATCGTCGCCGGGTCGATCGCCGGCAGCCCGCCGCCGGCACCGCCCGCCGGGGTGGCGCCGCCGCCCCCGCCGTCACCGTCCCCGCCGTCACCGTCCTCGCCGGCTCCGCCCAGCGCGTCCAGCAGCCCGCCGGAGGGGGCCGACCCGACGCCGAAGAACAGCCCCGACCACAACCGCTTGTAGACGCCCCCGTCGCCCTGCGGCGTGGCCGCGACGGTGTCCGCGCCGGGCTGCCCGACCTGCGAGGGGAACAGCGCCGCGGTCAGGGAGTTCCAGGTGATCTGCGGGGCGATGGCGTCGACCCGGTCGTCGTACCCGGCGGCCAGCAGCGACAGCGCGCCGCCGTAGGAGCCGCCGGCGACACCCACCCGGGGGTCGCCCGCGCCGTCGAGCAGGACGTCGTCGCGCGCGGCGAGCCGGTCCAGCAGGGTGGAGAGGTCGGCGACCTCGAACCGCGGGTCGTTGAGCCCGATCTGTCCCGTGCTGCGGCCGAAGCCGCGCGCGGACCAGGTGAGGACGACGTAGCCCCGTCCGGCGAGGTCACGGGCGTCGTCGGCGACGGACTCCTTGCTGCCGCCGAAGCCGTGGGCGAGGACGACGGCGGGCGCGGGGTCCTCGGCCGACGCGGACGCGGGGACGAAGAGCGTGGTGTCCAGCTCGACGGCGTCGGCACCCGACCCCGAGGGGACCGTCGCCTCCTCGGTGGCGACGTCCTCGGCCGCGGCGGCCGGTGCTGCCGGGGCGGCGACCACGAGGACGCCGGAGAGCAGGGGGATGAGCAGGGCGGCGAGCGTCGCACGGGCGCCGGGGCGCGGGCGGGAACGCACGGGCCCGCGAACGGGACGCACGGAGCGGCCAACGGACGATCGTCCCCCGGTGTTCCGGGACGACGGCGGGTCCGTGGCGGCGCGCCCCGCGGTCAGGGCCGCCACTCGCCGGTCGTGACCACCACGAGCCCCGGGTCGGCGACGTCGGGGACGTCGAAGAAGCGGTCCACCGGGCCGGTGATCTCCGGGAACTGCTCCGTCAGCTGGAGGGCCGCCTGCCGCTGGGTCTCGTCACCCGCGGTGACGTAGACGGTCGTGACCGCGACGTCCCCGCCCTGGTACTGGCCCACGCCCTGCGACTCCCACCCCTGCTCGCCCAGGGCACCGGCGACCTCGGCGGCCAGACCGGTGACCCCGGTGGCGTTGAGCACCGTGACCGGGACCCGTACCGGCGTGCCGGGCGCCTCCTCGGCCGGGGGCAGCGGGGCGACCTCCAGCGGTGGCAGGGCCGAGCTCGGCGCGGCGACGGCGGTGGAGGAGGGGCCGGCCGTGGTGGTGCGCGACGTCGCCGCCTCCTGCGCGTCCGACCCGGCGAAGGAGTGGACGCCCAGCACCACCAGGGCCACCACGGCGACGGCGAGCAGCCCCGTCGCGGCCCGGCGGACGGCCGAGGGACGGCGGCTCTCGTCGTCGTCCTCCAGGTAGGGCACCGGCGAGACGCCGTTGCGGCGGGCCTCCTTGCGCCGCTCGGCCTCGGCGGCCTGGCGCTCGGCGCGGAACGCGGCGCGGCCGCCGACCACCTCCGTCGAGGGGCCGGTGCCCGGACCGCGCACCGGTTCGGGGGCGTCGTCGCGGTACACGTCGTCGTCGCGGTACACGTCGTCGTCGCGGTACACGTCGTCGTCGCGGTACACGTCGTCGTCGCGGTACGGGTCGTCGTCGCGGTACGGGTCGTCGTCGCGGTCGTCGGCCCGGCCCCGGGCGGGGGTGCGGTCGGGGATCGCCTCGGTCGCCGGCGCGGGCGCCCGGCGGGAGCTCCCGGCGTCCCGGGCCGGGGTGCGGTCCGGGATGGCCTCGGTGGCCGGCGGCGAGGCGTCCTTGGTGCGCGAGGGGCTGGTCCAGTCGCGGTAGCCGGGGGCGGCGTCCCCGTGGCCGGCGGAGGGTGCGGCGCGGGGACCCCGTGGGGTCTCCGCGGCCGGTGCCGGGCCCGCTGGGTGGCCGGTCGGCGCGGCAGCGGACGCGGCCGACCAGCGGTCGGGACCGGCGTCGGGGGCCGGCTGGTCCAGCCGGCCGGCCGGGGAGGCGGGCTCGTCCGACCCGGAGCCGGGGGTGGGCACGGCCTGGAAGGGCGCGACCGTCGTCCGCGGCCCCGACGGCGCGGCGGGGGCCGGCGGGGCGGAGGCGGCGGGCGGGACCGGGAGCCGCAGCCGCGTCTCCGGGACCGGCTCCACGGGACGCGGCCGGGCCGGCGGCGCGGGCCGGCCGCGCGGCGGGGTCGGCACGGGAGGCGCGAGAGCCGAGCGCGAGACACCCGCGGCGGCAGCCGAGCGCGCCGCACCACCGTCGGGAGCCGGACGTGACGCGCCCCCGGCAGGCGTCACCCGCGGTGCACCCGCGGCGGGAGCAGGACCCGGCGCACCCGCGGCGGGGGTCACCCGCGCTGCACCCCCGGCAGGAGTCGAGCGCGACGCACCCCCAGCGGGCGTGGTCCGGGGCGAGGCGGGGGCGGTGACGCGCGGCGCCTGCGGGGCGGGAGCACGGACCGAGCCGGGCACTCCTGCCCGCGGGGTGGCCGGAGGCACCCGACGGGGCGGCGTGGGACGCCGGCGACCCGGGTCCTCCCCGGCGTCCAGCAGCCCGTCCCGGCGACGGTCGGCGCGGCTGCGGCCGGGCGTCGTCGGGTGGTCGCTCAGGTCCTGCTCGGCGGGGAGACCCGACCGGGGGCCGTCCGTCCGGCGACGACCGTGCGGGACCGGGGTCCCCCGGTCCGATACGTCACTGCCTGACGCGGCATGCCTGCCCACGGTCACCAAATCTAAACGGAACGGCCCCCGTTGCCCAGGACGTGAGACGAGCGACGCGATCCTCGCGCGGCCCGCAGCCGCCGCAGTCTCCTGACCAGCAGCGGGTCGGCCTCGAGGGCGGCCGGGCGGTCGAGGAGGGCGTTGAGCACCTGGTAGTAGCGGGTCGGCGCGAGGCCGAAGCGCTCGCGGATGGCCGTCTCCTTCGCGCCGGGCCGCCGCCACCACTGGCGCTCGAAGGTGAGCATCTCGTGCTCGCGACGGGTGAGCGCGCCGACCGCGGAGCCGGCGTCGGGCGAGGCGGTCGTGTCGGGCGGGGGTGGCGGGGAGACCTCGCCCCCCGGCGGGGAGACCGCGGGAGCAGGTTCGGTAGACATCGACGGTCCTTCTGTGGTGGGAAGGACTCGACCGTAGCCCCGCCCACCGACATCTCGCCCGGTGCGCCTCGCGCCCTTCGGGCGGGACGTCAGACCGGCGCCGGCGCGGTCTCCTCCGCCCGCCGGCGGGCACCGGCGCGGGCCTGGCGGAGGCTGTCGACGGTGAACACGGCGAGCGCGATCCAGACGATCACGAAGCCGGCCAGCCGCGCCGGCGGCATGGGCTCGTCGTAGACGAACACCCCGATGGCCAGCTGCATGAGCGGGGTGACGTACTGCAGCAGCCCCACCGTGGACAGCGGCACACGCCGGGTGGCGGCGGCGAACAGCAGCAGCGGGATCGCGGTGGCGATGCCCGAGCTCAGCAGCAGCAGCAGGTGACCGGCCCCCGCGGCTCCGGCGGTCCCCTCCCCGCGCGCGTGCAGCACGACGAGCACGGCGAGCGCGGGCACCACGACCAGCGCCGTCTCCACGAAGAGCCCGGGCGCCGCCTCGACCCGCACCAGCTTCTTCATCAGCCCGTACAGCCCGAAGGTGGCCGCCAGCGTGAGCGCGATCCACGGTGGACGGCCGTAGTCGACGGTGAGCACCCCCACGGCCACCGCCGCGATGCCGACGGCCACCCACTGCAGCACCCGCAGCCGCTCGGAGAACACGACCACCCCGAGCAGCACGCTGACCAGCGGGTTGATGAAGTACCCGAGCGAGGTCTCGACGACGTGGCCGGAGTTGACGGCGAGGACGAAGACCAGCCAGTTGGCGGCGATGAGCACCGCCGCACCGAGGAGCACCAGCACCGTGCGGCGGTCGGTGAACGCGGCCCGCACCAGTGACCAGCGGCGCACCGCGGTCAGCAGGACGGCGACGAGGACCAGGGACCAGACCACCCGGTGCGCCACGATCTCGACGCCGCCGGCCGGCTCCAGCAGGGGGAAGTACAGGGGGAACAGGCCCCAGAGTCCGTAGGCGGCCAGCCCGGAGGCGACCCCCGAACGCCGCTCGTCCACGGCCCGCACGGTACGCCCGCGGCGCCCGCGCACGGCAGCCGGATCCTGAGCCGCGCTCAGGATCGGTCAGGGGGTCTGGATGTAGTCGACGAGCTTGGCGCGCTCCTCCTCGAGCTCGTCCAGGCGCGCCTTGACGACGTCCCCGATCGAGACGATGCCGACCAGCACGCCACCCTCGACCACCGGCACGTGGCGCACCCGGTGGTCGGTCATCGTGCGCGCGAGCTCCTCGACCCCGGCGGACGGCGGGCAGGTGTGCACCCGGGCGGTCATCACGCTGGACACGGGGTCGGTGAGCAGCCCGGCGCCGCGCTGGTGCAGCGCGCGGACGACGTCCCGCTCGGAGACGATGCCGTCGACCCGGCGGCCGTCGGCGGAGACCACGAGCGCACCGACGCCGCGCTCGGCCAGCACCGCCAGGGCGTCCCGCACGCTGGTCGAGGCCTCCACGGTGGCCACGTCGGACCCCTTGCGGCGGAGCAGCTGCTTGATGTGCACCCAGACCTCCCTCGGGACGACCGGCTGGGGAAGTGTGCTCTCCCTCGCACCCCTGCGGCAACGTCCGGAGGCCTACCGTCGAGGTGTGCAGACCTCCTCCACCGCGCGCCGGCCCACGCCGCTGCAGTGGCTGCGCTACGCCTACGGCGGCGGGCTGCCCCAGGAGCTCGCCCCGTGGGTGCTGGCCGACACGACCGGGCCGGGTTGGGTCCGCCGGCACCTCACCCGGGCCGCCGTCCAGCTGCTGCCCCTGATCGTGCTGTGCGTGGCCGTGGTCCCCGTGCCGCTGAGCTACCGGCTCTCGGCGGCAGCCGGCGGGCTGCTCCTCGGGCTGTTCTTCTCCCTGGCGTTCATGACCGAGACGACCGAGCACCGGGTGGCCAAGGCCGGGTACCCGGCCGGGACGGCGGCCCGGCTGCGCGAGCAGCGGGCCGAGCGCGCGCGACTGGAACGCCGCTCCCCCTACCGCCGCGACGGGGCCGGCAGCTTCGACTGACGGCTCAGTCCTCGACCCGGAAGCCGATCGACAGCCGGACCTGGAAGTAGCCCACGTCGCCGTCGACGACCTGGCCGCGGATCTCCTTGGTCTCGAACCACTCGATGTGCCGGACGGTCGCTGCGGCCTTCCGGATCGCCGTGCGGATCGCGTCGTCGATGCTCGTGCTGCTGCTGCCGACGATCTCGCTGAGCCGGTAGACGTGGTCGTTGTCGCTCAAGGCCGCCTCCTGACCTGGGCTGTTCCTGGACGCCGGACCGACGACGGCCGGCGCGACCGAACGCTAGCGGCGTCCGGGGACGGCGACCACGCGAGCGCCGGACCCCCGCCGTCGGCGCGCGGGAGCGACGTGGCAGCCGTCACACTGGGTCCCGGTGTCGACACGTCGACGTGCCGACGCGTCCCGGACGGAGGAGCAGCCGTGCACCGACCACTCCGACGCCGCTGGGCGGCACCGGCCCTGCTCGCCCTCGCCTCCTCGGCGCTGGTCGCTCCCCCCGCCGCCGCGGCCGGGACCGACACCGCGGCGCTGCGCGAGGCGGTCACCGTCGACGGGATCAGCGAGCACCTGGCGGCACTCCAGGCGATCGCGGAGGCCCACGGCGGCAACCGGGCGAGTGGCACGCCGGGGTACGACGCGTCCGGGGCCTACGTCGCCACGCAGCTGGAGGAGGCCGGTTACCAGGTCACGATGCAGGAGTTCACCTTCCCGTACTTCGAGCAGACCGCACCGGCCACGTTCCGGCGGACGGCGCCCACCGAGCGCGAGTACACCGCCGAGGACTTCACCGTCGCCGCGTTCTCGGGATCGGGGTCGGTGAGCGCTCCCGTCCAGGCCGTCGCCGACAACGTCGTCCCCCCGACCGGGCCGGCCAACTCCTCGACCGCCGGGTGCCAGCCGGAGGACTACGCGGGCTTCCAGCCCGGGAACGTCGCCCTGGTGCAGCGCGGCACCTGCACGTTCGGGGAGAAGGCGGCCGCCGCGGTGGCCGCCGGCGCGTCGGCCCTGGTGATCTTCAACGAGGGCCAGGAGGGGCGGACCGAGGTCCTGCAGGGGACCCTGGGCGGCCCGATGCCGGAGGACACGGCCATCCCGGTGCTGGGCACGAGCTACGCCGTGAGCGAGGAGCTGACCGCGCTGCTGGCCGCCGGCGAGGTCCGGGTGGAGATCACGACCGCGACGCTGTCGGAGGAACGGACGACGTCCAACGTCCTCGCCGACACCCCGCAGGGCAGCGAGGACCAGGTGGTCGTGGTCGGCGCCCACCTGGACTCGGTGCCCGAGGGCCCGGGCATCAACGACAACGGCAGCGGCTCGGCGACGATCCTGGAGATCGCCGAGCAGCTCGCCGAGCTCGACGTGGCACCACGCAACGCCGTCCGGTTCGCCTTCTGGGGCGCGGAGGAGTTCGGGCTGCTCGGCGCGACCCACTACGTGGCCACGCTCAGCGAGGCCGACCGGCAACGGATCGCCCTCAACCTCAACTTCGACATGCTCGGCAGCCCCAACTTCGGCCGGTTCGTCTACGACGGCGACGGCTCGACGACCCCGCCCGCCGGTCCCGCGGGCAGCGGGGCCATCGAGCAGGTCTTCCTCGACCACTTCGCCGCCCAGGGCCTGGCCGCCGAGGCCACCGCCTTCACCGGCCGGTCGGACTACGGCCCGTTCATCGCCCAGGGCATCCCCGCCGGGGGGCTGTTCTCCGGGGCCGAGGGGGTCAAGACCGAGGCTCAGGTGGCTCTCTACGGCGGCACGGCCGGCGTCGCCTACGACGCCTGCTACCACCAGGCGTGCGACGGGTTCGACAACGTGTCCGCGCAGGCCCTCGACGAGCTCGGGGACGCCGCGGCGCACGCGACGCTGGTCTTCGCCCAGGCCGAGGCGATGCCCGGGGCTCCCTAGCCCGGTGGCGGGTGCGGAGCCACGTCCCGCCGCGAGGTGCTGGGCGGGGGCGGACGCCGCCCCCGCCCACAGCACGGCCCGGAGCCGACGGGGGGACTCGAACCCCCAACCGCCCGATTACAAGTCGGGTGCGCTACCAGTTGCGCCACGCCGGCGGGAGATCGGGAACAACTCCCGGCACAAGGATAGGGACAACGCACGGGACGGCTCGGCGCCCTGGTCACCCGGCGTCGTCGGGCGGGCCGCGCCGCCTCGGGGATCAGACGCGGCGTCGGGTCCGTCTGCGTACCGGGACGATGAGGCCGACAGCGATGAGCAGGTAGCCGAAGAGGGCCACCTGCGGCAGGAACAGGCCCAGGACGATGAGCGCGGCGTAGCCGACCGTGCCCGGTTGGAGGCGGCGGCTGAGCACACGGATGTCGGCCTCCTGGGCGTCGGGATCGACCAGCCGTCGCCGCACGGCGTACCGCCACAGGCCCGAGACCAGCAGCACCGACGCGAGCAGGGTCAGCCCGTACACGGTGGCGGCCACGCGCTCGGCCTGGGTCTCCTGGATGTGCTCGGCGAGCAGGCGCGTCGGGAAGGGCAGGAGTGAGACAGTCATGAGCAGCAGCAGGTTGAGGCGGATGAACACCGGGTCCACCTGGCGCAGGTACTCGGTGACCACGTTGTGGGCCAGCCAGACACCGCCGATGGTGGCGAAGCTGACGCCGTAGGCGAGGTAGGAGGGCCACTGGTCCAGCAGGGCGCCGAGCAGGTCGTGCTCGGAGTCGTCGGGGACCGAGATCTCGAGCACCAGCAGCGTGATGGCGATGGCGAACACGCCGTCGCTGAACGCCTCGAGCCGCCCGGTGGACAGGACGCGGTCGACGCGGTCGCCGTGCTGTTCCAGCCGTTCACCCATGCTGACCCCGGGGGACGAGGAGCGGCCCGGGCGCGGTGAGGTCGGCGGCGAGCCCGCCGTCGGGCCGACCCGGCCAGCGTGGTGCTCCGGTCCTGCACGGTCAACGGGGTGCCGACGCGAGAACCTGGGACACCCACGCCTGCAGTGCGGGCACCGACCGCAACGGCAGCGGACGGCCGCGCGCCGTCGGCCGGGGTGCGATGGGGGCTGTCCGGGTCAGGGCGCCCCGTGCCGGTCGTCGGGTGAGCGCGAGTCCGAGTTGACGCGGATGGCGCGCCGCGGCCCTCCGACGAGCCATGCGAACACCGCGGGCCAGAACAGCCACCACGCGACCGCGTCCCACGGGACACCACCCTCCCGGACGGTCACCCAGTACAGCCCGGCCGCGACGACACCCGCCCAACCGAGCAGCACGGCGACACGACCCCACGGCGACCGGATCCGGCGGCGAGCCTCCGCCTGCTCGATGAGGTCCCTGGCCCACGCGACGGCGGCTCGGCGCAGCCGCTCGTCGTCCATCCGGCGGCCCCACGTGACCGCTGACTCCACCCGTGCCGCGTCCTGCGGTGTCAGGCCGAACCGCCGCATGGCATCGCCCCACGGATCCCGCTCCGCCCCCGGGCGCAGACGCGACCAGAACCGCCGGTTCCCCAGCCACCAGGCCAGCAGGGGCAGGCCCAGCAGGATCGCCACCACGACCATGATCGCGCTGGTCACGGGTGGCCACCGCCAGCGCCTGGGCGCTCCTCACGGGCCCGCAGTCCTGCCTGGAGTCCCCGCGCGGTCCGGAGCCGCCGCCCGGACCAGCGGTGGGCGGCGACGCCTTCGGCGGTCACCACGATCGCCACCGTCCCCACGCCCCAGGCGTTGTCGTTGGCGACGATCGCCGCGGCCCCGATGACGCCGACGCCCACCACGGCGAACGCCACGGCGAGCCACCGCTGGCTGTTCCACTCGCGCACCTCAGCGCGCAGTGCCCGCCGCCAGACGTCGGGATCCGCATCGGACGGGAGGACGCCTGACCTCATCGCGGGGGCGACCGACGTCGACTGCCGGGCACGGACCCGAGCGGCGGGGTTCTGCGGGAGGCGGCCGCGGTCGACTGCTCGCCGGACGAGCCACACGGTGGGCGGCGCCAGCAGGGCCCACCCCCAGCCGTACACGGCCATCTCCGCCCAGTTCCACGGCTCGCCACCCACGAGGCCACGCACCGCCTGCTGGAGGCCGCCGACGAACGTCCCTGCGGCGGCCCCGGGAACCACCAGGAGACCCCACCGCAGCCTCCGGCGTCCCTCGGTCACCCGGTGATCATCGGGACGGCGTCACCTCGCCGCCACCGATCACCGACGCGGTTCACCCGGCCGAGCGTCGAGCGGCGTCGACGGTGGGCCGTCCCCTGAGCGCTGGGAGACCCCGCGCAGGAGTCCGCGGCCCCCACCGCGTCGGGGCGACTCATCGCCCCCGGCCGCACACCGGACGACCGCGACGGGCGCGACCCCGCTGGGGCGGCTTCAGGCGGCGGGGTCTCCGTGCCGGAGGTGACCGGCCGGGTCGCTGCCCGGGAGGGGCCCGGCGGCCAGCCAGCGGGCGAAGCCGGCCGGGTCGCGCCGTTCCAACTCGTCGAGGGTCTCCTGCCGGCGTGTGACCAGTGCCTGCCGGGTGCGGGGGTCCAGCCGGCCGCCCAGCGCGGTGGTCGTCCGGACCCACTCCCGGCCCAGCTCACCGGTCGACAGGTCCGCCACCGGCCGGGCCGGGACGTCGGCCGGCCGGGCCGGGACGTCGGCCGGACGGAACGGGCCGCCCGCCGGACGGAACGGGCCGCCCGCCGGACGGAACGGGCCAGCCGCCGGGACGCCCGGACCCGCCAGGGCGGACCGGCCTCCCCGCACGGCCCACACCCCCAGCGCGACGGCCGCTCCGCCCGCCGCGACCAGCAGCGTGAGCAGCGCACCGCCGAGGGTCGCGGCACCGGAGAGCACGATCAGCACGGTCACGGTCGCCGCGGCCGTCCGCCAGGCGGCCTCGACGGTCGCGCGGCTGTCCCGCCCGCTGGACTCGCGGGTGACACCCCAGGCCAGGGCACCGGCGACGACGCCGGCGAGGGCGACCGCGACCAGGCCGCTGGGCGGCAGGGCGAGGCCGCCGACGACCGCGAACGCGGCGCCGGCGACCAGTCCGAGGCCGAGGAGGAGACGGGTGAGGGGGCCGCGGGTGGGCACGGGGCAGCCTCCAGGACGGGGCCGGACGGGACGGGGCCGCGCGGGGCGGCCTCACCCGTCCCCTACCCAGACAGCAGGCTCTTGCACGCACCGTGTCGGTCGGGTCTTCCCTGCCGGCGCCCGGGCGAGGACGCTTCGGTCACGCACGGGGGCGACCACTTCGACGGAGGTGCCCGTGTCCACGACGACCCCCACACCCGCCGGCACCCTGCCCGAGCCCCGGCCGGAGGACGGCGGCCCCCCTCCGCTGCCCGTGGTGGCCGGCGCCGATGGCAGCGAGTGCGGGCTGCGCGCCGTCCGGTGGGCCGCTGAGGAGGCCGCGCGCCGGGGGGTGCCACTGCGGATCGTCTACGCCTCACGCCGTCTCGGGCGCTCGGGGGTCGCCGGCGCGGCACCACCCGAGCTGCCCCGGGCCCGCGGCGTGACCGCCCAGGCCTACACCGTCGCCCGGCACACCGCGCCGTCGGTCTCGACCTCGACCGAGGTCGTCCCGGGCGACGCCGTGACCGCGCTGCTCCGGGCCGCCGAGGACGCCGCGCTCCTGGTGCTCGGCATCTCCACCACCGGCGCGGCCGACGAGATGGTGCTCGCCTCGGTCGCGCAGCGCGTGGCGGCCCGCAGCCCGCAGCCGGTCGTCGTCGTGCCCCGGCACCGCGGGCCGACCGGCGGGACGCGCCCGCACGTGGCGGTGCTCGGCCTCGGGGAACGCGAGGACGACGAGCCGGTCGCCGTCTTCGCCGCCGACGAGGCGCGGCGGTCGGCGGTGCCGCTGACCGTCCTGCACACGCGGCCGGACGACGCCGGCTGGACCGGGGACGCCGACGCGTGGGCCGAGCGGTTCCCCGGCCTGCAGGTGTCCCACCAGCGGCTCCCCCACCCCACCGGCGGCCGGGTGCTCGCCGCCGCCTGCCCGACCCCGTTGCTCGCGCTCACTGCCGGACACGGCGGGCTGCTGCACCGCCCCATGGACTCGCTGCACCGCTGGTTGCTGCGGCACTGCACCTCCCCGATGGCCTTCGTGCCGCCGGTCCACCGACTCACCGGAGCGGAGCCGCGCGAGGAGATCATCGCCGTCGGCTGACCGCCGGCCCGCGGCCCGAGCTCGGCGGCGGACCCGCGTCGGGGGTACCCGGGGCGCCCGGCAGGATCGGCGCCCGTGGGTTCCTCCGTCGTCGACCTCGGCTCGCGGCTGGCCGTGGTGCTGGCCGTGCTCACCGCCCTGGCCGCGATCGTCGGCCGGGTCTCGGGGCTGGGCCAGGACCGCCCGGTCGCCGTCGCCGCGCTGCGGGCCACCGTCCAGCTGGGGGTGGTCTCCGCCGTCCTGCTGGCCGTGGTCCGCTCGCTGGCCCTGTCGGCCGCCTTCGTGCTGCTGATGGTCAGCGTCGCGGCGGTCACCGCGGCCGGCCGGGCGACCGGGCTGCCGGTGCGCGCCGCGGGCTCGCTGCGCCGGGTGGGCGCCGCGGCGCTGCCGATCGTCGGCGGGGCGGCGCCGGTGGTGGCGCTGGTGCTGGCCAGCGGCACCGTGCCACTGCGCGGGGAGGCGGTCATCCCGGTGGCGGGGATCCTCGTCGGCGGGGCGATGACGGCCACCTCGCTGGCCGGCCGCCGCCTGCGGGAGGAGCTGACCGGGCGGCGCGGCGAGGTCGAGGCCGCCCTCGCGCTGGGCTTCCAGCGGCGGGACGCCGTCCTGGAGATCGGCCGCTCCGCCGCGGCGACGGCCCTGGTGCCCGGGCTGGACCAGACCCGTACGGTCGGGCTGGTGACGCTCCCCGGCGCCTTCGTCGGCGTGCTGCTGGGCGGGGGCAGTCCCCTGGAGGCCGGTGCGGCGCAGCTGCTCGTGCTGATCGGCCTGATGGCCACCCAGGTGGTCGCGGTGTGGGTGGCGACCGAGCTGGTGGCCCGCGGCCGGCTGCTGTCCGGCATCCCCCGCTGAGGCGTCCAGGGACCTCACAGCCGACCGTCAGCCCCGCGGCAGCCGGGGCGCCGATCGTGGTCTCCGCGAGGGCGGCGGACCGCTGCCCGATAGGAGGACTCAGGACCCGTGAACCACTACGGCACCCCCAGCGCCGCCCCGTGGGCGCCCCCGGCCTGGCAGCAGCCGGCCGCCGTTCCGCCCTCGCCGCCCGGTTCCCTGCCCCCCACCCCGCCGGAGCCCCAGGAGCCGCGCCGGCGGTCGGGGCGACTGCGGATGGGCGTCGCCGGCCTGCTCGCCGGCGCGCTCATCGGCGGCGGCGCCGGAGCAGGCGTGGTGGCGCTCACCGACGACGGCGGGACGGCCGGCACCGCGACCGCGGCCGCGCAGAACGTGACGATCACCAACCCCGAGACGGCGACCGCCGTGACCGCGGCCGCGGCGAAGGCGGCGCCGAGCGTGGTGACCGTCTACGTCACCGCGTCCTCGGGCTCGGGCAGCGGCTCCGGCGTCGTCCTCACCGACGACGGCTACGTGCTGACCAACAACCACGTGGTGAGCCTGGACGGCAGCACGGGCTCGGCGACCGTCTCGGTGCGCACCTCCGACGGCAGGCTGTACGACGCGACCGTCGTGGGCACCGAGCCGACCTACGACCTGGCCGTGCTCGAGCTCGACGGCGCCACCGGCCTCACCCCGGCCACCTTCGCCGACTCCGACGAGGTCCAGGTCGGCGACCTCGCGGTCGCCATCGGTGCCCCCCTCGGGCTGTCGGACACCGTGACCGACGGGATCATCAGCGCCACCGGCCGCGCCGTCGCCACCGGGTCCACGCAGGACGACGCGACGGTCATCGACGCGCTGCAGACCGACGCCGCGATCAACCCGGGCAACTCCGGTGGCGCGCTGGTCGACGGCGCCGGCGAGGTCGTCGGGATCAACACCGCCATCGCCACCGTCGCCGCCGGTGCGCCCGGCCAGCAGTCGGAGAGCGGGAACATCGGCGTGGGCTTCGCCATCCCGGGCAACACCGCCCAGCGGATCGCGAAGGAGATCATCGCCTCGGGCTCGGCGCAGACGACCTACCTCGGCGTCAGCGCCCAGACCGCGGCCGACGACGGCAACCCCGAGATCGGCACCGGCGCGCAGATCGTGCAGGTGCAGCCGAACAGCCCGGCGGCCGACGCCGGACTGCGGGCCGGGGACGTCGTCACCGCCGTCGGCGACCGGGTGGTCACCACCTCCACCGAGCTGACCGCCGCCGTGCGCAGCGCGACGCCGGGCGACGAGGTCACCCTCACCGTCCAGCGCGGCACGGACACCTCCTCGGTGGACGTCACCCTCGGCAGCACGTCCGACTGACGCCCAGCGCGGTGCGCGGCGGGGTGCCTAGGCTCGGTCAGGTGCCGGCACCCCGCCCGACCGCTCCCCTGGCCCGCTCCCTCGACGACCCGGAGCGGGCCCGTGACCTCGCCCGCATGAAGCGGCTGGCGACCGGGCTGTTCCTGGCCGCCGCCGCGGTCTTCCTCGTCTGCGTCCTGCTCGGCCCGGAGGCCGGGGCCTGGGTGGGCTACGTGCGGGCGACCGCCGAGGCCTCGATGGTGGGCGCCCTGGCCGACTGGTTCGCCGTCACCGCGCTCTTCCGGCACCCGATGCGGCTGCCGATCCCGCACACCGCGATCATCCCGCGCAAGAAGGACCAGATCGGCGCCAGCCTGGGCACCTTCGTCCAGCAGAACTTCCTGACCCGCGCCGTGGTCGAGGAGAAGCTGACCACGATCGACGTCCCCGGCCGGCTCGGCGCGTTCCTGGCCGCCCCGGGACGGGCCGAGCGGCTCTCCGGTGACGCCGCGGCGGTCCTGCACTCCGTGGCCGACCTGCTCCGGGACGACGACCTCCAGCCGGCCGTCGCCGCGCTGGTCGACCGCAAGCTGCACGCCACGCCCGCGGCCCCGGTGGTCGCCCGCGCACTGGAGCTGGTCGTGGGCGGCGACCGCCACCAGGAGGTGCTCTCCGCGGCGCTGCGCGGGCTGGCCCGGTTCCTCGAGGACAACCGGGTGGTGTTCCGCGCCCAGCTGGGCGACGCCTCCCCCGCGTGGGTGCCCGACTGGGTCGACGACCGGGTGTTCGACCGGGTCTTCGCCGCGCTGCAGGAGTTCCTGGAGGAGGTCGGCGAGGACCCCCGGCACGAGCTGCGCCGGGTCTACGACGCCCGGCTGCGCGCCTACGTGCACGCGCTGCGCACCGACCCGGCCACCGCGGGGCGGGTCGAGGAGCTGAAAAAGGAGCTCCTGGAGCACCCCGCCGTCCGGACGTGGTCGGGGTCGCTGTGGACCACGGTCAAGAACTCCGTCCTGACCGCGGCCGCGGACCCGGAGTCCGAGCTGCGGGCACGGATGACCGCGATGATCCGCACGCTGGCGGACAAGCTGGAGAACGACCCCACCCTCCGCGAACTGGTGCAGCGGCACGCCCACACGGCCGCCGGCTACCTCGTGGAGCGGTTCTCCGGCGACGTGGCCGACCTGGTGGGCAGCACCGTCGCCCGCTGGGACACCGAGGAGACCAGCCGCCGGATCGAGCTCCAGGTCGGCCGGGACCTGCAGTTCATCCGCATCAACGGCACCGTCGTCGGCGGGCTGGCCGGCCTGGTGATCTACACGGTCGCCCAGCTGCTCGGGTGAGCGGAGTCGTACGGCGCGGTTCCCGCGCCCCTCACACCCCGCTGGAACGGCGGGTCATCGCGGCCTGGTACAGGGCGATGCCGGCGGCGACGCTGACGTTGAGCGACTCGGTGTCCCTGGCGATCGGGATGCTGACGACGACGTCGCAGCGCTCCCGCACGAGCCGGGACAGCCCCGCGCCCTCGGCGCCCACGACGAGCGCCACCGGGTCGGCGAAGCCGTCGAACTCCGACACGTCGACGTCGCCGTCGGCGGCCAGGCCCACCGTCATCAGCCCGGCGTCCTGGTAGGAGGCGAGCGCGCGGGCCAGGTTCACCGCGCGCGCGACGGGCAGCCGGGCGGCGGCGCCGGCGCTGGTCCGCCACGCCGAGGCGGTCATGCCCACCGCCCGCCGCTGCGGGACGACGACGCCGTGCGCGTCGAAGGCCGCGGCGGAGCGGACCACGGCGCCGAGGTTGCGCGGGTCGGTGACCCCGTCCATCGCGACCACCAGCGGCGGCCGGCCCGAGTCGCGGGCGAGGTCGAGCAGGTCGTCGGGGTGCGCGTACTGGTACGGCGGCACCTGCAGGCCGATGCCCTGGTGCAGCGCGCCCCCGGACATCCGGTCGAACTCGGCCCTGCCGACCTCCAGCAGCGGCAGCCCCCGGTCGTTGGCCAGGTGCAGCGCCTCGGTGATCCGCTCGTCGGTCGCCGCCCGGCTGTCCCCGGTGACGACGTACAGCGCGGTCGCCGGGATCTGCGCCCGCAGCGCCTCGACGACCGGGTTGCGGCCCAGCAGCAGCTCGGGGGCCTCCTCGGCGCGCTGCCGGCTGCGGTCGCGGTCGGCCCGACGCCGGGCATCGGCCTGCGCCCGCCGCTGCGCGGGGTGGCCGGGGCGCATCTCGGCCGGCGGCGTCGCTCCGCGCCCGGCCAGTGCCCTGCGGCCCTTGCCGCCGGTGCCGGCGGTGGCGCCCTTCTTACCGGCGCCGCTGGTGCGGCCCCGGCGCTGGCTGTTGCCGGCCATCAGCGGCTCAGCTCCCATCGGGGTCCCTGCGGGGTGTCCTCGACCTGGACACCGAGCGCGGCCAGCGAGTCGCGGATCGCGTCGGCCGCGGCGTAGTCCTTGCGCGCGCGGGCTGCCTGGCGCTGCTCCAGCGCCAGCGACACCAGCCCGTCGGTCACCTCGGTGAGCCGGCCGTCGCCGCCGCCCTCAGCCGCCCAGTGCGGGTCCAGCGGGTCCAGCCCGAGGACGGCCAGCATCGCCCGCACCGACCCCAGCGCCGCCGCGGTGCCCCCGTCGTCCCCGGCGGCCAGCGCGGTGTTGCCCTGCCGCACCGCCTCGTGGACGGCGGCGACCGCGGCCGGGGTGCCGAGGTCGTCATCGAGGGCGGCGACGAACTCCGGCGGCAGGTCCGGCTTCCCGGCGTCCGCCCCCACCCGCTCGGCGGCGCGCTTGACGAACGACTCCAGCCGCCGGTAGGCCGCGCCGGCCTCGGCCAATGCGGCGTCGGTGAACTCGATCGTCGACCGGTAGTGCGGGGCGATCAGGTAGTAGCGCAGCTCCACCGGCCGCACGCGCTTGACGACCTCGTCGACCAGCGCGGTGTTGCCCAGCGACTTGCTCATCTTCTCGCCACCGAGGGTGACCCAGCCGTTGTGCAACCAGTAGCGGGCGAACCCGTCACCGGCCGCGCGCGACTGGGCCTGCTCGTTCTCGTGGTGCGGGAAGCGCAGGTCCAGCCCGCCGCCGTGGACGTCGAACTCGGGCCCGAGGTAGCGCTCGGCCATCGCGGAGCACTCCAGGTGCCAGCCCGGCCGGCCGCGGCCCCAGGGGGTGGCCCAGGACGCGGTCCCCGGCTCGCCCTCCTTGGCCGCCTTCCAGAGGGCGAAGTCGCGGGGATCCCGCTTGCGCTCGTCGGTCTCGGTGTCGGCGGCCGGCTGCAGGTCCTCCAGCCGCTGCCCGGTCAGCGCCCCGTACTCGGGGAAGCTGCGGACGTCGAAGTAGACGTCGCCGTCGACGGCGTAGGCGTGGCCGCGCTCGATCAGCCGCTCCATGAGGGCGACCATGTCGGGGATGTGGCCGGTGGCGCGCGGCTCGTAGGTCGGCGGCAGCACCCCCAGCACGTCGTAGGCCCGGGTGCAGGCCAGTTCGTTGGCGTACGCCCACGCCCACCACGGCACGCCGTGCTCGCCGGCCTTGGCGAGGATCTTGTCGTCGATGTCGGTGACGTTGCGGACGTAGGTGACCTCGAGCCCGCCGGCGTCCAGCCACCGGCGGAGCACGTCGAAGACGAGTGCGGCCCGCACGTGGCCGACGTGCGGCGGGCCCTGCACGGTGAGCCCGCAGACGTAGATGGATGCCTGTCCCGCACGCAGGGGCGTGAAGTCGCGGACCGCGCGCGCGGCCGTGTCGTACAGGCGGAGGCTCACTGTGCGGAGTCTACGGAGCGCACCATCAGCTGTGCTCGGAGTCTCCGGAGGCCGACCCGTCGTCGGTCCGGACCACCAGCGCCGTCGCCATCGCGGCCCGCCCCTCCCCCCGGCCGGTCAGGCCGAGGCCGTCGGTCGTGGTGGCGGTGACGCTCACCGGCGCGCCCAGGGCCGCGGAGAGCGCCGCCTCCGCCTCGGCCCTCCGCGGACCCACCTTCGGGGTGTTGCCGACCAGCTGGACGGCGGCGTTGCCGACCCGCCAGCCGGCCGCGGCGAGCACCTCCCGGACGTGTTCGAGCACCGCCGCGCCCCGGGCACCGGCCCACTGCGGGTCGTCGGTGCCGAGCAGCCCGCCGATGTCGCCGAGCCCGGCGGCCGACAGCACCGCGTCGGTGAGGGCGTGCGCGACGACGTCCCCGTCGGAGTGCCCCGCGCAGCCGTCGGCGTCGGGCCACCGGAGACCGGCGAGCCAGCACTCCCGGCCGGCCTCGACGGGGTGGACGTCGACCCCTAGCCCGACCCTCGGGAGGGTCACCCGTGCACCTGCAGTTCGGCCAGCGCGAGGTCGTGGGCCACGGTCACCTTGGCGGCCCGCTCGTCGCCGGCCACGGTGGCGACCGGGATCCCGGCCGCGCGCACCACGGCGGCGTCGTCGGTGAGGTCGGCGTCGTCGGGCAGCCGCCCGTAGGCCGCGACCAGGGCGTCCCGGGCGAAGCCCTGCGGGGTCTGCACCCGGCGCAGCTCCGTGCGCGGCAGAGTGCCGGTGAGCAGCCCGTCGGGGTCGACGGTGACGGTCGTGTCGACCACCGGCAGCACGGGGACGACGGCGGGGGCACCGGCGGCCACCGCGGCCAGCACCCGGGCCACGACCTCGGGCGGGGTCAGCGGGCGGGCGGCGTCGTGGACGAGGACGGCGTCGGCCGGACTCCCGGCGGCCTCGAGCGCGGCCCGGACCGAGGCGGTGCGGGTGTCGCCGCCGGCGACGAGCCGGACGTCCATCGGCAGCACGGTCGCGAACGCGGAGAACTCGGCGGCCGGGATCGCCACGACGACCTCGGCCACCCCGCCGTCACGCAGCGCGTCGACGGCCCAGCAGACCAGCGCCCGGCCGCCCAGCGGCACCAGTGCCTTCGGCCGGTCCGCCCCCAGACGCAGACCACTCCCGGCCGCTGCGACGATGCCGACAGCGTGCACGGGAGTGGTCTGGACGTGCGGGAGTGCGATGAGCCGCGCGAGCCGGGCTCAGCTGGCGAGGACCTCGTCGAGGAGCACCTCGGCCTTGTCCTCGTTGGTGCCCTCGGCGAGCGCAAGCTCGCTCACCAGGATCTGGCGGGCCTTGGAGAGCATGCGCTTCTCGCCGGCGGAGAGGCCACGGTCCTTGTCTCGGCGCCACAGGTCGCGGACGACCTCGGCGACCTTGTTGACGTCACCGGAGGCGAGCTTCTCCAGGTTGGCCTTGTAGCGGCGCGACCAGTTGGTCGGCTCCTCGGTGTGGGGGGCGCGCAGGACCTCGAAGACCCGGTTCAGCCCCTCCTGACCGACGACGTCACGGACGCCGACGATCTCTGCGTTGTCGGCCGGCACGCGCACGGTGAGGTCGCCCTGGGCGACCTTCAGCACGAGGTAGGCCTTCTCTTCACCCTTGATGACCCGCTTCTCGATCGCCTCGATGAGCGCGGCACCGTGGTGCGGGTAGACAACGGTCTCGCCGACAGTGAAGCCCATGTGTGTGTGACCCCTTTCGCTGTCCACAGGTTACCACGCGAAACTGACGAACGGGACGGCTCGGATTCGTAAACCCGCAGGTCAGCGGCGGTATCAACTTGGCGAGAGGGGTTGACAGCGGCGTGGTGGATGTGCCTGCGCACCCCTCCCGGCCGGCAGCGACGACCCGGGCGCTGGCGATGGCCACCCACCCGGGCCCGGCGGTCGCGGTGACCGTCGTGGCCACCCTCCTGGCGGTCGCCGCCGGGGTGCCGGCGGGGCGGGTGGCCCTGGTCGGGCTCGCCGTCCTCGCAGGTCAGGCATCCATCGGGTGGAGCAACGACTGGCTCGACGCCGACCGCGACCGCGCCGTCGCGCGGCCCGACAAGCCGGTCGTGCAGGGCACCGTCGCCCCCTCCCTGCTCCGCTCGCTGGCCCTCGCGTCGGCCGCCGCGGCCGTCGTCCTGTCCCTGCTCCTCGGCGTCGTCCCGGGACTGCTGCTGCTGGTCCTCGTCGCCAGCGGCTGGGCCTACAACGCCCGGCTCAAGCGCACCGCCGTCTCGCTGCTCCCCTACGTCACCGGGTTCGGGGCGCTCCCCGCCGGGGTGGTGGCGGCGGCTCCCGGAGCGCCGGTCGCGCCCTGGTGGCTGGTGGCGGCCGGCGGCGCACTGGGCGCCGCGGCCCACCTGGCCAACGTCGCGCCGGACCTCGAGGACGACCTGGCGACCGGCGTCCGCGGGCTGCCGCACCGGTTGGGGGCCCGGACCTCGGCGGTCACCGGTGCGGGACTGCTGGGAGCGGCCTCGCTGGTGCTGGTCCTGGGACCGGAGGGCCCCCCGACGGCGGCCGGGTGGACCGGTCTCGCACTGGCCGTGCCCGCCGTCGCCGTCGCTGCCCTGGCCGGCACCGCGCGTTTCCGGCGGCTGGCCTTCCCGGCGGTCATGCTCCTGACCGTCCTGGACGTCGTGCTGATGCTGGCGGGCGGGGCCGCGCTCACCTGAACGCGGCCCCGCCCGGCGGTGTCAGTTCTTGCCGTTGCCGTTGCCGTTGCCGTTGCCGCGGCCCGACTGCCCGGCGTTGCCGCGGGGCTCCGCCACGGGCGCCGGGGCCGCCTCGGCCGTCTCCTCCTCGGCCTCCTCGACCTCCGGGGCCTCGTCCTCGACCTCGGGCGCCTCGGTCCGGGCGGCCTCCCGGGCCTCCTTGCGCGCCTCGTTGCGGGCGTGCGCGGCGTCGCGGATCTCCTGCCCGTCGACGCCACCGTCACGCGCGTCCTCGCTCACCCGCGCTCCGAAGTCCCCCGGGTGGGCGGGCTCGGTGTCCTCCTGCACCGGCTGGGACTGCTCGTCCCCGGTGGCGTCGTCCCCGGTGGCGTCGTCCCCGGTGGCGTCGTCCCCGGTCGTGTCGTCCCCGGTCGTGTCGTCCCCGGTCGTGTCGTCCCCGGAGGCGTCACCGGTGTCACCGGGGCCCTCGCCCTCGGAGGGGGCGTTCCCAGCGGCGTCGTCGGCCGGGACGACAGGGTCGTCCGTCCCGACGACCTCGTCGGTCCCGGCGGTCTGGGCGGGCACGGCCGTCTCGACGACGGGGGTGGGCTCCTCCGGAGAGGTGAGCGCACCGGCGGTGGTCGCGCCGGCGAGCGCGACTACGACGACGCCGGTCCCGGCGGCGGCCTTGGCGACCGCGCCGGCGGAGGCGATCTTGGCGATGAGAGCGGCGAACAGCATGCGAGGCCTCTTCCGTGAGGTCCGGGCGGGGCGCCCGGCCGTCCCGGGGGACGGTTCCTGGTGGGTGGTGAGGAGACCGGTCGCCAGCAGCTCGGCCAGGGCCGCGGTGGGCCTCCCGGGCGCCGCGGCGTCCGCCCGGACCGCGTCGGTGAACGCGACCAGGGAGCAGGCGCCGTCAGGCACGGGGCGGCCGGCGAGGGCGGCCTCGAAGGCCTCCTCGACGGCGCGGTCGTCAGCTGGCGTGGTCATCTCGTCCTCGTCATCGCCGGAGGGCCGCAGAAGGGTGCGCGCCGGTCCCCACCCGTTCGGGGGACGTCGTCTCGAGGGCGCTGCGCAGGCTGCGCAGCCCGCGCCGCTGGAGCGCCTTGACCGAGGCGGTGGACCGCCCGAGCACGCGGCCCACCTGCTCGACGGTGAGGTCGCCGAGGATCCGCAGCAGGAGCACCGCACGCTGGTCGGTGGGCAGCGTCGCGCAGAGCCGGTGCACGTCCGCGGCGCCGATCCGCACCAGCGCGTCGTCCTCGGCGTCGCCCCCGCCGAGCTCGCCCAGCAGCGCGTCGTCGGTCACCTGCGGACGGCGCCCACGGCGACGCCAGTCGTCGACCAGCCGCCGGTGGGCGATGGTGAACACCCAGGCGCGCAGCGCGTCCTCGTTCCCGTGGAAGCCGGCCAGCCCCGTGAGGACGCCGATGAACGTCTCGCTGGCCAGGTCGTCGGGCTCGGCGGCGCCGTGCAGCCGCAGGTAGCCGGTCACGGCCGGCGCGAGGTCCCGGTAGAGGACCTCGAACGCCCAGGCGGCCCCGGCCTGCGCCGCGGCCAGGACGTCGTCGAACGGCAACCCCGTGCGCATCCTGCCCCCCGTCGCCGGCCCCGCCGTCCTCCCGTGCATCGGCAGGCGGCCGCGCCGACTGCACCGGCGTCACCCGGACGGGTGCCGGCGGACGCGGCGCGGCGGACCCCGTCCCTCCGGGCGGGCCGCCGGGGGCGGGCGTTAGGCTCGGCGCGACCCAGGCCATCGACGTGCGGTGGCCTGCACGTCCCTGGAGGTCGACGGCTGTGAACCGCGCACTGCGCGCCGCCACGATGGGTGTGCTGCTCCTCAGCCCGGTCGCGCTGAGCGCGTGCAGCGCCGGGCAGGTCTCGCAGACCGCGACCCAGAACCGGGACAAGGTCGGCCCCGAGGCCCAGTCCGGCGACATCACCCTCCGCCAGATCCTCCTGGGCTACCCCACCGAGGGCCGCTACTCGGCCGGCGACGACGCCCCGCTGTCCCTGGCGATCGTCAACGGCAGCAACGAGCCCGACACCCTCGTCGGCATCGAGGGCGACGCGTTCACCGGGGTGGTCGTGAGCGGGCAGACGACGCCCTCGCCGGCCGTGCCCGGCTCCCCCTCGGCCGCGCCGACCACCGGGAGCACACCGACCGCCACGTCGGACCCGGCGGCCCCCTCGGCCCCGGCTGCCCCGACGTCGGCCGCCCCGTCGGCCAGCACGCGGGTGGACATCCCCATCCCCGCCCGTTCGACCGTCTACGTCGGCGAGGACGGCGGGCTCACCGTCGACCTCGTCGACCTGTCGGAGGAGCTGACGGCCGGCCAGAGCATCGAGCTCACGCTGACCTTCCAGAACGCCGGGGAGATCCCCGTCCAGGCGTCGGTCGCCACCCCCGACCGGGCGCTGCCCCGCGAGGAGGGCTTCGACTTCCACGACGGGGCGGCGGAGGGCCGCGACGCGGAGCAGGACACCGAGTCCGAGTGATCGTGGGCCCCTGCACGGGGTCCGCGTCCTCCCCGGAACTGTCGTACCCGGCGGTTAGCGTCGCCGGGTGCCCACTGCAGGAGTGAAGTCCCGACCCGCCCACCGCTGCACCGAGTGCGGGTACGGCGCGGCCAAGTGGGTCGGCCGTTGTCCGGAGTGCCAGGCCTGGGGCACGCTGCAGGAGGTCGGCGTCCCCGCCTCGCCGCTGCGGTCGGTCGCCGCCGGGCCGGTCACCGCCCCGGCCGTCCCCATCGCCCAGGTGGAGCTGGCCTCCGCCCGCGCCGTCCCCACCGGCATCGACGAGCTCGACCGGGTCCTCGGCGGCGGCCTGGTGCCCGGCGCGGTGCTGCTGGTCGCCGGCGAGCCCGGGGTCGGGAAGTCCACCCTGCTGCTCGAGGTCGCCCACCGGGTGGCCGCGGCGAACGGCCCGGCCCTCGTGGTGTCGGGCGAGGAGTCCGCGGCCCAGGTGCGACTGCGGGCCGAGCGGATCGGCGCCCTGCACGAGGACCTCTACCTCGCCGCGGAGACCGAGCTTTCCGCCGTCCTCGCCCACGTCGAGCAGGTCAACCCCTCGCTGCTGGTCCTCGACAGCGTCCAGACCGTGCGCTCCCCCGCCGTCGAGGGCACCGACGGCGGGTCCACCCAGGTGCGGGCGGTCGCCAGCGCGCTGACCGGCGTGGCGAAGAGCCGGGGGATGACGGCGATCCTCGTCGGCCACGTCACCAAGGACGGCGCCATCGCCGGTCCCCGCACCCTCGAGCACCTGGTCGACGTCGTCGTCTCCTTCGACGGGGAGCGGCACTCCACCCTGCGGCTGATCCGGGCGACCAAGAACCGGTTCGGCCCGGCCGACGAGATCGGGTGCTTCGAGATCGGCGACCGCGGGGTCGTGGGTGTCCCGGACGCCTCGCACCTGTTCGTGTCCCGGCGCACCGCCCCGGTACCCGGCAGTTGCGTCACAGTGACGCTGGAGGGCAGCCGCCCGCTGCTGGCCGAGGTCCAGGCGCTGGTGGCGGCCAACAGCGGCGGCGGGTCGCCGCGGCGCGCGGTCAGCGGGCTGGACTCGCAGCGGGTGGCGATGGTCAACGCCGTCGTCGAGCGGCGCGGCCGGGTGCGGCTGGCCGACGCCGACGTCTTCGCCGCCTCCGTGGGCGGCGTCCGCATCACCGAGCCCGCGGCCGACCTGGCGCTGGCGCTGGCGATCGCGTCGGCGGCCAAGGACGTCCCGCTCCCCCAGGGCCTGGTCGCCCTCGGCGAGGTCGGGCTCTCCGGGGAGATCCGCCGCGTGGGGGGCACCGGTCGCCGGCTGGCCGAGGCGGCCCGTCAGGGCTACCGGGTCGCGCTGGTCCCCGAGGACGCCGGTGGTGCTCCCAAGGGCATGCGGCTGATCGAGGTCCCCGACCTCGGGGCCGCGTTCGCCCGTCTCTTCTGACGCTGCGTCACCGCCCGCGTCGCTCCCCTCGCCGGATCCGGTGAGGTGGCTCACGGAGGCCGACCAGTAGCGTTGAGGCCACGTAGACTCAGCCGCCAACACACCGAACGTCAGGAGCGCTCGTGCCGCCCGCTGTGGATCCCGAGGTCGCGCTCCGCGAACTGCTCGGCCGCATCGCACCGGGGACCGCACTGCGCGACGGCCTGGAGCGGATCCTCGCCGGCCGCACCGGTGCGTTGATCGTCCTCGGCTACGACCGCGTGGTGGAGTCCATCTGCACCGGGGGTTTCGCCCTCGACGTCGCCCTGTCGGCCACCCGGCTGCGCGAGCTGGCCAAGATGGACGGCGCGGTGATCGTCTCCTACGACGGCGCCCGGATCGTCCGGGCCGGCGTCCACCTGATGCCCGACCCGACGGTCCCGACCGAGGAGTCCGGCACCCGACACCGCACCGCCGAGCGGGTCGCCATCCAGACCGGCTTCCCGGTGATCTCGGTCAGCCAGTCGATGCACATCATCAGCGTGTACGTCGCGGGCCGGCGGTACACCCTCGAGCACCCGACGACGATCCTGGCCCGGGCGAACCAGGCCCTGGCTGCCCTCGAGCGGTACAAGCTGCGGCTCGACGAGGTGGCCAGCACCCTGTCGGCGCTGGAGATCGAGGACCTCGTCACCGTCCGCGACGCGATGAGCGTCAGCCAACGGCTGGAGATGGTCCGGCGGATCGCCGACGAGATCGAGGGCTTCGTCGTCGAGCTCGGCACCGACGGCCGGCTGCTGGCCCTGCAGCTCGACGAGATGCTCGCCGGCGTGGAGGAGGACCGCGGCCTCCTGGTGCGCGACTACCTCCCCGGCGGCGCCCGGCGGCCGAAGACCATCGAGCAGGTCCTCACCGACCTGCGGGCGCTGTCGGCCACGGAGCTGCTCGACCTGTCGGCGGTGGCCCGCTGCTACGGCCTGCCGACGTCGGCCGACGCGCTGGACTCCCCGGTCAGCCCGCGCGGGTACCGCCTGCTGGCGCGGGTCCCGCGACTGCCGGCCGGCATCATCGACCGGCTGGTCGACCACTTCGGCGGGCTGCAGAAGCTGCTGGCCGCCACCATCGAGGACCTGCTCGCCGTCGAGGGCGTCGGCGAGGCGCGGGCCCGCGGCATCCGCGAGGGCCTGTCGCGGCTGGCCGAGACCTCGATCCTCGACCGCTACAGCTGACGGCCTCGTCCAGGGGCGCGACTGAGCCGGCGTCCCCGATCAGACGATCGAGAAGGGCGCGTCGGGGCTGGTCTTGGTGTCCAGGCGTCCGCGCAGCAGGTACTGACCCGGCCCGAGCGCCGTGCGTTGCGCGCTGCAGCCCGGCTGGCTGGTCAGGCCGCTCCAGACCAGCGGGAAGGACACCGCCTCCCCCGGCGCCAGCGTGCGGGTGTCGCTGCTGGCCTCCGGGATGCAGTCGTTGCTGCCCCACAGCCGGTTGCCCGACGCGTCGAGCAGGACGATCTCCTGCAGCCCCTTGTCCAGGGTCCGCACGCAGGGCACGGACGAGGCGTTGGTGACGACCAGCTCGAAGGTCGGCTTGCCGCCGACCGGCGCGCTGCCGGGCGTGCGCACCGCCAGGCCGATCATCTCGTCGCTGCACGGGCCACCGGGCTGCGGCGCGGGCTCCGGAGCCGGCTCGGGGGCCTCGGTGGTCTCGGGCGCCGGGGTCGGGGTCGGGGTCTGCACGCTGGCCAGCGAGGGCACGACCCGCTCCAGGGCGGGTGGCTCGGCCGGCTCGCTGGTGGCGGTGGGGGTCGCTGCCGCCGCGGCCGACGTGCTGCCGCCGCCGTCCCCCAGGGTGGCGACCAGCAGCCAGCCCCCGCCGCCGAGCAGCGCCACGAGCAGGACGAGGACCAGCAGGCGTCGCCGCCAGTAGACCGCCGCGGGGAGGGGGCCGACCGGGTGCAGCACGCCGAGAACCGTAGTGCGCGACCGCGAGCGCTCCCACGTCGGCACGCCGTCCCCGGCGGGCGGCACACTGGACCCCCGTGGACAGCACCGCCCGCCCCCTCCCCGCGACCGGGCCCGAGCTCGGCGAGGCCCTGGTCGACTGGTACGAGACCGCCGCCCGCGACCTCCCCTGGCGGCGCCCGGACGTCGACCCGTGGGCGGTGCTCGTCAGCGAGGTGATGCTCCAGCAGACCCCGGTCGCCCGCGTGGAGCCGGTGTGGCGGGAGTGGGTGGCCCGCTGGCCCACCCCGGTGGCGCTGGCCGCGGCCTCCCCGGCCGAGGTGATCCGCGCCTGGGGCAAGCTCGGCTACCCGCGGCGGGCGCTGCGCCTGCGGGAGACCGCCGTCGCCCTCACCGAGCGGCACGGCGGCGCCGTCCCCGCCGACGTGGCGGCCCTCGAGGCACTGCCCGGCGTCGGCACCTACACCGCTCGCGCCGTCGCCTGCTTCGGCCACGGGCAGCCGCAGCCGGTCGTGGACACCAACGTGCGGCGGGTGGTGGCCCGGCTCGTGCACGGCCGGGCGGAGGCGGGCACCGCTCGGGCCGCCGACCTCACCGACGTCGCCGGGCTGGCTCCGGCCGATCCGGTGCGAGCGGTGCGCTTCTCCGTCGCGGCCATGGAGCTCGGCGCCCTGGTGTGCGTGGCGCGGACGCCGCGGTGCGGGGCGTGCCCGGTCCGGGACAGCTGCGCCTGGCGGCGAGCGGGGTGCCCGGCACCCGACGGGCCGGCCCGCAGGGTGCAGCGGTTCGCCGGGACCGACCGCCAGGTCCGGGGGCGGCTGCTGGACGTCCTGCGGGCCGCTGAGGGGCCCGTGCCGGCGGTCCTGCTCGACGGTGCGTGGGACGACGCCGTCCAGCGCTCGCGGTGCCTGGACTCGCTGCTCGTCGACGGGCTGGTCGAGCAGACGCCGGACGGCCGCTTCCGCCTCCCCGCCTGAGGAGGCCCACCGGGCCCGTGGGGCCGCAGCGACGATCAGGGGACCTGATGGTCGCCCACACATCACACAGGGGCCGCCTCCCTGAACGGGAGACGGCCCCTGTCGTGGACCTACCGGAGGATCACTCGGCCGTGGCCGCGGGACCCTCCTCGTCGCCACCGGCGGAGAGCGCCACCGGCGGGGTGTCGGGGAGGTCGATCGGCTTGGCCTCGCCGCGGAAGACGAACTTCTGCTCGGCGCCCTCGCCCTCGACGTCCACCACGACGATCTGACCGGCGGTCAGCTCCCCGTAGAGGATCTTCTCCGACAGCGTGTCCTCGATCTCGCGCTGGATCGTCCGTCGCAGCGGCCGGGCGCCCAGCACCGGGTCGAACCCGCGGTGGGCCAGGAGCTTCTTGGCCTCCTGGGTGATCTCCAGCGACATGTCCTTGTTCGCGAGCTGGCTCTCCACGCGGGCGACCATGAGGTCGACGATCTGGATGATCTCGTCCTCGGTCAGCTGGTGGAACACCACGATGTCGTCGATGCGGTTGAGGAACTCAGGCCGGAAGTGCTGCTTGAGCTCGTCGTGCACCCGCGACTTCATGCGCTCGTAGTTGGACTGGGTGTCGTTCCCGGCCTGGAAGCCGAGGCCGACGGCCTTGGAGATGTCCCGCGTCCCGAGGTTGGTCGTGAGGATCAGGATCGTGTTCTTGAAGTCCACGATCCGGCCCTGACCGTCGGTGAGCCGGCCGTCCTCGAGCACCTGGAGGAGCGTGTTGAACACGTCCGCGTGCGCCTTCTCGATCTCGTCGAAGAGGACCACCGAGAACGGCTTGCGCCGCACCTTCTCGGTCAGCTGGCCACCCTCGTCGTAGCCGACGTAGCCGGGAGGGGCACCGACGAGACGGGACACCGTGAAGCGGTCGTGGAACTCGCCCATGTCGATCTGGATGAGCGCGTCGTCCTCACCGAAGAGGAAGTTGGCCAGCGCCTTGGCGAGCTCGGTCTTACCGACACCCGAGGGGCCGGCGAAGATGAACGAGCCACCGGGACGGCGCGGGTCCTTGAGGCCCGCCCGCGTCCGCCGGATCGCCTGGCTGACGCTCTTGATGGCCTCTTCCTGGCCGATGATCCGCTTGTGGAGCTCGTCCTCCATGCGCAGGAGCCGGGTGGTCTCCTCCTCCGTCAGCTTGAAGACGGGGATGCCGGTCCAGTTGGCCAGCACCTCGGCGATCTGCTCGTCGTCGACCTCGGCGACGACGTCCATGTCGCCGGCCTTCCACTGCTTCTCGCGCTCGGCCTTCTCGCCCAGGAGCTGCTTCTCCTTGTCGCGCAGCGACGCGGCCTTCTCGAAGTCCTGCGCGTCGATGGCCGACTCCTTCTCGCGGCGGATGCCGGCGATCCGGTCGTCGAACTCGCGCAGGTCCGGCGGGGCGGTCATCCGCTTGATCCGCATCCGGGCACCGGCCTCGTCGATCAGGTCGATCGCCTTGTCCGGCAGGAAGCGGTCGGAGATGTACCGGTCGGCCAGCGTCGCGGCGGCGACCAGGGCGCCGTCGGTGATGCTGATCCGGTGGTGCGCCTCGTACCGGTCGCGCAGCCCCTTGAGGATCTCGATCGTGTGGGTGAGCGTCGGCTCGCCCACCTGGATCGGCTGGAACCGGCGCTCGAGGGCGGCGTCCTTCTCCAGGTGCTTGCGGTACTCGTCGAGCGTGGTGGCGCCGATGGTCTGCAGCTCGCCACGGGCCAGCATCGGCTTGAGGATGCTGGCGGCGTCGATCGCGCCCTCCGCGGCACCGGCCCCGACGAGGGTGTGGATCTCGTCGATGAACAGGATGATGTCGCCGCGGGTGCGGATCTCCTTGAGGACCTTCTTCAGCCGCTCCTCGAAGTCACCGCGGTAGCGGGAACCGGCGACGAGCGCGCCGAGGTCCAGCGTGTAGAGCTGCTTGTCCTTCAGCGTCTCGGGGACCTCGCCCTTGACGATCGCCTGGGCCAGGCCCTCGACGACGGCGGTCTTGCCGACGCCGGGCTCGCCGATGAGGACCGGGTTGTTCTTGGTCCGCCGCGAGAGGACCTGCATGACCCGCTCGATCTCCTTGGCCCGCCCGATGACCGGGTCGAGCTTGGAGTCGCGCGCGGCCTGGGTCAGGTTGCGGCCGAACTGGTCCAGGACCAGCGAGGTCGACGGCGTGCCCTCCGACGGGCCGCCGGCCGCGGCCGGCTCCTTGCCCTGGTAGCCGGACAGCAGCTGGATGACCTGCTGGCGGACGCGGTTGAGGTCGGCGCCCAGCTTCACGAGGACCTGGGCGGCGACGCCCTCGCCCTCGCGGATCAGGCCGAGCAGGATGTGCTCGGTGCCGATGTAGTTGTGACCGAGCTGCAGCGCCTCGCGCAGGGACAGCTCGAGGACCTTCTTGGCGCGCGGGGTGAAGGGGATGTGCCCGGAGGGGGCCTGCTGGCCCTGCCCGATGATCTCCTCCACCTGCTGCCGGACACCCTCCAGCGAGATGCCCAGGGACTCGAGCGCCTTGGCAGCGACGCCCTCACCCTCGTGGATCAGGCCCAGGAGGATGTGCTCGGTGCCGATGTAGTTGTGGTTGAGCATCCGGGCCTCTTCCTGGGCCAGGACGACCACGCGGCGGGCTCGGTCGGTGAACCGTTCGAACATCTGCTGCTTCTCCTCTGACCGGCTGGTCCGGCACTGCCCTCCCCGTGATGGGGAGGAGCACCCGACGTCCGTCGGCGCGCGGGGCACCGGTCTTTCCACTGTAGTCGCGGACTCCGCCCCTCCGTCGGCACGCGCGGCCGGGCGGAGGACAGGAGCTGTCCGGTCCAACCGATGGTGGCCGAGCGGTGTTCCGGGCGGGTTACGCCGTCAGCGGACGGCGCCACCGGGCGCGGTCAGCAGGTGAGGGCGAGGCAGACCCAGCACAGCGGCCACTCCTCGTCCCCGTCGTCCGGCCAGGTCCACAGGGCCGGGTCGAGGAGGGTGACCGGGGCCAGGCAGAGCGCGCGGCCGGTGACCAGCCCGTCGGCACCGACGGCGTGCAGCCGGGTGACCGGCTCCTCGTCCGAGGCCTGACGGCGGGGGACGGCGTCGGCTCCGACGGTCCAGCCCCCGCCGTGCTCGAGGGACCCGCGGCCCTGGCTCGTGCCGGCGGTCACTGCACCACCACCTGGACGCCGACCGTCGCGAGCCGGGAGGCCAGGTCGTCGAACAGCTCGCGCGCGCCGTCCTCCACGGTGGCCTCCAGCCGGACGGTGATCCGGCGGTGCCCGTGCCGCTGCAGGGCCACCACGGTCCCGCAGAGCAGGTCGGCCCCGACCTCGTCGAGGTGGCCCCGGGCGCGGACGACGCCGCGGGCCTGGTCGATGGTGGCGGTGAACGAGGGAGCCAGGGGACGGGTGTCCGTGACCGCCCGCGCGGGGCCGGGTTCGGGGACGCCTGCCGGGGTCGCCTCAGCCGTGTCTTGGCTCATGACACATACCGTTACTGAACCGTCCGCATCAGTGACAGGGCCCTAGTGCCCTGACCTGCGACGGAACGTGAACAGCCGGTGTCCGGACGGCGACGGCCCGGCCCCCTGAGGGGAGCCGGGCCGTGGTGCGCCGTACTGGAACGGCCCCCTCGCAGGGCCCCGGCGCGGGCGTGCGAGCACCGGGGCCCTGCGAGGGGGCCCTCCCTCAGTGCGCGGCCTCGTAGGCCTCGACGACGCTGGCCGGGATGCGCCCGCGGTCGCTCACCTGGTGGCCGTTCTTGCGGGCCCAGTCACGGATCGCGCCGGCCTGCTCCCGGTCCATGCGACCACCGCCGGTCGGGCGGGACCGCCCGCCACCGGAGGCGCGGCCGGAGCCGCGGCCCACCTTCCGGGCCGCCTGCACGTAGCGGGAGAAGGCGTTGCGCATCTCCTCGGCGTTCTTCTCGGACAGGTCGATCTCGTAGTTCGTCCCGTCGAGGGAGAAACTCACGGTCTCGTCGGCCGGAAGATCCTCGTCGAGGTCGTCACTGAGGATCACCTGGACCTTGCGAGCCATTCCACTTCCCCACTTCTCGATGCGGCCCCTTTCGGGGCGGTTCGCCACCCGAGGCGGGGTGGCTGCATTGGCACCCCGGACCATAGACCATTCGGCGAGATGTGCGGAATGAAATACCGGATGGAGTGAGAAACGGACCGGACCGTTCAGGGCGAAAGCGGCCGGACGAGCGGGAAGAGGATGGTCTCGCGGATTCCCAGACCGGTGAGGGTCATCATCAACCGGTCCATGCCCATCCCCATGCCGCCGGTCGGGGGCATCCCGTACTCGAGCGCCTCGAGGAAGTCCTCGTCGAGCGCCATGGCCTCGGGGTCGCCGGCCGCGGCCAGGGCCGCCTGCGCGGTGAACCGCTCGCGCTGGGCCACGGGGTCGACCAGCTCGGAGTAGGCGGTCGCGCGCTCGACACCGGCGATGTAGAGGTCCCACTTCTCGGCCAGGCCCGGCGTCGACCGGTGCGCGCGGGTCAGCGGCGAGGTGTCCAGCGGGTAGTCGATGACGAAGGTCGGCGACTGCAGCGTGTCCTGGACCAGTGCCTCGAACAGTTCCTCGACGACCTTCCCGGCGACCCACTTCGGGTCCACGCCGACACCGACCCGCTCGGCGATCGTCCGCAACTGCGCAAGCGGTGTCTCGGGGCCGATCTCCTCCCCCACGGCCTCCGAGACCGCCGCGTGCAGCGGGATCTGGGGCCACTCACCCGACAGGTCGATCTCGGTGCCGTCGTGGTGCCGGGCGACGTGGTCCCCGAACAGCGCCGCGCAGCACTCCTGGGTCAGTTCCCGGGTGAGCGTGGCCATCACCTGGTAGTCGGCATAGGCCTGGTAGGCCTCCAGCATCGCGAACTCCGGCGAGTGCGTGCTGTCGGCACCCTCGTTGCGGAAGTTCCGGTTGATCTCGAAGACCCGGTCGAGCCCGCCGACGATGCACCGCTTCAGGAACAGTTCCGGCGCGATGCGCAGGTACAGGTCGAGGTCGAAGGCGTTCATGTGGGTGCGGAACGGACGCGCCGCGGCGCCGCCGTGCACCGTCTGGAGCATCGGCGTCTCGACCTCGAGGTAGCCGCGCGACCCCAGCCCGGCGCGCAGCGTCGACATCACCGTGGCCCGCTGGCGCACCGTGCGGCGGGCCTCGTCGCGCACGATCAGGTCCACGTACCGGCGACGGACCCGCAGCTCCTCGCTCATCGGCTTGTGCGCCACCGGCAGCGGGCGCAGGGCCTTGGCGGTCAGCTGCCAGGAGTCGGCGAACACCGAGAGCTCCCCGCGGCGCGACGTCCCGACCTCGCCGCGGACGAAGACGTGGTCACCGAGGTCGACGTCGGCCTTCCAGGCGTCCAGCGCCTCCGCGCCGACCCGGTCGCGGGAGAGCATGACCTGCAGCTCGGCGTCCCCCTCGCGCAACGTCGCGAAGCACAGCTTCCCGGTGTTCCGGCTGAAGATGACCCGGCCGGTGACCCCCACCTCCTCGCCGGTCATGGTGTCCGGCGGCAGGTCCGGGTGGGCGGCGCGGACGCCGGCCAGCGTCGTGGTCCGGGCGACGGCGACCGGGTACGGGTCGACGCCGGCCTCGCGCAGCCGGTCGAGCTTCGCCCGGCGGACCCGGAGCTGTTCGGGGAGTTCGTCGACGTCGTCGGCCACGGGAGGTGCCTCGCTCACGGGCGCCGAGCCTACGGGGACGCCGGACGGCGGCCCGCGCCCTGCTGCCGTTCGAACGCCAACCGCAGCCCGTGGACGGTGAGGTCGGGCTCGCGCGCGCCGATCGAGCGGCAGCTGTCGGAGACGAGCGAGGCCAGCCCGCCGGTGGCCACGACGACCGGGGACACCCCGAACGCGTCGACCAGCTCCGCGGCGATCCGGGCCACCAGCCCGTCCACCAGCCCGGCGAAGCCGAGCACCAAACCCGACTGCAGCGCCGCCACGGTGTTCTTGCCGATCGCGTGCGGCGGCACGGTGAGCTCCACCGAGCGCAGCTGCGCGGCGCGGCTGGCCAGCGCCTCGAGGCTGACCTCCACCCCCGGGGCCAGCGCCCCGCCGAGGAACTGCCCCGCCGGGCCGACGGCGTCGACGTTGGTCGAGGTGCCGAAGTCGACGACCACCACGGGCCGGGCGCCGCCGTCGGGCCCGCGGCCGTACAGCTCGTGCGCGGCCAGCGCGGTCACCACCCGGTCCGCGCCCACCTCCCGCGGGTTGTCCACGTGCAGCGGGACGCCGGTCCGGACGCCGGGGCCGATGAGGACGACCGGCACGTCGAGGGAGTCCAGGAGCTGGCGCAGCGCCGGCAGCAGCGCCGGGACCGTGGAGCAGGCACTGACGCCGGTGACCACCGTGTCGCGCAGCAGTCCGCGCCAGAGCAGCCGCAGCTCGTCGGCGGTGGCCCGGGGCGCGGTCGTCACCCGCCAGCAGCCCACCCGGCGCTCGCCGTCGAAGGTGGCCAGCACGGTCTGGCTGTTGCCGACGTCGACGGTGAGCAGCACGGTCAGGCCCGCAGGTCCAGGGCGAGGTCCAGGATCGGCGCGGAGTGCGTCAGCGCCCCCACCGACAGGTAGTCGACGCCGGTCCCGGCCACCTCCCGGGCGAGGTCCAGGGTGAGCCCGCCGGTGGCCTCCAGCTCGGCCTTGCCCGCCACCAGGGTCACGACCTCGCGGAGCGCGGCCGGCGCCATGTTGTCGCAGAGCAGGAAGTCCGCACCGGCCGCCAGGGCCTCGACGGCCTGCGCGGGCTCGTCCACCTCGACCTGCACGGTCACTCCCGGCGCGCGCTCGCGGACGGCGGCGACGGCGGCGGCCACCGACCCGGCGGCGGCGACGTGGTTGTCCTTGACCATCGCCACGTCGTAGAGGCCCATCCGCTTGTTCGCCCCGCCGCCGCAGCGGACGGCGTACTTCTCCAGCGGCCGCAGCCCCGGCGTGGTCTTGCGGGTGTCCAGGACGACGGCGCCGGTGCCCTCCACGGCGTCGACCCACCGGCGGGTGAGGGTGGCGATGCCGCTGGCCCGGCTGGCGATGTTGAGCGCGCTGCGCTCG
This sequence comes from Geodermatophilus sp. SYSU D01105, assembly GCF_054050095.1. Classification (NCBI taxonomy): domain Bacteria; kingdom Bacillati; phylum Actinomycetota; class Actinomycetes; order Geodermatophilales; family Geodermatophilaceae; genus Geodermatophilus; species Geodermatophilus sp. SYSU D01105. Next base: position 123,084 of record NZ_JBJGYR010000003.1, read on the forward strand.
GCAGCCAGCAGGGCCCGCACCGGCCCGCGGACGGTGAGCAGCACGTCGCCGCGCGCCACGCGGTCGCCGTCGGCGGCGCCCGCGGTGAGGGTCGCGCCGGGGGCGAGCCGGGTGAAGACCCGCGCGGCGACCGGCAGGCCGGCGACCACGCCGTCGGCCCGGGCCACCAGGTCGGCGGTCCCCAGCTGACCGGCGGGGACGGTCGCGGCGCTGGTCACGTCGTGGGTCACCGCGAGGTCCGGGGCGGCCGGCAACGGCGCGCCGCCGGTGAGGTCCTCGGCGAGGGTGCGCTCCACCAGCTCGGTGACCCACGCCTCGGTCAGCCCGGTGCCGGTGAGGTCCCGCGGGTCGCTCACCACGGCCGCACCACCGGGGTGCCCACCGGGCGGCGGCTCACCGCCAGCCGGCCTCCCTCGTCGAGCCGGACGTCCAGGTGCACGCGCCACTCCTCCTCCGTGTCGGGGTGGTCCTCCCGCCAGTGACACCCGCGGGTCTCCTCGCGGGTCGCGGCCGCGGCGGTGAGGGCGCTGGCGACGGTCAGCAGGTCGGTCGCCTCCCAGCTGTCCACCTGAGGCCTCACCCCGTCCACGCCGTGCACCCCGCCCAGCCCGGCGGCCAGGGCGGCGAGCCGGTCGGTGGCCTCGGCCAGGCCCGCGCCCGTGCGCAGCGCGCCGACGCGGGCCGACATCGTGTCGGTCAGTGCCCGCCGCCCGGCGGGGTCCAGCAGCCCGGACGGCGCGGCGCCGGGCGGGCGGACCGGCGCGGGCGGGGGCAGCCGCTCGGCGAGCTCGGCGCCGATCCGGGCGGCGAAGACCAGGCCCTCCAGCAGCGAGTTCGACGCCAGCCGGTTGGCGCCGTGCACGCCGGTGCAGGCCACCTCACCACAGGCGTAGAGGCCGGGGACCGTCGTCCGGCCCGCGAGGTCGGTGACCAGGCCGCCGGAGGCGTAGTGCGCCGCGGGGGTCACCGGGACCAGGTCGGTGGCCGGGTCGACGCCCGCGGCCCGGCAGCTGGCGGTGATGGTCGGGAAGCGCGTGGTGACGTCGGGGACCTCGCGGGCGTCCAGCCAGACGTGCGGGACGCCGTCGCGCAGCTGGACCCCGGTGATCGCCTTGGCGACGACGTCCCGCGGCGCGAGCTCGGCCAGCGGGTGGACGCCGAGCATGAACCGCTCCCCCGCGTGGTCGCGCAGGACCGCGCCCTCGCCGCGCAGCGCCTCGCTGACCAGCGGCTGCTGACCGCGGGCGCCGGGCCCCAGGTAGAGCGAGGTCGGGTGGAACTGGACGAACTCCAGGTCGGTCGCGACCGCGCCGGCCCGCAGGCCCAGCGCCACGCCGTCGCCGGTGGACACCGACGGGTTGGTGGTCGCGGCGTAGACCTGTCCCATCCCGCCGGTGGCCAGCACGACCGCGCGGGCGCGGACCGCGCCGACGCCGTCCGCGCTGCCCTCGCCGAGCACGTGCAGCGTGACCCCGGCCGCCCGCCCCCGGGCGTCGGTCAGCAGGTCGAGCACCATGGCGTGCTCCACCAGCGTGACGCCGGGGTCGGCCCGGACGGCGTCCTGGAGAGCGCGCTGCACCTCGGAGCCGGTGGCGTCGCCGCCGGCGTGCACGATCCGGTTGGCCGAGTGCCCACCCTCGCGGGTCAGCAGGAGGCGGCCCTCGGGGTCGCGGTCGAAGGCGGCGCCCCAGGCCATCAGCTGGCGCAGCCGCTCCGGACCCTCGTGGACCAGCGCCGAGACCGCGTCGGGCTCGCACAGCCCGACGCCGGCCACCTCCGTGTCGCGGGCGTGCGCCTCGGGGGTGTCGGCGGGGTCGAGGACGGCGGCGATGCCGCCCTGCGCCCAGCGCGTCGACCCGGCGTCCACCCGGACCTTGGTGACGACGGCGACCGACAGCCCCGCCGCGCGCGCGTGCAGCGCGACGCACAGGCCCGCCACCCCCGAGCCGACGACGCACACGTCGGCTGCGAGCTCCCAGCCGGGCGCCGGCGCCGACAGGCGCAGCGGGAGCCCGGTGACGCGGTCGGCCGCGACGACGCTCACCGAGCGATCGTGTCCCCGCGGACCTGGCCGAGCACCCCCGGGGCCGGCGCGGCCGGGTCGCCGCCGAGCTCGACGATGCGGTTGGCCGCGTCGACGTGCACGACCTTCGGGATGTAGGACTTGACCTCGGTCTCGTCCATCACGCCATAGCTGATCATGATGACGAGGTCGCCGGGGTGGACCAGGTGCGCGGCGGCGCCGTTGATCCCGATCACGCCGCTGCCCCGCTCGCCGGGGATCACGTAGGTCTCCAGGCGGGCGCCGTTGGTGACGTCGACGATCGCCACCTGCTCGCCGGGCAGCAGGTCGGCCGCGTCGAGGAGGTCCTCGTCGATGGTCACCGAGCCCACGTAGTGCAGGTCGGCCTGGGTGACCGTCGCCCGGTGGATCTTGGACTTGAGCATCGTGCGCATCATCGGTCGTCTCCCAGGTGCACGGGGGTGTTGTCGATCAGGCGGGTGCTGCCGGCGCGGGCGGCGACCAGCAGCCGGGCGGGACCGGCGGCGGGCGCCGGGCCGAGGTCGGGGTCGGTGAGCTCGAGGTAGTCGGGGACCAGCTCGGGTGCGGTGGCGAGGACCTCCCGCGCGGCGGCCAGGACGGCCTCGGCGCCCCGCGGGCCGGCCGCGGCGCCGGTCCGGAGCGCCCGCGACAGCGCCGCCGCGGTGGCCCGCTGTCCCGGGGACAGGTACCGGTTGCGGGAGGACAGCGCCATGCCGTCGTCCTCGCGGACGGTCGGGACGCCGACGACCTCGGGGCCGAGGGCGAGCTCGCGGGCCATGGCGCGGATGAGCACCAGCTGCTGGTAGTCCTTCTCGCCGAAGAGGGCCACGTCGGGGCGGACCAGGCCGAACAGCTTGGCCACGACGGTGAGGACGCCCCCGAAGTGGCCGGGGCGGACGGCGCCCTCGAGCACGTCGCCCAGCGGCCCCGGCTGCACGGTCACCCCCAGCGAGCCGGGCGGGTACACCTCCTCCACCGGCGGGTGGAAGACGACGTCGGCGCCCTCCTCGGCCAGGGCGGCGAGGTCGTCGTCCCAGGTGCGCGGATAGCGGTCGAAGTCCTCGCCCGGGCCGAACTGGGTGGGGTTGACGAAGACGGAGACGACGACGCTGCCGGCGCGCTGTCGAGCGGCGCGGACCAGGGTGCGGTGGCCCTCGTGCAGCGCGCCCATCGTGGGGACGAGGGCGACCGGGCCGGGCAGGTGGGCCCGCAGCCGGGCCAGGTCCGCAGTGGTCTCCGCGACGGCCGGGGTGGTGGGAGCGCTCACCGCGAGCCGGCCGTGTCGGCGGCCTCGTACAGCAGGTCGAGCAGCGGCGCGCCCTCGTGCCGCTTGAGCCGGCCCGCGGCCAGGGCCCGCTCGGTCGTGCGCTGCGCCATCGCGACGTAGGCCGCGACCGACTCCGGAGCGCGCTCGGTGAGCGTCTCCAGGTGGTCGCCGACGGTGCCCACGTCGCCCCGGCTGACCGGGCCGGTGAGCCCCTTGTCGCCGCGTCGCAGTCCGTTGTCCAGCGCCGCGGTGAGCAGCGGGGCGAGGACCCGCGCCGGCTCGCCGACCCCGGCCGAGCGCAGCAGGTCCGCGGCCTCGGCCACCAGCGTGACGAGGTGGTTGGCCCCCGTCACGAGGGCGGCGTGGTAGAGCCGCCGGTCGGCCTCGGCGACGAAGAAGGGCTCACCGCCCATCTCCAGGACCAGCGTCTCGGCCACCGGGCGGTGCTCCGGGGCGCTGGTCACCGCGAACGGGGCCCCGGCCAGCCGGTCGGCGTCCTCGGGCGCGCCGGTGAAGGTCATCGCCGGGTGCAGCGCCAGCGGCAGGACGCCGGCCCGCGCGGCCGGCGCGAGCACCGCGAGGCCGTGCGCCCCGGAGGTGTGGAAGGTCAGCTGGCCGGCGCGCCATCCCCCGGTCTCCGCCAGCCCGGAGACCAGGCCGGCCAGGGTGTCGTCGGGAACGGCGAGGACGACGAGGTCGGCGGCGGCCACCACCTCGTGGGTCGGGAGCAGCGGCGTGCCCGGCAGCAGGCGCTCGGCGCGCTCGGCGGAGGCGGTGGAGAGGCCGGCGGCGGCGACCACGTCGTGGCCGGCGGCGGCGAGGGCGGCGCCCAGGACGGCGCCGACGCGTCCGGCGCCGACGATGCCGACGCGGAGGCGGGCGGGCGCGGTGTCGGCCGGGAGCAGGCCGGCGGCGCGCGGGATCCTGCGGGCAGCAGGCATCGGTGCACCTCTCGTTCCAGTCCCTCGCGGGTACCGGACTCGGGTTTCGCGGACTCCGCCGTTGGAGCCCGTCGGGGACTGCGGTCCTGCGGTGGTGCCGGCTACGGCCCCGCTGCGACCGGAGGTGTCCCGCGGGTGTCGTGCCGAAGGCGAGTGTGTGACCGGTTCGGGGCGCGTGCAACGCCTCGCCCCTGTGGGGTGGGTCACGGCACGGGGCCACCTACGGTGAGCGCCGGCAGGTGGACGACGGCAGGAGGACGCGGGTGGGCACCCTGGAGGGACGGACGGCGCTGGTGACCGGCGCGAGCCGGGGCATCGGGCTGGCGATCGCGAGGAGCCTGGTCGCCCGGGGCGCCCGCGTCGTCGTGACCGCCCGCAGGGCCGAGCCGCTGGCCGAGGCGGTGACCGCGCTCGGTGGCCCCGAGGTCGCCGTCGCCGTCCCCGGCAACGCGGGCGACGCCGACCACCGGGCGGAGGCGGTACGGACCGCCGTCGACACCTTCGGCAGCCTGGACGTGCTGGTCGGCAACGTCGGGATCAACCCGCTGTACGGCCCGTTGGTCGACCTGCCGCTCGACGGCTTCCGGAAGATCCTCGACACCAACGTCGTCGCCACGCTCGGCCTGGTGCAGGAGGCCTGGCGGGCGTGGATGGCCGAGCACGGCGGCTCGGTGCTGGTCGTGGCGTCGGTGGCCGGCCTGAAGGCCTCCCCCATGATCGGCGGCTACGGCGTCAGCAAGGCCGCGCTCATCAACCTGGTCACCCAGCTGGCCGTGGAGCTGGGTCCGAGGGTCCGGGTCAACGCGGTGGCGCCCGCGGTGGTCAGGACCCGCTTCGCCGGCGCCCTCTACGAGGGCCGCGAGGCCGAGGCGGCCGCGCAGTACCCGGTCGGCCGGCTCGGCGAGCCCGAGGACGTCGGGGAGGCCGCGGCCTACCTGCTCGGGGACGACGCGGGCTGGGTCACCGGCCAGACGCTGGTGCTCGACGGCGGCGCGCTGTCCCGCGGCCCCGCCTGAGCGAGGACCGCGAGGAGGACCCCGTCCTCCCCGACCGCTCGGGCCGGGACCCGGGACGGGGCCGCGGTCCTGCGTGGAGCGGTCGGGTCACCCTCAGTGGTGGGGGCCGAGCACCCGGGACAGGACGTCGTCGGGCTCGTCGTCGTCCCGGTAGCGGCGCCGCCGCCGGCCGCCGGACGAGGGGCTGACCCCGTTCTGGGCGAGGATCTCGGCCAGCCGCGAGGACCCCGGCTCGGCCTCGTCCGGTGCGGGGCCGGCCGGCGCGGACGGTGCGGCCGGCCGGGCGGGGCCGGGCACCGACGGCCGCTCCCACCCGGCGACGGGACGCTGCTCGGTCGGCTGCTCGGCCGGGGCGCCCGGACGGTGCGCCTCGTCGGTGCGGCGGCGCCGCGGCTCGGCCTCGGCCGACGCGGCGGGCCCGGCCGGCGACCAGGGGTCGGGCCGCTCCCGCGGGGCCTCCGGCAGCTCTCCGGGCGTGGCGTGCCGCGAGCCACGGGCCGAGGCCGCCTGCTCGGGCTCGACCAGCGACCGATCGGCCAGCCGGTCCAGCGGCGGAGGCGGCGGGGTGACCGACGGCGCGGGAGCCGGGCGGTCCGGCACCGTCGACTCCACGCGCACGGCGGCGAACTGCCGCGTCGCGCCGCCGCCGGTGAGGTCCTGGAGCCCGGCCGCCGGCTGGGCGGCGGTCAGCTCCGGCGCCTGCTCGCCCCAGCCGGCGGCGTCGATGGTGCGGGGAGCGGGTGTCTCGGCCGTGGCCGGAGCGGTCCGGACGGACTGGGTGCGCAGCAGGACGCGCTCGACGAGCATCTCGCCGGACAGCTGCTCGGTCAGCTCCGCGCGCAGCTGGCCCACGTCGGCGCGCAGCTCGGCCAGGTGCCCCAGCTCCGCCCGCAGCTCGGCGAGCTGGCCGAGACCGGTCCGCAGCTCGGCGAGCTGGGCGATGTCGCGGCGCATGTCGGCCACCCCGGCCACGTCGCGGCGCAGCTCCCCCACCCGGGCCAGCTCACCGCGGAGGGCCTCGAGCTCGGCGCGCACCGCCTGCTCCGTCTCGCGCCGCAGGTCGTTCTCGACGCGGAGCTCGTGCTCCCGCCGGGCCGCCGCCGCCCGCTCCAGTTCCCGCTCGTGGGCCAGCCGCAGCTCGGCCTCGCGCTCGGCGGCCCGCCGCTCGACGGCCGCCAGCTCACCGGGGTCGCCGTCCGCTCCGCCACCGCGGCGGGACGTGACGAGCGCCGCGAGCACGAAGGCCCAGGCCGCGCCGACCACCGCCAGCCGCAGCACCTGCGGGTTGTCGGTGACGAACACGACCACCGTGGCGACGACGGCGAGGACGAAGCCCGCAGCCAGGCCGGCCGTCCGCAGCGCCGGGGACGGTGCCCCCGGACCGGGCCGGACGGGGTGCGTGCGGCCCGGGTGCCCGGCGGTCACGTCGTCCCGGTCCCCCCGCATGGGCTCCAGGGTAACGGCGCGCAGGCCCCCGGCCACGGAACGAAGTCGCCCGACCGCGGGAGCCGGGGTCCCCGGATCGATCCCCTCGCTCAGCCTCGGGCGAGGGCGCCGTCCGAGCTGAAGACCAGGCCGATGGAGACCTGGCCCTGCTGGATCGCTGCCTTGGTCAGCGGGCCGCCGCTGTCGAGCTCGCGGAACTCGGCGAACTGCAACCCGTAGGTCTCCTCCAGGCCCGGCTGGCAGTACGGCCGCTCCGGGCACTCGGTCGGCCCGCCGAGCACCAGGGACCCGTCGCTGCAGGCGTCGGCCAGCTCCGAGAGCGTCGTGACGCCCACCTGGTCGGCGAAGGCCTGGGTGACGGCGAAGGCGTTCTGGTCGGCCGCCTCCGACGGCTCGCCCAGGACCAGCCCGGCCTGCTCCACCAGCGGCTGGGCACCGGCCAACGTCGCCTGCGGGTCACCGCTGGCCACCGGGGCGTCCTGCGTGGCGTCGGGCCCGTTGGCCTGCCGGTTGAGGGTCTCGGTGAGGGTGGCCAGGTACTCGGGGACGACCTGGATCTCCGAGCCGGACATGAGCGCCGGCAGGTACAGCTCGCGGTTGCCGACCTCCCGGACCGAGGCGTCGAAGCCCGCAGCGCCCAGCACGTCGGCGTAGACGTTGGCCAGGATCGTCGACTCGGTGAAGTTCGCCCCGCCGACGACGACGGCGCCGCTGCCGCGCTCCAGCGACGCGGGGTCGATGTTGTCCTCCACCCACGTCGAGGCGACGTCCTCGGCGCTCTGCCGGTCGACGTCCACGGCGGCGTTGAGCTCGATCAGTTCCTCGGTGGTCAGCGCCGCCGAGACCGCGTTCAGCACGGGGAGCAGTGCCGGGTTCGCCTGGGCGGTGGCGACGTTGACCGCCGGGACGACGTTGTCGGCGTTCTGCAGTTGCTGGTCGTCCTCGAGCACGACGAGCTGCTCACCGGCCACGGGCGCGCAGGCGTCCCCGGCCGCGGCACCGGTCTCGCCGCCTCCGCCCGTCCCCGAGGAGCCGGACTCGCCGCAGGCCGTCGCGGTGAGCAGCACCGCGGCCAGCGCGAGGGGAGGGAGGACCCGGGTACGGCTGCGCATCTCGTCCGCCTTCTGTGTCCCGTGCGACCCGCAGGCCGCGACGCGTGTCTGGCGGGAGGGGCCCCGCGCCGGTCATGGAACTCCCCGTCCGGACCGCAGGCCACGTCCCGGCCGGACCTGTTGCCCGGTTGTTACCGAGCGCCGCTCACAGGGGGACGCCGGACGCCGTCACCTCGGGGGTCCCGGCCCGGCCGCGCCCCGACGGGAGGACGGGCAGCCGGCGGTGCCCCGGGGTGACCGCCCACGACAGCAGCACGAGCACCAGCTCGGTGAGGAGGGCCAGCGCGGCGACCAGGAAGGCGCCCGCGAGGATGACGCCGAGGTCCTGCTGGCCGAAACCGAGGTTGATGATCCGGCCCAGCGTCCCGCCGCCCACGAGCGCGGCCAGCGTCGCGGTGGCGACGACCTGCACGGCCGCCGTCCGCACCCCCGTCATGACCAGCGGCAGCGCGAGCGGGGACTCCACCCGCACCAGCATCTGCCCGCGGCTCATCCCCATCGCACGGGCGGCCTCGCGCACGTCACGGTCGACCTCGCGGAAGCCGACGAAGGTGTTGGTGAGCATCGGCGGGACGGCGAAGACCGCCAGGGCGAGGACGGTGGCGGTGTCGGTGAACCCGATCGGGGTGACCGCGAAGACGGTGAGCAGGGCCAGGGTCGGCACGGCCCGGCTGACGTTGGAGAGGACGACGATCGCGCCGGCGCCGCGGCCGCTGCGGCCGAGCAGGACCCCCGTGGGGATCGCGAGGACGGCGGCGAGCAGGACCGCCGCGGCGGAGATCGCCAGGTGCTGGGCGAGCAGGTCGAGGATGCCGCCCCGCCGTGTCCAGTTGAACGGGTCGTTGAGGTAGACGACGGCGTCGCCGAGGGCGTTCACGCCCGCACCGCCCGCGTCCAGGGGGTGAGCAGCCGCTCCAGGCCGGCGAGCAGGACGTCGGCGACCAGCGCCAGGAGCACGCAGCCGACGGCGCCGGTGACGATCTCGGCTCGGTAGAAGTTGCTGTTGAACCCGCCGACGATCAGCTGCCCCAGCCCTCCGTTGCCGGTGATGACCCCGACGGTGACCAGCGCGACGGTCGACACGGTGGCGATCCGCAGGCCGGCCATGAAGGTCGGCAGGGCGAGCGGGAGGTCCACCTGCAGGAACAGCCGCGCCGGGCCGTAGCCCATCCCGCGCGCGGCCTCGCGGACGTCGCCGGGGACGCCCTGCAGGCCGACGAGGAAGTTCCGCACCAGGATGACCAGGGTGTAGAGGGTGAGCCCGACGAGCACGGTGGTCGCCGACAGCGGCCCGGTGATCGGCGCGAGGAACGAGAACATCGCCAGCGACGGGATCGTGTAGACCACCGACGACAGGCCCAGCACCGGCCCCGACAGCAGCCGGGTGCGCCGGGCCAGGAGGGCCAGCGGCAGCGCGATCAGCGCACCGAGCACCACCGCGCCGACGGTGAGCCGGACGTGCTGGCCGAGGTGCTCCACAATGGTGTCCCAGTTGTCGGTCACGTACGACGGGCTGAACCACGGGTTCGGCGCCTCGTCCGCCGCGAGCACCACCGGGTCGCTCGCCGCACCCAGCAGCGGGTGCGCACCCAGGAAGGCCACGTCGTGGACGCTACTGCCGCCACCTCCGCGCCGACCACGGCGGCGCCGGCGGGGTCCGGCGCCGCCCAGGAGATCCGGCTGGAGGGGGTCAGCAAGGTCTTCCCGGACGGCACCGTCGCCGTCGCCGAGCTGGACCTGACGTTCGCCGCCGGGGAGCTGTCGGTCCTGGTGGGACCGTCGGGCTGCGGCAAGACGACGACGATGAAGATGATCAACCGGATCATCGAGCCGACCACCGGCCGCATCCTGCTCGGCGGCGAGGACGTCACCCGCGTGGACGCCGACCGGCTGCGCCGCCGCATCGGGTACGTCATCCAGAGCGTCGGGCTCTTCCCGCACCAGACCGTCCGCACCAACGTGGCGACCGTGCCCCGCCTGCTCGGCTGGGAGCGCGGCCGGATCCGTGCGCGGGTGGACGAGCTGCTCACCACGGTCGGGCTCGACCCCGCCGTCCACGGCGACCGCTACCCCGCCCAGCTGTCGGGCGGCCAGCGGCAGCGGGCCGGCGTGGCCAGGGCGCTGGCCGCCGATCCCGCCGTCCTGCTCATGGACGAGCCGTTCTCGGCCGTCGACCCCGTCGTCCGGGAGCGGCTGCAGGCGGAGTTCCTGCACCTGCAGGAGACGGTGCGCAAGACGATCGTGTTCGTGACGCACGACATCGAGGAGGCCGTGCGGCTCGGCGACCGCATCGCGGTGATGAGCACCGGCGGGCACGTGGAGCAGTTCGCTCCCCCGGCCGAGGTGCTCGGGCGACCGGCCAACGACGTGGTGGCCGACTTCGTCGGCGCCGACCGGGCCCTCACGCGGCTGGCGGTCACCCCCATCGACCCGGCCGGCCTGGAGCAGCCCCCGACGGTGGGCCTCGGCGACGGCCTGGCCGACGCGGGCGCGGCGCTGGACCGGGCGGGTGCCGGCTGGGCGGTGGTGCTCGACGGGTCCGGCCGGCCGGTGGGCTCGCTGCCGACCGCGCGGGCGGCCGGCGCCGGGACGGTCGCCTCCGCCCTCGTCGCCAGTGACACGTCCGTACCGGTGGACGCCTCGCTGCGGACGGCGCTGGCCACGATGCTGCAGTCCGACGCCGGCTGGGTGGCCGTGGTGGACGGCGACCGCTACCTCGGCGTGCTCACCCCCGGCTCGCTGCACGCGGCGCTGCGTCGTTCGGTCGCCGCCGACGCCGGCTGAGGCACGTCGTCGGGGCCACGACCAGGTCCCTGGTCCCGGCGGGCCTAGGTGGCGGGGTCGGCGGGTGGGCGCTCGTCCCCGTCAGGGGAGGGCGGGATGCGGCAGACCGACTCCAGCCACAGGGCGGCGCCGACCAGCGCGCCGGAGCACAGCACCCCGAGGACGCCGGTGACGGTGTCCCCGCCCGCGGCCTGCAGCCGCGACAGGGCCGGGACGACGTAGAGCAGCAGCCCGACCCAGGTGCCGAGGAAGACCGCGCCGACGTAGGCGCTGGCCTGCGCGAGCACCGCCAGCCGGGCCACCAGCATGGGCTCCACCGGCCGCACCGGCGCGTACCCGCGCTCGGCCGGCGGGCGGCGGTCCCGCTGGGCGGCCAGCCGGGCGCGCAGCGTCCGGGCGCCGAGCAGCTCGGCGACGGCGAGCACCCCGATCGGCACCGGCAGCCACCAGCGCAGCTCCGGGAGGGAGCCGTAGGCCGCACGCACCACCAGCCAGACCGCCACCGCCAGCCCGGCGGCCAGGACGGCGAGGTCCCGCCGGGACACCGGCCTCAATGGAGGTGCTCCCAGCGGACCACCGCGGCGACCTCCTCGGGCGGCAGCGCGGCGACCAGGTCGACCACCCGCCCGCAGCCGGGCAGCACCGCCGTGGGGTCGAGCGAGGCCCACGGCACGAGCACGAACGCCCGCTCGTGCGCGCGCGGGTGCGGCAGGGTCAGGTCGGGGTCCTGGGAGAGCACCGGCTGCCCGTCGTCCCCGGTCACCGTGACGACGTCGACGTCGAGGGTGCGCGCTCCCCAGCGGACCTCGCGGGTCCGCCCGGCTGCCCGCTCGAGCTCGTGGGCGCGCGCCAGCCACCCGGCCGCGTCGCGGGGCCCGCGGACCACGACGACCGCGTTCAGGTACGGCGGCTGCTCGACCGGCCCCCACGGCGGGGTCTCGTAGAGCGTGGAGCGCGCCACCAGCACGCCGTCGTCCTTGAGCGCGGTGATCGCGCCGCGGAGTGCGGCGGCCCGGTCGCCGAGGTTGGCGCCGAGGGACAGCACCGCCCGACTCATCCGCGCTCCCTGCGGATGCTCACGGTGACGTCGTCGAAGGGGACGCCGAGGTCGGCCTCGGGCTTGTGCACGGTGATCTCGACGGCCTCCACCAGGGGGTCGGCCAGGCAGACGTCGGCCAGCCGCTGGGCCAGCGTCTCCAGCAGGTCGACCGGCTCCCCGGTCAGGACGGCGTGCAGCGCCTGGGCCAGCTCGGCGTAGTTCACCGTCTTCTCGAGGTCGTCCCCCGCCGCTGCGGGCGCGGTGTCCAGCTCGAGGACGGCGTCGACGCCGAAGGTCTGCCCCCGCTCGCGCTCGAACCCGTAGACCCCGTGGTGGGCGTGCGCGGTGAGGCCGCGGACGGCGATGCGGTCGGGGCGGCGGGGCGGGTGGTCACTGGGCATGCGTCTTCCTCTCCCGGCGAGCGGCCTGCACGGCGGCGACGGTGCGGACGGCGTCGGCCGAGGCCCCCGCGTCGTGCACCCGGACGCCCCAGGCGCCGGCCTCGGCGGCGAGCACGGTCGTGGCCAGCGTGGCGGCGTCCCGCTCCTCCGCGGGGCGCACGGTGCCGTCGGGGGCGGCCAGCAGCCGGCCGAGGAAGGTCTTGCGGGAGGCACCGACGAGCACCGGCAGGCCGAGGGAGATCAGCCGGTCGAGGCCGGCGAGCAGTGCCCAGTTGTGCTCGGCGCGCTTGGCGAAGCCCAGCCCGGGGTCGAGCACCAGCTGCTCGGGCGCCACCCCCGCGGCCACGACGTCCTCCACGCGGGCGGTGAGCTCGGCGCAGACCTCGGTGACGACGTCGCCGTACCGGGCCGCGGCGTACATCTCCCGGCTGTGGCCCCGCCAGTGCATGAGGACCCACGGGACCCCGGCGTCGGCCACCAGCCGGGCCATGCCGGCGTCGGCCAGCCCTCCGCTGACGTCGTTCACCAGCACCGCCCCGGCGTGCAGCGCGGCCTCCGCCACCTCGGCCCGGGTGGTGTCGACGCTGACCCGCACGCCCGCGCCGGTGAGCTCGCGGACCACCGGGAGCACGCGCCGGCACTCCTCGTCGGCGTCGACCCGGTCGGCACCGGGCCGGGTGGACTCACCGCCGACGTCGACGTAGTCGGCGCCCGCCGCGTGCATGGCCAGGCCGTGGGCGATCGCCGACGGGGCGTCGGCGAAGCAGCCGCCGTCGGAGAAGGAGTCGGGCGTGACGTTGAGGACCCCCATGACCACGCAGTGGCCGGGGCGCGGGACGGGAGGGGGGGTCACCGGCCCCTGTCCACGGCTCGGTCCCGGGCTCGCTCCGCTCCTCGGTCGCTGTCCCCCGCAAGAGTGGGGTGCCCCCAGCCCCCGGCGGTGCTCACTGGCCCGTCACCCTCGCACCACGAGGCTCATCGCCTCGCTGCGCGTCGCCGGGTTGTCCCGGAAGATCCCCCGCACGGCGGAGGTCACCGTGGTCGAGCCGGGCTTGCGGATGCCCCGCATGGCCATGCACAGGTGCTCGGCCTCGATGACCACCAGGACGCCGCGCGGCTTGAGGACCTCGGCCAGCGCGTCGGCGATCTGGCTGGTCATCCGCTCCTGCACCTGCGGGCGCCGGGCGTAGACCTCGACCAGCCGCGCGAGCTTGGACAGGCCGGTGACCCTGCCGTCCTCGCCGGGGATGTAGCCGATGTGCGCGACCCCGTGGAAGGGCACCAGGTGGTGCTCGCAGGTCGAGTACATCGGGATGTCCTTGACCAGGACCATCTCGTCGTGGTCCTCGTCGAAGGTCGTGGCGAGGATGTCCGAGGGGTCCTGCCACAGCCCGGCGAAGGTCTCCGCGTAGGAGCGCGCCACCCGCCCCGGGGTGTCCCTCAACCCGGGCCGGTCCGGGTCCTCCCCCACCGCGATCAGCAGCTCACGGACGGCGGCCGCGGCCCGCTCGTGGTCCACCCCGGCGCGCGGCGGCCGCTCCAGCAGCAGGTCGTCGGGCTCGGCCGGGACCTCGCTCACGCACCCTCCTCGCCGGCGCTCGCCTGCTCGCTCACCTCTGCACCGGGGCGCCGACGTCCCCGACCGCGGTGGAGCCCTCCCCGACCCGGCCGTTGCCGTTCTGGGCCGCCCGCTCGGCGGGGGTGAGCACCGGCGGCTGGTCGGACGGGGTGCGCTTGCCGAAGCCGTTGTACGGCGCGAGGGAGGGCCGCTTGGTGACCGGCGCGCAGATGCGGGCCATGTCCTCCTTGGACAGGGTCTCCTTGTCGATCAGCTCGAGGACGAGCTGGTCGAGCACGGGCCGGTACTCCACCAGGATCTCCCAGGCCTCGTCGTGCGCGGCCTCGATCAGCGCGCGGATCTCGGCGTCGATGTCGGCGGCGACGGCCTCGGAGTAGTCCGGGTGCGAGCGCATGTCACGGCCCAGGAACGGCTCGGACTCGTTGCTGCCGTACTTGACCGCGCCCAGCTTCGCGCTCATGCCGTACTGGGTGACCATCGCGCGGGCCAGCGAGGTGGCCTTCTCGATGTCGTTGCCGGCACCCGTGGTGGGCTCGTGGAAGACCAGCTCCTCCGCCGCCCGTCCGCCCAGGGCGTAGGCCAGCGTGTCGATCATCTCCGACCGGGTCTGGGTGTACTTGTCCTCGGTCGGCAGCACCAGCGTGTGCCCCAGCGAACGGCCGCGCGGGAGGATCGTCACCTTGTGCACCGGGTCCAGGTTGGGCAGCGCGTGCGCCACGAGGGCGTGCCCGCCCTCGTGGTAGGCGGTGACCTTCTTCTCCTTCTCGCTCATCGCCCGCGTCTTGCGCTCCGGGCCCGCGATGACGCGGTCGATCGCCTCCTCCAGGACGGGGTCGGTGATCACCGTGCCGTTGTTGCGGGCGGTCAGCAGCGCGCCCTCGTTGAGCACGTTGGCCAGGTCCGCGCCGGTGAAGCCGGGGGTGCGGCGGGCGACGGTCTCGAGGTCGACGTCCGGCGCGAGCGGCTTGCCCTTGGCGTGGACGGCGAGGATGGCCTTGCGGCCCTCCAGGTCGGGCCGGTCGACGGCGATCTGCCGGTCGAAGCGGCCCGGGCGCAGCAGCGCCGGGTCGAGGATGTCGGGCCGGTTGGTGGCAGCGATCATGATGACGCCGCCCTTGACGTCGAAGCCGTCCATCTCGACGAGCATCTGGTTGAGGGTCTGCTCGCGCTCGTCGTGACCGCCGCCCATGCCGGCGCCGCGGTGCCGGCCGACGGCGTCGATCTCGTCGACGAAGATGATCGCCGGGGCGTTCTGCTTGGCCTGCTCGAACAGGTCACGGACGCGGCTGGCCCCGACGCCGACGAACATCTCGACGAAGTCCGAGCCGGAGATGGAGAAGAAGGGGACCCCGGCCTCGCCGGCGACCGCGCGGGCGAGCAGCGTCTTGCCGGTGCCGGGCGGGCCGAACAGCAGCACGCCCTTGGGGATCTTCGCGCCGACGGCCTGGAACTTCACCGGGTTGGCGAGGAAGTCCTTGATCTCGCGCAGCTCCTCGATCGCCTCGTCGGCGCCGGCGACGTCGGCGAACGTCGTCTTCGGGGTGTCCTTGCTGACCACCTTGGCCTTGGACTTGCCGAAGGCCATGACGCCCCGGCCGCCGCCCTGCATGGAGTTGAACAGCCAGAACAGCAGCAGCAGGAGGATCACGAACGGCAGGAAGCTGATCAGCAGGCTGACCAGCACGCTGTCCTGCGTGACGTTGGTGTTGAAGTCGACGCCGTCGCCGTTGCCGTTCAGACCCGAGACCAGGTCGAAGACGTCGTCGGAGGCGCCCAGCGGGTAGGAGGCGGTGACCCTGTCACTGCCCTCGACCGGGTTCTTCAGGTCCAGGTCGAGGGTCTGTTCCTTGTCGTTGATCGTGACCTGGTCGACGTTCCCACTGGTGATCTGCTCGATCGCGGTGCGGGTGCTGACCTCCTCGTAGCCGCCGTTGCCGCGGAACAGCGAGGAGAACGCCAACGCCAGGAGGACGACGAGGACGACCCAGAACCACACGGAGCGGAAGATCTTCTTGCGTTCCATACACCGATGCCGGGCGACCGGGGTCTCCGGCCTGACCCGTCCACCCTCCTGATCGTCCGCCGGGACGCTCCCTGCGACCTGGGCGGGGCACCCCGGCGCTCGGTGCAGCGTCGTTGCGATCGACGGTACACCGGGGAACCTGTGCGACAGCCGTCCGCGAGCCGGGAGCGCCCTGTGGGCGAGCCGGTCTGACACGGCCGCGGTGTCGCCCCGAGGGCGACGTCAGGTGCTCCGCGTCAGGCGTAGACCTCGGGCTTGAGGGTGGCGATGTAGGGCAGGTCGCGGTAGCGCTCGGCGTAGTCCAGGCCGTACCCGACGACGAACTCGTTGGGGATGTCGAAGCCGATGTAACGGACGGGGACGTCGACCTTCACCGCGTCGGGCTTGCGCAGCAGCGCGCACACCTCGAGGGAGGCCGGACGGCGGCTGCCCAGGTTCTTCAGCAGCCAGGACAGGGTCAGCCCCGAGTCGATGATGTCCTCGAGCACCAGCACGTGCAGGTCGCTGATGTCGCGGTCGAGGTCCTTGAGGATCCGGACGACGCCCGAGGAGCTGGTCGAGGAGCCGTACGAGGAGACGGCCATGAACTCCATCTGGGTGGGCAGCCGCAGTGCCCGGGCGAAGTCGCTCATGAACAGCACCGCGCCCTTGAGGACGCCGACCAGCAGGACCTCCTTGCCGGCGTAGTCCTCGGCGATCTGCGCCGCCAGCTCGGCGATCTTGGCCTGGATCTGCTCCTCGCTGAGCAGCACGTGGTCGATGTCGGGGCCGTAGCCGTGGTGGTTGCCGAGCTCTTCGGGATCGCTGCCGGCCTGGGTCACGCCGATGGCTCCTCGAGGGTGTCTGGTACGTCCCCGGGCTGGGGGCCCCGCGCGTCGCCGGGGGGCAGGAACACCAG
This sequence comes from Geodermatophilus sp. SYSU D01105, assembly GCF_054050095.1. Taxonomy (NCBI): domain Bacteria; kingdom Bacillati; phylum Actinomycetota; class Actinomycetes; order Geodermatophilales; family Geodermatophilaceae; genus Geodermatophilus; species Geodermatophilus sp. SYSU D01105. The sequence continues at coordinate 139,634 of NZ_JBJGYR010000003.1, forward strand.
CCTGCCAGACGCCCGGAGCACCCCCGCACCGCCGGGTAGGTCCACCCGGCCCTGCCCCCGCCACGCGGTGACGAGGGCCTCGACCGCCCGCAGGTGCACCGCCTGCAGGTCGGGCACCCCGGCCACCTGGAGCCAGCGGCGCAGGACCCGCCGGCGCACCGCCGCCGGGAGCGGCGCCAGGGGTCGGGCGGGCAGACCGCCGTCCCCGGCCTCCCCGGCCAGCCGGGTCAGCTCCGCCGCGGCCAGCGCGTCGAGGGCGTCGAGGTCCTCGCGGAGCAGCGCGGCCGTCCGCGCGAGCGCCGGCGCGACGCCCCCGCCCAGGACCTCCTCCATCAGCGGCAGCACCTCGCCGCGCAGCCTGGCCCGGGTGTAGGCGGGGTCGGTGTTCCACGGGTCGTCCCACACCGGCAGCCCCTGGTCGGCGCAGGCCTGCCGGGCCGTCGACCGGCGGACGCCGAGCAGGGGGCGCCACCAGGTCACGCCGTCCTCGGAGCGCTCGGCCACCATGCCCGCCACCGACCGCGGGCCCGACCCGCGTCCCAGCCCCAGCAGCACGGTCTCGGCCTGGTCGTCGAGCGTGTGCCCGAGGGCGATCCGCGCCCCGTGCCGGACCCCCGCGTCGGCCAGCGCGTCGTAGCGGGCCGCCCGCGCCGCGCCCTCGGGCCCGCCGTCGCCGCCGACGGTCACCCGCAGCACGAGGACCGGGTCCAGGCCGAGGCCGCGGAGCAGCTCGGCGGTGGCCTCCGCCCGCGCGGCGGACCCGGGCTGCAGGCCGTGGTCGACGGTGACGCCACCGACCCGGACCGCGGGGGACCGGGACTCGAAGGCGAGCGCGGCGGCCAGCGCCACGGAGTCCGCTCCCCCGCTGCACGCCACCAGGACCGGCTGCGGGGAGCGGCGCAGCCCCTCCCGGACCGCGTGCCGGAGCACCGCGACCGCGCGGGGAGGGCCGGCCACCGGCCCGGTCCTCAGGCCGGGATGGCCGGGCGGCCGTGCACCCGCTCGACCCAGCGCGCCGGGTCGGTGAGCTCCTCGATCCGCGGGAGGTTCTGCGGCCCCGACCACACGCGGTTGAAGCCCTCCATGCCGACGAGGTCGACCACGCCACCGACGAAGTGCCGGCCGTCGGCGTACTGCTTCATCTTCTGCTCCAGGCCCAACAGCCGGCGCAGCACGCGGTCGAGCGGACCGCGGCCCTTGCGCCGCTGGGCGAACCGCTTGCGCAGCGTCTTCACCGACGGGACGACGTCCGGGCCGACGCCGTCCATCACGTACTCGGCGTGGCCCTCGACCAGGCTCATCACCGCGGTGACCCGGTCCAGGACGGCGCGCTGCGCGGGGTCCTGGATGAGCGCCATCAGCCCGCTGTCGTCGCCGTCCCCGCCGCGCACCGCGTCGCCGATGCTGCGCAGCAGGTCGCGGAGGCGCTCCCGCAGCACGTCGGGGTCGAGGTTGGTGGCCTCGACGAACTCGGCGATCTGCGCCTCGAGGTGGTCCTTGAGCCAGGGCACCGCGGTGAACTGCAGCTGGTGGGTCACCTCGTGCAGGCAGACCCACAGCCGGAAGTCGCTGGGGTCGACCCCGAGGCGGCGCTCGGCGTCGACGATGTTCGGCGCGACCAGCAGCAGCCGGCCCCCCGTGCCGAACACCTCGTACTGGCCGAGCACCCGGGAGGACAGGAAGGCGAGGATGCCGCCGGCCTGCACGCCCGTGGCGCGCGAGCCGATGGCGGTGGCCAGCGGGCCGGGGCGGGTCTCCTGCTTGGCGGTCAGCGCGTCGACCAGCGGGTCGAGCAGCGCGGCCATGCCCGAGGTGTTGGCGTCCACCCAGCCGGGGCGGTCGACGACGGCGACCTGGGGCACCGGCCCGCCGGGGACGGGCGTGAGCCCCGTGAGGCCCTCGACGTGGGCCACGGCGGTGGCGGCCGCCTCGTGCAGTTCCGAGACGACGGCCGCGGCCTCCTCGCGGGTGGTCTGCGGCCCCGGGCCGACGAGGCGGCGGGCCGTGCGGCCGGCGAGGTCCCAGTCGACCATCGAGGAAGCGCTGCTCATCGCCTCACGGTACGCGGCGGGAGGACCCCGCCGCCGCTCACTGCGAGCGGCAGCCGCAGCGGGCCAGCGCCGCCGCGACGTCGTCCAGCGCGTCCTCCGCGGCCTGCCCGTCGGCCGGCGCAGCGTCGGCGACGACGGCGAAGACCAGGAGCCGGCCGTCGAGGGTGACCACGGTGCCGGCCAGCCCGTGGACGCCGAGCAGGGTGCCGGTCTTCGCGCGGACGGTGCCCGGCGCGGTCTGCGGGTCGGCGTCGTCGCGGTCGGCGAGGGTGCCGTCGTAGCCGGCGACCGCCAGCCCGGAGACGACGGCCGAGGCGTCGGGCAGGGAACCGTCGGCGGCCCCGGCGAGGAGGTCGGCGAGCAGCGAGACCGGGACGCGGTCCTCCAGCGACAGGCCGCTGCCGTCGGAGAGCTCCACCCCGGTGACGTCGAGACCGGTCTCGGACAGCGCGTCGGTGACCGCCTGCGCCGCCCCGGCGAAGGTGGCCGGCTGGTCCCGGGCGATCGCCACGTGCCGGGCCAGCGTCTCGGCGAGCAGGTTGTCCGACTGGGACAGGGCCTGCTCGACCAGCCGGGCGACCGGCGCCGACCGCACCGACCCCAGCGTCTGCGCGCCGTCGGGGGCCTCGCCCAGCGCGACCGTGGCGCCCGGCACACCGAGGGCGTCGGCCAGCGCGGCCCCGGCGTCGAGGCCCGGCTGGCCGCTGCGCGGGTTCTCCCCGGAGCGGACGCGGGCGCCGTCGACGGCGGTGGCGGTGACCGGGGCGGCGTAGCTGGACGGGGCGTCGTCGGAGCCCCAGCCGGAGGCGGTGAGCGGGCCCTCGAACAGCGAGCTGTCGACCACCACGCGCGTCACCTCGCTCCCCTGGGGGACGGCGGCGCGCACCTGGGCCGCGAGGTCCTCGACGGTGGGCGCCCCCGGGTAGGTCAGGGACGGCGCGGTGCGCGACAGCGTCGGGTCCCCGCCCCCGACCAGCACGACCTCACCGGGGGCGGCGCCGGCCACGACCGTGGTCTCGAGGGTGGCCTCCGGACCGAGGGTCGTCAGCGCCGCGACGGCGGTGAGCAGCTTCGCGGTGGAGGCGGGGGTGGCCGGCTGGTCGGCGTCCCGGTCCAGCAGCACCTCACCGGAGGCGACGTCGACGACCTCCGCGCCGACCCCGGCGCCCAGCGCCGGTGCGGACAGCAGCGGGTCGAGTTCGGCGGTCAGCGCGTCGCCGTCCGGGACGGGGGCCTCGGACCCCAGCGAGGCCAGCACCGGGGCGGCGGCCTCGACGTCGGGGAGGCGGGCCTCGGCGACCCCCGGATCGGCCGGCGCGTCGTCGTCCCCGCGGCCGGGGGCGACGACGAACCAGACGACGGCGGCCACCACGAGCAGCAGCGCGAGGGTGCCCAGGACGAGTCGGCGGCGGAACCGCGAGTACTTCGGCGTGACGGTCGCCGACCCGCTCGACGCGATGGTGCCCACCCCCCGGAACGACCTCCGGCGGTCGCCCGGAGTCCGATCAGCCACACTACGACCCGTGCAGTTCGACGTGACGATCGAGATCCCGAAGGGCCAGCGGAACAAGTACGAGCTGGACCACGCCACCGGACGCATCCGCTTGGACCGGATGCTCTTCACCTCCACCCGGTACCCGGCCGACTACGGGTACATCGAGAACACCCTCGGCCAGGACGACGACCCGCTCGACGCCCTGGTCCTCCTCGAGGAGCCGACCTTCCCCGGCTGCCTCATCACCTGCCGGGCCATCGGCATGTTCCGCATGACCGACGAGAAGGGCGGCGACGACAAGGTCCTCTGCGTGCCGGCGACCGACCCGCGGATGGCGCACCTGACCGACATCGGGGACGTGTCGGAGTTCGACCGCCTGGAGATCCAGCACTTCTTCGAGACCTACAAGGACCTCGAGCCGGGCAAGTCGGTCGAGGGCGCCGAGTGGGTCGGCCGGACCGAGGCGGAGGCGGAGATCAACGCCTCCCTGGAGCGTGCCCAGGACGCGGCTCCCCACCACTGAAGGCCGCTGGTCCCCATCGAGCGGCCGCCGAGCGCACGACGGACGCCGACGGCGGTGCGCCCCTCCCCCGGGGTGCACCGCCGTCGGCGTCCTCAGCGCCGCAGGTCGTGCAGGACCACGGTGAGGAAGCCGAGCTCGCCGCGATAGCCGTGCAGCCACTGCCGGCGGTGCGTGCGGGCCATCTCCAGGGCCGCGTCGCGGTCGCCGTCGGGCGCCTCGCGGAGCGCCCAGCCGGTGAGCGCACCGGTCCAGCACCACTCGTACTCGTCCCACTCCGCCGCGGTGCTGAGGTGGCCGTAGCCGGGCTCGTAGCCCTGGCCGGCGACCTCGGCGGTCAGGCCGGCCAGGTCGGGCAGCTCCCCCGGCTCGGCGCCCAGGCCGGCCAGGGCCTGCGAGCTGGGCCCGCGCTCCCAGAAGCCGTCCCCGAAGAGCGCCTGCCCGCCGGGCCGCAGGTGGTCCCGCACCGCGCTCAGCGTGCCGGCCGGCCCGCCGAAGACGTGGCTGGCCCCGACGCACACGACGACGTCGAACCGGCCGCCGTCGTAGGCCGCCGCATCGCCCTCGACGAGCTCCACCCGGTCGGTCAGGCCGCGCAGCCGCGCCTGCCGCCGCGCCTCGGTGAGCGCGGGCGCGGACAGGTCGACCCCGACCCCGGTGAGCCCGGGCCGGGCCGCCAGCAACGGCAGCAGCCACGCGCCCGAGCCGCAGCCGAGGTCGAGCACGCGGGCGCCCTCGGGCGGCTCGAGCCGGTCCAGCAGCAGGCGGACGCTCTCGTCGGAGAGCGGAGCGGCGATCGGGTGCCAGCGGTGTGCGACCGCGCTGGCCAGGGCTCTGTCCACCCGGGGCATCGTGCTGGCCGGACGGCCTGCGGTCACGCGCATCCGTCTCGGGTCCTCCGCGCGCCGCCCGGACCCGGCCGGTGAGAGTCGCCCACCGGACGGGACCTCACAGGAGCGGACGCGCGGCGACTCGGCCCTCGCGACAGACTGCTCGGCGGCCGGCGCAGCGGGCAGGGGCTGTGCGCTACCACGCCGGGTGGGCGCTGACGGCCGGGACGCTGCGCGTCGCAGTCAGACCGCCTCGACCGACGCCGAGCCGTCCGCCGGGCGCGCCGCCCGGCGGCGGAAGCGGTACAGCACGGCCGCCACGCCTGCCGCGCCGAAGACCACCGCCGTACCGGTGCCGTTGCCGTCGGCCGGCATCTCCGTGGTCTGTGGACACGCCTTGCTGCCGTCCCTGCGCGCGATGACCCGTGACTCGAAGAGCCTCCACTCGATGCTGGCGTAGGACGATGGCACCCGCACCGAGAAGGCACCCTGGTGGGTGCCCGGCGAGAACGTGTCGACCTGCGACCCGTCGAAGCGATCGGGATCGAAGCGGTTGTCGCTGGTGCCCACCTGCGCTCGTTGGGTGACCGACGTCGTGTTGTCGTAACCGAAGACGGCGGTCCACTGACCGTCCTGCACCGGCATCACGCAGGAGACGAGGGCGACCACGGACGGGTCCGTCGCGTTCGCCGTGCTGGGGGTCGCCAGCACGAGGGCCGCGCCCACTCCGGCACTCGCAGTGAGCAGCACCCGGATCGCCGGCCACCGCTGTGTCTCACCCATCACGTCCCTCGGTCCGTCCATGGGGCGGCTGTCCCGCGCCTCGGGTGACGACATCGGCGAGCCGAACGCGGTGGTGTAGCGCCCGCGGCAGACATCCCTCGAACGGGTCGCCGGTCCAGCCCGGCCGGGAGGGCCGGGAGGGGCCGGGAGGACGAGCGCAGGAGACATCGACGCCACCTGCTCCGAGGAGTCGGGCGCCAGGGCGGCCGACGCAGGCCGCGCCCTGGTTCCCGGCGGGAGAGCTCACGGCCCCACCGCTCAGCTCCGCCCGCATGGGTCCGGAGGGACGGGCACGGCCCCGCCCGGAGAGGCCGAGCCGCTGGTCACAGGAGAGCCGCCTGTCGGAATCGAACCGACGACCTTCTCATTACGAGTGAGATGCTCTACCGACTGAGCTAAGGCGGCGGGCGTGCGGCGAACAGCTTACGTGACGGCTCGGCGGTCCCCGCGCCGGGGCGGGTGTGTCACGCCGGCAGTCGCAGCGCCACGGTGAGCGCCTCCACGGCGATCTGCGGCTTCACGTTCTGCTCCAGCGCGACCCGGCAGGCCAGGACGGCGTCGATGCGGCGCAGCGCCCCCTCGGCGCCGATCCGCCGCGCCAGCTCCTCGGCGTCCGCGCGGCGGTCCGGGTGGTTCAGCGGCAGCGACTCGGACCCGGCGGAGTCCAGGACCAGGGCGTCCCGGTAGAGCCCGGCGAGGTCGACCAGCGCGCGGTCCAGGGAGTCCCGGCCGATGCGCGTGGCCCGCGACTTCTGCCGCCGCTCCAGCTCCTTGATCTGGCCGGCGCCCTTGCTCGCGGCGGCGACGCCGGGCCCGCGCGCCCCGACGCCCAGGCTGGCCTTGAGCGCCTCGGTCTCCGCGCCGTTGAGCGCCTCGGTCGCCGCGTCGGTCTCCTCCTGGGCGGCGCCGACGAGGTCGTCCGCGGCGTTGAGGCAGGCCGCGAGGGAGACCAGGGACAGCGGGATGTCGAGCACCGCCTTGCGGACCAGGCGCGCGTCCTCGTCCCGGGCCAGCCGCCGGGCGCGGCCGACGTGGCCTCCCGCGGCGCCGGCGGACCAGGCTGCCAGCGCGGGGTCGACTCCGTCGCGGCGGACCAGCACGTCGGCGATCGCGTCGACCGACGGGGTGCGCAGGCTGACGACGCGGCACCGCGACCGGATGGTCACCGGCACGTCGTCGGGGTGCAGGCTCGGCGCGCACAGCATGACCACGGTCCGCGGGGGCGGCTCCTCGATCATCTTGAGCACCGCGTTGGCCGCCGCCTCGCTCATCCGGTCGGCGTCCTCGACGATGATCATCTGCCACCGGCCCTGCGAGGGTGCCCGCCCGGCCACCCGCACCAGCTCCCGGGCCTCCGCGACGCCGATCGACAGCCCGTCCGGGACGATCACGTTCACGTCGGCGTGCGTGCCGGAGAGCGCGGTGCGGCAGTCGTGGCAGGTGCCGTCGCCGCCGTCCGGGCACTGCAGTGCGGCGGCGAAGGCGCGGGCGGCCACCGAGCGGCCCGAGCCGGGTGGCCCGGTGAAGAGCCACGCGTGGGTCATCGCGGCCGGGTCGGACACCGCGGCGCGCAGCTCCGCCACGGCCGCGGGCTGGCCGATCACCTGGTCCCAGACGCTCACGCCCGCACCCCCAGCAGCGCCGCGACCCGCGACCGGACGGCGGCGGCGAGGTCGTCGACCGCCCCGGTGGCGTCCAGCACGAGGTAGCGGCCGGGGTCGGCGTCGGCCAGCGCGCGGAACGTCGTCCGCACCCGCTGGTGGAAGTCCAGCGACTCGGACTCCAGCCGGTCGGCGACCGCCCGGCCGCGGGCCCGCGCCAGACCGACCTCCGGCGGGAGGTCCAGCAGGACGGTCAGGTCGGGACGCAGGCCCTCGGTCGCCCACCGGGAGAGCGCGCGCACGTCGTCCATCGGGATGGTCCGCCCGGCGCCCTGGTAGGCCAGTGAGCTGTCGATGTAGCGGTCGGTGACCACGACCTCCCCCGCGGCCAGCGCCGGCCGCAGGACGGCGGACGCGTGCTGGGCCCGGTCGGCGGCGTAGAGCAGCGCCTCGGCACGCGGGGACAGCCCGGCGTGGGCGCGGTCGAGGACGATGGCGCGGATGGCCGCGCCGGCCGGCGTCCCGCCCGGTTCGAGGGTCGCCCGCACGGTGCGCCCCTGCGCGGCGAGCCACTGGCACAGCAGCCGCACCTGGGTGGACTTCCCCGCGCCCTCGCCGCCCTCGAAGGCGAGGAAGAGGCCCGGCGCCGACGCGCCGTCGGCCGCGACGGGCAGGGCGGGCGGACCGTCGTCGGACACGGGGATCGCGGGCTCCAGTCGTGCGGGAGGGAGGGGTGCGGCCGCCACGGTACCGGGGCGGGACGACGGTCCCGGGCGTGTCCGGACCCCGCGTCGGAGCCCTAGGGTCGGGGTCCGTGACGAGCACCGGCGCCTGGGACCCGGCGGGCTACCTCCGCTTCTCCGGTGAGCGCGCCCGGCCGTTCGCCGACCTGCTGGCCCGTGTCGGCGCCGCGGACCCGCGCGTGGTCGTCGACCTCGGCTGCGGGGAGGGTGCGCTCACCGCCTCGCTGGCGGAGCGCTGGCCCCGCGCACGGGTCACCGGCGTGGACTCCTCGTCGGAGATGCTCGCTGCGGCCGCGGCGCACGAGGTGCCCGGCCGGGTGCGGTTCGTGCTGGGCGACGTGCGGGACTGGGCACCGGGGGAACCGGTCGACGTCCTGGTGACCAACGCGGTCCTGCACTGGGTGCCCGGCCACGACGAGCTGCTGCGCCGGTGGGCCGGGCACCTGGCGCCGGGGGGATGGCTCGCCCTGCAGGTGCCCGGCAACTGGCGGGCACCGACGCACGCCCTGCTGGCCGGGCTGTGCCGGTCGACGCGCTGGGCGGGCCTGCTCGCCGGTGCGGCGCCGTCCGAGGACGCCGTCCTGGACCCCACCGGCTACCTCGACGTCCTGACCGGTGCCGGGCTGGACGCCGAGGCCTGGGAGACGACCTACCTGCACGTGCTCACCGGTGAGGACCCGGTGCTGCACTGGGTGCGCAGCACGGTGCTCCGGCCGGTGCTCGCCCTGCTCGAGGAGGACGACGCCGCCGAGCTGACCGCCGAGTACGCGGCCGCACTGCGGGAGGCCTACCCCGTCCGGGCCGACGGCAGGACCGTGCTGCCGTTCCGGCGGGTGTTCGCGGTCGGCCGGGCGCCGGCGTCAGCCCACTGAGTTGGCCAGGCAGCCCCGCACCCCGTGGGAGACCCCGCGCTGGAAGGCGTCGGTGCGCTCCTGGGCGCTGCCGTGGACCTCGGTCTGCTCCTGGCCGTTGTCGTCGACGTAGACCGTCCCCCACGGGACGTCGCTGGCGACCGCGGCGAGGGAGTCGACGAACTCCTGGCTGTCCCCGTCCTCCAGTCGCAGGGTGCCGTCGTCGGCGGCGCCCTGCAGCGTCGCTCCGGCCAGGCAGTCGGCCTGCAGCTCGTAGGCCTCCGACACCAGCGCCGGGTCGATGCGGGTGGTGACCGCGTGCGCCCACTCGTGCGCCACGACCAGGTAGACGAAGGCGTCGCCGAGGTCCTGCGAGCGCATCATCAGGTCGATCTCGAAGGCGAGGAAGTCCCCGGCCCCGCAGTACCAGGCGTTCTCGCCCGACAGCCGGACCTCGCCGCAGTACACCTCGTCGACGGGGTCGTCGTAGAGCCCCGGCGCGCGGGAGCCCTGGAGCAGCGACGGTGCGGTGTAGGCGCCGGGGAAGAACTCGTCCCAGTGGGTCTCCCAGTAGGCGTCCACGGTGCTCAGCGCCTGCTCGTAGTCCGCGTCGAAGTCCTCGGCCGGGCCGATCCCCGGCACGGTCACGGCCCGGGCGTCGGCGTCCACGGGCGCCGAGGACCCGGCGGTGTCGGCAGCGGCCGGGGTGGCCACCCCGGCCAGGGCGGCGGTCACGAGTGCGGTCAGCACGTGGCCTGCGCGAGTCGGCATGTCGGACCCTCCGTCGGCGTCCAGCGCAGGCTAGGTGCACGTGCCCGGGCGCCCGCAAGCTCCCGGACGGGACTCGGCGGCCAGAGCCGATCCGGAACTGGCGCGGTCGTGACCGACCGTGGCCGCGTGACCCCGAGCAGTCCGCTCGAACCCGGCAGGCACCCTGGCGGCGACAAGTACTTGACCGCCAGGAAAGTAGTTGCCACGGTCGTCGTCCAGCCGTCCGGCCGAGAGGGAAGCCGATGTCCGTCCCCACGCCCCAGTCCGCCGCCGCCCTCCTCGCCGAGGCCGAGGCCACCGACGCCCGCGTGGCGCGGGCCGCCAGCCCCGCCCCCTCCGCCTTCCTCACCACGCTCGGCTGCGCCAGCGCCGGGTTCTCCCTGGCCCAGGCGGTGGCCGACGGCGACCGCGCGGTGCTCGCCACCGCCCTGGTCTTCGCGCCGGCGGTCCTCGGCGCGGCCCTGGCGCTCCTCGTCGGACTGCAGGCCACCCGGCGCGGCTTCTCGCGCCGGTTCGGCCTGGCGATGGGGGCCTGGGCGGCGGTGCTCGCCGTCGGGCTCGCCGTGGGCCTGACGCCGGGAGCCGACCGCGGCTGGGCGTTCTGGGCGCCGCTGGCGGTCCTCGTCGCGGTCCCCTGCATGGTCGGCGCCTGGCGCGAGCTGCCGCGGTGACCGCGCCGGGCTCCCCCGGTGCGGAGCACCCGCGGCACGGGCTGGACGAGGTCATCCACGCCCCGGTGCGCTTCTCGGTGATGGCGACGCTCGCCTCGGCCGAGGAGGCGGAGTTCGGCTTCGTCCGGGACGGCGTCCAGGTGAGCGACTCACTGCTGTCGAAGACGGTGAGCGCGCTGGAGAAAGCCGGCTACGTCGAGGTGCGCAAGGGGTACGTCGGCAAGCGCCCCCGGACCTGGCTGCGCCTGAGCCGGCGCGGCCGGGAGGCCTTCGGCGCGCACGTGGCCGCGCTGCGGGCGATCGCCGACGGCGCGCTCCCCTCGCTCAGCCGGGAGTGAGGCGGTAGGCGTCGGTGAGGTAGGGCAGCTCGACCAGGTCGCGTCCGCGGGTGTCGGGGTGGGTGTCGAGCACCGCGCGGACCTCCGTCAGGAACTCGGCGCGCCGGCCGTCGTCCATCGTCGCGACGTAGCTGCGGGTGGCGATCCCGTCGACCACCTGCTGCGGCGTGATCCGCTGGACGATGCCGGAGCGGAGGTGCTCCACGCGGGCGCCGAGCTCGCGGGCGAACTCCTCGACGACCCGCTGGTCGGCCTCGTGGTCGCGGGACTCCGCGGCCAGCACCTGCCCGAGCGCGCCCACCCACGGGACCTCCTCGTCCCGGGTGTTCCAGACCAGGCCCACGACGCCGCCGGGGCGCAGCACCCGCCGCATCTCCGCGGCCGCCGGCGCGGGCTGGAACCAGTGCGCTGCCTGACCGGCGACGACGGCGTCGACGGCCGCGTCCGGCAGCGGCACGGCCTCCGCGCCGCCGACGAGCGCCTCGACCTCCGGGTGGCGGGCGCGCAGCTCGGCGAGCATCCCCTCAGCCGGGTCGACGGCGACGACCGCGTGCCCGGCGGCGAGCAGGACGCCGGTGAGCAGACCGGTGCCCGCGCCCAGGTCCACCACGCGGCGCGGCCGCTCGCCGAGGAGGAAGGCGACGACCTCGGCCGGATAGGTCGGGCGCAGCGTCGCGTAGCCGGCCGCGACGGAGCCGAAGGAGCTCCTCCGGGCCTGCCAGGTCGAGGGGTCCAGGTCGCCCGTCGGCACGGGCGTCAGCCGGCCGGGACGGCGTCGTTGCCCGCCGCTGCCTTCTTCGTGGCGCCCTTCTTCGCCGCCGCCCTCGTCGCCGTCGCCTTCTTGGCCGCGGTGGCCTTGGTGGCCGTCGTCTTCTTCGCCGCCGCCTTCTTCTTCGTGGCCTTCTTCGTGCTCGGTCGGGCCCGGCGGTCGGCGAGCAGCTCGGCGGCGCGCTCGAGGGTGATGCTCTCGACGTCGTCGCCCTTGCGCAGGCTGGCGTTGGTCTCGCCGTCGGTCACGTAGGGCCCGAACCGGCCCTCGCGGACGGTGATCGGCCCCTGGCTCACCGGGTCGGGACCCAGTTCCTTCAGCGGCGCCGCGGCGGCCCGGCGTCCCCGCTGCTTGGGCTGGGCGAAGATCGCCAGCGCCTGGTCGAGGGTGACGGTGAACAGCTCGTCCTCGCTGGAGAGCGACCGGGAGTCGGTGCCCTTCTTCAGGTAGGGCCCGTAGCGGCCGTTGAGCGCCTGGATCTCCTCGCCGTCCGGCGCCGCCCCGACCGTGCGCGGCAGGGTCAGCAGCTTGAGGGCGTCGTCGAGGGTCACCGTCTCCGGCGACATCGAGGAGAACAGGCTCGCCGTCCGCGGGGCCTCCTTGCTGCCCTCCGGGACGACCGTCGTGACGTAGGGCCCGTACCGGCCGGCCTTCACCACGACGGGCAGGCCGGACTCCGGGTCGGTCCCGAGCGTCCGGTCGCTGGAGGGGGCGGCGAGCAGCTCCTCGACCTTGTCCTGGGTCAGCTCGTCGGGTGGGAGGTCCTCGGGCAGGCTGACCCGCGGGCCCTCCTCGCCGCCGACCTGCAGGTAGGGGCCGTAGCGGCCGACGCGGACCACCACCGGCTCGCCGTCGGGACCGGTGGCGCGCAGCGGGATGGAGTTGACGCCGCGGGCGTCGATCTCCTCCAGCCGCTGGCCGATCACCTGCTTGAGCCCCCCGGACTTGGCGATCGCCCCGGCGTGCCGGCCCTCGCCGCCGAAGTAGAACTCGGTGAGCCAGTCGACACGGCGCAGGTCGCCGGCCGCGATCTCGTCGAGCTCCTCCTCCAGGCTGGCGGTGAAGTCGTAGTCGACCAGCTGGGCGAAGTGCTGCTCCAGCAGGTTCACCACCGCGAAGGCCACGAACGAGGGGACCAGCGCGGCGCCCTTCTTCCAGACGTACCCGCGGTCCTGGATCGTCTGCATGATCGACGCGTAGGTCGACGGCCGGCCGATGCCGAGCTCCTCGAGCCGGGCGACGAGACTGGGCTCGGTGTAGCGGGACGGCGGGGTGGTGGTGTGCCCCTTGGCCTCCAGCTCCCGGGTGTCGAGCAGCTGGCCGCGCTCCACGCGGGGCAGCCGCCGCTCGGCGTCGTCGCTGCCGTGCTCGTCGTCGCCCGTGGCCCCCTCGTCACGGGACTCCACGTAGGCCCGCAGGAACCCGGGGAAGGTGATGGTCCGGCCGCTGGCGGTGAACTCGACCGCCTCGTCGGTGCTGCTGCGCCCGGCCAGCCGGATGCTGACGGTCTGGCCGACGGCGTCGGCCATCTGCGAGGCGACGGTGCGCTGCCAGATCAGCTCGTAGAGCCGGAACTCGTCGCGGGCGAGCTGCCCGGCGAGCTGACCGGGGGTGCGGAAGCTGTCGCCGGCGGGCCGGATCCCCTCGTGCGCCTCCTGGGCGCCCTTGGCCTTCTTCGCGTAGCGGCGCGGCTCGGCGGGGACGAAGGCGTCGCCGTAGAGCTGGCGCGCCTGGGTGCGGGCGGCGTTGATCGCCTCGTTGGAGAGGTTGGTCGAGTCGGTCCGCATGTAGGTGATGTGGCCGTTCTCGTACAGCCGCTGGGCCACGCGCATGACCTGCGCCGAGGACCAGCCCAGCTTGCGCCCGGCCTCCATCTGCAGGGTCGAGGTGGTGAAGGGCGCGTACGGACGCCGGCGGTAGGGCTTCTCGTCGACCCGGCTGACGGTGACCTGCCGGCCCTCGAGCCGGGCGGCCAGCCCGCGGGCGCCGGCCTCGTCGAGGTGCACGACGTCACCGGTGACCCGCCCGGTCGCGGGGTCGAAGTCGCGGCCGGTCGCGACCCGGCTGTCGTCGACGCTGACCAGCCGGGCGCGCAGGGTGGTCGGCTCGCCCTCGTCGGCACCGGCCCTGCGGTCCGGGACGGCGAAGGTGCCCTCCAGCGACCAGTAGTCGGCGGCGTGGAAGGCCATGCGCTCCCGCTCGCGCTCGACGACGATGCGCGTGGCCACCGACTGGACGCGGCCGGCCGAGAGCTTGGGCAGCACCTTCTTCCACAGCACCGGGCTGACCTCGTAGCCGTAGAGGCGGTCGAGGATCCGGCGGGTCTCCTGGGCGTCGACCAGCGCGGTGTCGAGCTCGCGGGGGTTGGCCACCGCCCGGGCGATCGCCTCGGGGGTGATCTCGTGGAACACCATCCGGCGCACCGGCACCCGCGGCTTGAGGGTGTCGACCAGGTGCCACGCGATGGCCTCGCCCTCGCGGTCCTCATCGGTGGCGAGGTAGACCTCGCTGGCGTCCTTCACCAGCTGCTTGAGCCGGCTGACCTGCTGCTTGCGGTCGGGGCTGACGACGTAGAGCGGCTCGAAGGCGTTGTCGACGTCCACGCCCAGCCGTGCCCAGGAGGCGCCCTTGTGCTCGGCGGGCACGTCGGCGGCGTTGCGCGGGAGGTCCCGGATGTGCCCGACGCTGGCCTCGACGACGTACCCGTTGCCGAGGTAGCCGGCGATCTTCCCGGCCTTGGTCGGGGACTCCACGATGACCAGCGGCCGTCCTCCACCGGCAGCGGCGGTGCGGCGACGGGCAGGGGTGCTCGTGCCGGCGGCCGTCCGGCCGGCGGTCTGGCTGCCGTTGTTCGCGGTCTTCGTGGGGGCCACGGTGCTCCTGTCGGTGCTGCTGGGTGCAGGCGCCGGCGGTTCGGCGCCGGGCGACGCGGTTGCTGGGCGTACACCCTCGGCGACGTCACGGTAGGCCACGACCCCGACGTGGAGCCGCCGGGCGACCCACCGTGGGCGTGCCGTCACCCGCTCCAATGGCCGGGGACGGCCCCGTGTTCCCGCCGGGGACCAGGGCGTCGTCCCGGTCACCGCGTCCCCGCGACGACCTCGCCGATCGCCGCGACGGTCGGGAAGGAGTCGTCGTAGTACTCCCAGTGGTACGTGAACGGGCCGGTGGGCAGCTCGACGGCCCCGAAGGAGTCGTCCCACGTCGGGTACTCCCCGTGCCAGTCGCTCCAGGTGATCGGGTCGGCCGGCGAGGACGCCTCGTAGACCTCGGCGACCTCCAGCCCCTCGGCGTCGTTGTCCATGCCGGGACTCCCGTTGAGGACCACCGCGTCGGCGGCGAGCACGCCCGGGGCGTCGGCGGCGGCGTCCACCACCGTCGTCCCGTAGCTGTGCGCGCTGACGACCACGCGCGCCGGGTCGCCGACGCGGGCGGCCGCCAGGCCGTCGAGGGCGCTGTCGAGCGCCCGGCCGCCCTCGAGGCTCCGCGTGGTCCCGAGTGCGCCGGGCCCCATGGGCGGCCGGTAGCCGAACCAGGCCACGGAGGCCACGGCCAGTCCCGGGGCGGCGGCGCGGGCGGCGCCGGCGAGCGCGTCCCCGCTGTCGGCCAGCTCGTCGAGGTCGTCGTCGGGGCTGTTCCGCATCCCGGGGACGGTCAGCACGACGGAGTCGGCGGTGTCCAGGTCCCCCGTGCCGAGGGCCACCAGCTCGCCGGCCGCGTCGAACTGGAGCAGCTGCACCTCCTGGCCGGCCGCCTCGCGGTCCGCGATCTCCGCGGCGACCGACACGGCGACCTCGTGCCCGGGCGCCGCCGGGAGGGCCAGCACCCCACCGAGGACGAGCCGGTTGGCGCGGTCACGGGCCCACGCCGGCAGCCCCTCCAGCGCTCCGATGCGCTCGGGGTGCCCGTGGATGGCACTGACCCGTGCAGCGGTGGACAGGCCCGCCCACCAGGCCGCCACGGCGCTCGGTACGCCTCCCACCGGGGGCGGGGGAGCCGGGACCGCGGACGTCTCGACGGTGACCAGCCAGGTGAGGTCCGCGAAGGTCGCCGGGGAGAGCGCACCGCCGATCCCGAGGGCCGCGAGGGCGTCGGCCGCGTCGGTCGCGGCGAGGACGGCGCGTCGGCCGGCCTCCACGGCGTCGAACCCGAGGGCCTCGGCGCGCCGCGCGGCGGCGACGGACCCGTCGTCCGTCCCCGTGGCGGGGTCCACCGGGAGGAGGCCGGTCAGCCGGCCGGCGTCGTCGAGCGTGACCGGGACCGCGGCCGCGGCGGCCAGCGCCTGCTCGGCGAGGTCCTGCGCGGTGTCGGCCGCGGCGAGCAGCTGCTGGGCGTGGGTCAGGGACTCTCCCAGCGCCACCGTCACCGAGGTCGCCACCCCGGAGACCCGCACGAGCGCGGCGGCGGCTGCCTGCCCGGCCGGGCCGTACCAGCAGTCGGTGTCGCCGAGACCGCGGCCGACGGCCTCGGTGCGGGCCCGCCAGGCCGGCAGCCGCTCCGCCACCGCGACGAGGGTGGACACGGCGCCGCGCAGGAGCGGGAGGTCCCAGCCGGCGACGGCGGTCAGGGGCGCGGCGCTCACCGGGGGGCCGTTCCGGCGCGCCGCGCGAGCAGCCGGTCGGAGAGCGTCGCATCGGTCAGCCGGTAGGAGTCCACCGCCGCCCGGAGCGTCTCCGCCAGGCCGCGGGTGTGCTCGGCGAGCAGCTCGAGCAGGGTCCCCCAGCCTCCGCCCGCCGCTCCCGCGCGGTCTCCGGCCTGCCCGCCGAGAGCCGTCCCGAGGGAGACAGCGGTGGACCGGCACAGCTGCGCGTCATCTCCCAGCTCGGCGGCGAGCCCGGTCAGCTCGTCGGCGAGCCCGTCGATGGCATCGAGCTCGGCGGTGATGGTCGTGGACACGGGGACCTCCCGACGGTCGTCCGGTCCACCCGTGGGACCGGTGCCGCGGGACGTTAGGGAGGGCCGGCGACCTCCGGCCGCGACCCGTCCACAGCGGCCACCGACGTCCACAGAGCACGCCGGGATCCTCCGGCCGGCCGTGCGCCGGCCGGAGGATCCCGGCGTGCGATCAGGGAGCGGTGGTGGTGAGCGTGGTGTCCGACGGGGTGCCCGCCGCACCGCCGACGACCACCGACCGCCGCTTGGAGACGACGACGGCGCCGACGATGACCGCGGCCGCGACGAGCGCGATGGTCACGCGCAGCGCGGTGTTCGCATCCGGGCCGACCGACACGCTGACCACGGCCGGGGCGATGATCAGCGCCACCAGGTTCATCACCTTGATCAGCGGGTTGATCGCCGGACCGGCGGTGTCCTTGAACGGGTCGCCGACGGTGTCGCCGATGACCGTCGCGGCGTGCGCCTCGCTGCCCTTCCCGCCGAACGCCCCGTCCTCGACCATCTTCTTGGCGTTGTCCCAGGCACCGCCGGAGTTGGCGAGGAAGACGGCCATGAGCGTGCCCGCGGCGATCGCGCCGACCAGGTAGGCGGCCAGGGGGCCGAAGCCGAGCCCGAAGCCCACCGCGACCGGCGCCAGCACGGCGAGCAGGCCCGGGGTGGCCAGCTCACGCAGCGAGTCCTTGGTGCAGATGTCGACGACCGCGCCGTAGTCGGGTCGCTCGGAGTAGTCCATGATCCCGGGCCGGGTGCGGAACTGCTCGCGGACCTCGAACACCACCCGGCCGGCCGCCCGGGAGACGGCGCTGATGGCCAGGCCGGAGAACAGGAACACCACCGCCGCGCCGAGCACCGCGCCGACGACGTTGTCCGGCTCCACGAGGCTGAAGGCCTGCCCGAGGTCGACCCCCTCGAGCGCCGCCCGGACCTGCTCGTTGTACGAGCCGAACAGCGCGGTGGCCGCCAGGACCGCCGTCGCGATCGCGATGCCCTTGGTGATCGCCTTGGTGGTGTTGCCGACCGCGTCGAGGTCGGTGAGCACCCGGGCGCCGTCCTCGTCGATGTCGCCGGACATCTCGGCGATGCCCTGGGCGTTGTCGCTGACCGGCCCGAAGGTGTCCATGGAGACGATGACCCCGGCGGTGGTCAGCAGGCCGCAGCCGGCGAGGGCCACGGCGTAGAGGGCGGCCCCGCCGCCGACCAGGAACGCGCCGTAGACCGCACCGCCGATCAGCAGCGCCGCGTAGACCGCCGACTCCAGGCCCAGGGAGATGCCGGCGAGGACGACGGTCGCCGGCCCGGTCAGCGAGCTGCGGCCGACGTCACGCACCGGCTTGCGGCTGGTCTCGGTGAAGTAGCCGGTGAGCAGCTGGATGGCCGCGGCCAGCACGATGCCCACCAGCACCGCGACGAAGCCGAGCACCTGCGGGCTGACCACGGTGTCGGGCACGTCGGCGACGCTGGGCAGCACGGTGAAGGCCGCCGCGGCCACGAGCACCAGCGAGACCACCGCGGAGGTGAAGAAGCCGCGGTTGATCGGCGCCAGCCCGCTGGAGTCGCCCTTGCCCGGGTTGCTGGCGAGGATCCCCACGACGGAGGCGATGACCCCGATCGCGGCCACGGTCAGCGGGAAGACCATCCCGACCGCCCCGAAGAAGACCTGGCCGAGGATGAGCGCGGCGACGAGCGTGACCGCGTAGGACTCGAAGAGGTCGGCGGCCATGCCCGCGCAGTCGCCGACGTTGTCCCCCACGTTGTCGGCGATGGTGGCCGCGTTGCGCGGGTCGTCCTCGGGGATGCCCGCCTCGACCTTGCCGACGAGGTCGGCGCCCACGTCGGCCGCCTTGGTGAAGATGCCGCCGCCGACACGCATGAACATGGCCAGCAGCGCACCGCCGAACCCGAAGCCCTCGAGGACGACGGGGGCGGTCTCGTCGAACAGCAGCAGCGCCAGGGCGGCGCCGAAGAGGCCGAGACCGACGGTGATCATCCCGCAGACGCCGCCGGTGCGGTACGCGATGCGGAAGGCCGGACGGTAGCCCCCGGTGCGGGCGGCGGCGGCGACGCGGACGTTGCCCCGGGTGGCCAGGGTCATCCCGATGAACCCGACCATCGCCGAGAACAGGGCGCCGACCAGGAAGAACAGCGCGCGGCCGATGCGGGTCCCCCACCCGCCGTCGTGCACGGGCAGGACGAGCAACAGCAGGAAGACGATGACGGCGAAGACGCCCAGGGTGCGGAACTGTCTGCGCAGGTACGCCGCCGCACCCTCCTGCACCGCCCTCGCGATGTCGCGCATCGTCGGCGTGCCCTGGTCGGCAGCCATGACGGCGCGCACCAGGTAGGCGGCGAAGGCGAGGGCGGCGATGGCTATGGCGAGGACGATCGTCACGAGGACGACGTCCCCGCCGGAGAGTGCGCTGTCCGGCATGTGTTTCCTCCAAGCGGTCGGCTGCCCCCGGGGCCACCTGCGCTCCGGTCGGCGGAGGTCTCCGTCCAGGGGTGCGGGGGTCCGCACGCCTGGGCGCCGCGTGAGTGTAAGGGAGATCACACGCCGTACCGATAGCTCGACGATCCGCTCGTGACCGCATCCGCAGGAGATCGGCGCGGGGGTTGCCCGGAGGTGTGACAGTGGAGGGGTGACCGAGCTCGTGCGGTCACTGAGAAGCACAGCACCCGTGGGCGCGCGGACATCGAGCGCCAGCGAGGAGAACGCGTGACCACGCTCCACCCGGTCCGGTCGGCTCCCCCTCCCGGCACGGACCCTCTTCCCGGTGGGGTCCTCCCCGGCGCCGACCTGCTGGCCGCCCTGCTGGCCGGGACGCCGGAGGAGGAGCAGCCGGTCACCCACGTCCACCGGATGCCGGTGCGGGAGAGCCGCACCCAGCCGTGGCCCGCGTGGGTGAGTCCGCAGGTGCGCGACCGGCTGGAGGCCCAGGGCCTGCGCGCCCCGTGGCGCCACCAGGTGGAGGCCGCGCAGCTCGCCCGCGACGGGCGGCACGTCGTGGTGGCCACCGGGACGGCGTCGGGCAAGTCCCTGGCCTACCAGTTACCGGCGCTGACCCGGCTGGCCGAGGACCCGCGTGCCTGTGTCCTCTACCTCGCGCCGACCAAGGCGTTGGCCCGTGACCAGCTCTCCTCGGTCGCCGCCCTGGCCGACCCCTCGGTGCGGCCCGCGGCCTACGACGGCGACACGCCCATGGAGGAACGGGAGTGGGTCCGGCGGCACTCGCGCTGGATCGTCACCAACCCGGACATGCTGCACCGCGGGGTCCTGCCGGCCCACCAGCGGTGGTCGAGCACGCTGCGTCGCCTGGCGTACGTGGTGGTGGACGAGTGTCACGCCTACCGCGGGGTCTTCGGCTCACACGTCGGCCACGTCCTGCGGCGGTTGCGGCGCATCTGCCACCGCTACGGCGCCGACCCGGTGTTCCTCCTCGCCTCGGCCACGGTCGCCGAGCCGGCCGCGGCCGCGAGCCGGCTGGTCGGCGCCCCGGTCGTCGCCGTCACCGAGGACGGCTCGCCCCGCCCCGGAGCCACCTTCGCCCTGTGGGAGCCGCCGCTGACCGAGCGCACCGGTGAGCACGGCGCTCCGCTGCGCCGGTCGGCCGCCGCGGACACCGCGACCCTGCTGGCCGACCTCGTCGAGCGCGGAGCCCGGACCCTGGCCTTCGTCCGCTCCCGCCGCAGCGCCGAGTCGGTCGCCGAGCAGGCCCGGCGCGCGCTGACTGACCGCGGCCGCGGGGACCTGGCCCGCCGCGTGGACTCCTACCGCGGGGGCTACCTGCCCGAGGAGCGGCGGGAGCTGGAGCGAGCCCTGTCTGCCGGGGAACTGCTCGGGGTGGCCACCACGAACGCCCTCGAGCTCGGCATCGACATCGCCGGGCTCGACGCCGTCGTCCTGGCCGGGTACCCCGGGACGCTGGCCTCGCTGTGGCAGCAGGCGGGCCGGGCCGGGCGGGCGCAACGGGAGTCGCTGGTCGTCTTCGTCGCCCGCGACGACCCGCTGGACCACTACCTGGCCCACCACCCCCGAGCGGTGTTCGGGCGGCCGGTGGAGGCCACCGTCACCGACCCCACCAACCCCTACGTCCTCGGCCCACAGCTGTGCTGCGCCGCCGCCGAGCTGCCCCTCCGCCCGGAGGACCTCGCCGAGTTCGGTGGTGCGGCCGCCCAGGCCCGCGTCGAGGAGCTGGTCGCCGAGGGGCTGCTGCGGCGACGCCCCACCGGCTGGTACTGGGCCGGCCGCGGACGCCCCGACGTCGACATCCGGGGCAGCGGCCTCGAGCCGGTGACGATCATCGAAGGCGCCACCGGCCGGCTGCTGGGGACCGTGGACGGTGATGCCGCGCACGCGACCGTGCACACCGGCGCCGTGTACGTGCACCGCGGGGAGACCTACGTCGTGGACGAGTTCTCCGTCGAGGACGCCGTCGCGGTCGTGCACCCCGAGAGCCCGGACTGGACGACGGTCGCCCGCGACGTCACCGACCTCTCGATCGTCTCGACGGACCGGTCCCGGCGCCTGGGCACGGTGACCGCGCACACCGGCGTGGTCGACGTGGTGAACCAGGTGGTGGCCTACCAGCGACGGCGCCTGGGCACCGGCGAGGTCCTCGCCGAGTTCCCGCTCGACCTGCCGGCCCGCCAACTGCGCACCCGCGCCGTGTGGCTGACCCTCGACGAGCAGGCCGTGGCACGGGCCGAGGTGGACGACGCGGCCC
Source organism: Geodermatophilus sp. SYSU D01105 (assembly GCF_054050095.1). Lineage (NCBI taxonomy): Bacteria > Bacillati > Actinomycetota > Actinomycetes > Geodermatophilales > Geodermatophilaceae > Geodermatophilus > Geodermatophilus sp. SYSU D01105. Next base: position 160,674 of record NZ_JBJGYR010000003.1, read on the forward strand.
TGCCCGGTTCCCTGCACGCCGCCGAGCACGCCGCGATCGGCATCCTGCCCCTGCTGGCCACCTGCGACCGCTGGGACCTCGGGGGTGTCTCGACGGCCCTGCACCCCGACACCGGCGCGGCCACGATCGTCGTCTACGACGGCCACCCCGGCGGCGCGGGCTTCGCCGAGCGGGGGTTCGGCGTGCTGCGCCGCTGGCTGCAGGCCACCCGGGCCACGGTCGCCAGCTGCGAGTGCGAGAGCGGTTGCCCCTCGTGCGTGCAGTCGCCGAAGTGCGGCAACGGCAACGAGCCCCTGGACAAGGACGGTGCGGTCCGGGTGCTCGACGTCGTCCTGGACGAGTTGGCCGACGCCGAGGACGCCGACGCACTCGGCGGCGACGAGGACGACGGGGAGGACCCCGACGAGGACTCGGTCGACACGGACCGAGGGACCACCGCCGCGGCACCCCGCCGCGCCGACGCGGCGCCCGGCCCCGCCGCCCCTCCCCCGGCCGGCCCGCCTGCCGCGGCCGGCCCGTCCTCCGCGCCCGACCGGGCCACCGGCGGACCCGACGAGGACGACATCGTCTTCTGACGCCTGCGGTGCCGCGGTCACGGCGGCACCGCCGGCTCGGGGAGCACGGGGCCGGCGCGGGCGCGGGCGGTCGCCGAGCCGGTGCCCAGCGGGCCGAGGCGGACGCGGACCTCGACGGCGACGTCCACGATCGCGCCCGGGTCCACGCTGCAGGCGGTGAGGCGCGCGCCGTTGGCACGGGCCACCCCCTCGGCCGCCGCACACGCGTCGGGGCGGCTGCGCACCGCGGACTCGGCGCCGGCCAGGGCTGCGAGATCGGCTGCTCCCGTCGCCCGGTGACGGCCGACCACGGCCGCACCGACCAGGACCACGGCCACCCCGATGGCGGCGAGCACCCCCGACAGCGCGACGACCCACACGGTGGCCGACCCACGGTCCCCGGCCGGCCGACGGCGGGTGGTCATCCGGTGCCCGCCCACAGGCCGGCTCCGGGCTCGCGCTGGGCGACGGCGGTCGCCGAGACCCGCAGGCGCAGGGGCACCGGTCCCAGCGGCGCCACCTCCGCCGCCACGGTGACCGTCACCGCCGACCCGTCCTCGGCCACGGTCGTGACCGCGCCGTCGGGTGCCGCCCGGGTGGCGAGGTCGACCACCAGCGCGGTCGTCTCGCCCCGGGCCGCCGCCCGGGCTCCCTCCCGGGCGGCGTCGACACAGCGCAACTGGGCGGCGACGACCGTCACCGCCGCCACCGCTCCGGCGAGGACGAGGACGAGCACGGGGAGGACGACCGCCGTCTCGGCCGTCACCATCCCCTCCTCGTCGCGGAGGTGGCGCCGCGGCGCTCCCGCCCGGCGCGGCCGGCCCCGTGCCCGGCCCACGGTCAGGACAGCGTGGCCAGCGCGGAGGAGACCAGCTCCCCCAGCGCGTCGACGACCGAGCCGCCGGTGACGACGCGGTAGAGGACCGCCGCGAAGGCGCACGCGGCCACGGTGCCGACCGCGTACTCGGCGGTGCTCATGCCGGCCTCCCCCGCCGCGCGGACCCGGGCCCAGCGGGCCCGGAGGGAGCTCCGGGCCGGGTGGCCGGTCTCCGTCGGCTCGGCCGCCTCGGGTGCGTCGCCGACGGGCAGGTCGGGGTGGGCCAGGTCGGGGGCGAGCTGCGGTGCGGGGGTGCTGGTCACGGGGTCTCCTCGGTCTCGGGCCCGCCGTCCGGGCCGCTGGTCCGACCCTCATGGCGACCGGAGGCCGGCTCCAGGGACGGCGGGGATCTGTGGAGGGGACGGGCCCCTGTGGACGGCCGATCGCGGGTCAGCCGAAGACGTCGGCGGCGATGCCCAGGACCAGGGGCACCACCCCGAGGCAGAGGAAGGCCGGCAGGAAGCAGGCACCGAGCGGCGCCAGCACCCACACCCCGGCCCGGCGGACGGCGGCGTCCGCGCGTCCCCGCGCCTCCGCGCGGGTCTCCGCGGCCAGCCCCTGCAACGCGGGCACGACGGCGGACCCGGACTCCCCCGCCCGCACCAGGACCCGCCCGAGACCGGCGAGCTCGGGCGGGACGTCGTCCCACGCCTGTCGTGGTGGAGCGCCGAGTCGGTGCAGCCGGGCGACGGTGGCCAGCTCGGGCCCCAGCGGCGCCGGCAGGGCACCGGCCACGGCGGCCAGGGCACGTCCCACCGGCAGTCCGGCCGCCAGGCACACTGCGAGCAGGTCGCAGGCGACCGGGAGGTCGGCCACCAGCGGCGGCCCTGGTGACGGCCCCCTCCCCCGCAGCAGCCGCTCCCTGGCGACGGTGACCAGCGCGGCGGTCACCACGCCGGGCACACCGCCCACGAGGAGCCCGCTGGCCAGTCCCGCCGCGCCCGCGAGCACCCAGCGGCGTCGCGCCTCGGGGAGCGCCGGGGAGTTCGGCACCTCCGCCGGGTCCGGCGACGTGAGGACCCGCGCCCGGGCCGCGACGACGGACCGGCCCGGTGACCAGATGGCCAGCGCGGCCGCCAGCAGCAGGACCGCGGCCGCGGTCACCGCACGGCCCGGCGGACGAGGCGGGACGACCAGGCCAGCCCGGCGGCCTCCAGGGCCGCCCCCGCGACGAGCAGGACCTGGCCGGTCGGCGTGGTGGTCAGCACCCGCCACGGGTCGGCGCCGATCCCGCTGCCCATCACGAGGGCGAGGACCGGCAACGCGGCGAGCAGCAGCGCGCTGGCCCGTGATCCCGCCGTCGCCGACCGCAGGTCCGACCGCTGCCGGCGCCGGGCCCGCAGGTCGTCCTCCACGGCGGCGAGGACGGCGGCCAGGGAGCACCCGGTCCGGAGGCTCAGCGCCGCAGCAGCCGCGACCCGGCCGAGCGCGTCCCCCAGCTCACCGCTGACCCCCGCGTCGGAACCCGCCGGACTCCGCACCGCCCGGACCAGTGCCTGTCCGCTCTCCTCGTCGGCACAGGCGCGGGCAGCCGCTGCCGTGGCGGCCTCCAGCGTCCGGCCCGCGCGCAGCTCCGCGGCGAGGGCGGCCAGCGCCCCGGCCAGGGCCGCGAGCCGGGCCTCCTCCCGCGCGGCGGCCCGGCGCCGCAGCTCTGCGCGGGCGAGGAGGGCCGCGGCCGTCCCCGCCAGCACCGCCACCAGCCAGGTGCTCTCCACCACACCCACCGCGGCCACGCCCCCGCCCCAGGCCAGCGGGAGCGGGGGCAGTGGCCGCGCGCTCCGCCGGGGCGCCCGCCGTCCGGCCACCTCGGCCCACCGCGCCCGGCGCACCGCACGGCCGTCCGGCCACACCAGCAGCGCGGCGCCGAGCAGCACCAGCGGACCGGTCACCGGAGCGGGCCCCCCTCCGGTCGGAGGAGGTCGGCCAGCCGGTCCGCGCCCGGGCACGGTCCCCCGTCGGCGCGCCAGCCGGGTTCCACGACGACGAGCTCCCCGGCCCGGCGGACCACGCCGATCTCCTCGACCCGGCGCCCCGACGGGGTGCGCCGGAGGTGCACCACCACCGCCAGCGCGGCCGCCGCCTGGCTGTGGACGGCCAGCCGGTCCAGCCCCGCGGCCACGCCGAGGGCCTCCAGCCGCGCCGGCACCTCGGCGGGCCGGTTGGCGTGCAGCGTGCCGCACCCGCCGTCGTGGCCGGTGTTGAGCGCGGCGAGCAGGTCGGTGACCTCGGCACCGCGCACCTCGCCGACCACGAGGCGGTCCGGCCTCATGCGCAGCGCCTGGCGGACGAGGTCGCGCAGGGTCACCTCGCCCACCGCCTCGACGTTCGGCGGTCGGGTGGCGAGCCGGACCACGTGCGGGTGCGCCGGCGCCAGCTCGGGCGCGTCCTCGCAGAGCACCAGTCGCTCCCCGGGCGGCACCAGGCCGAGCAGCGCCGACAGCAGCGTCGTCTTGCCCGACCCGGTGCCGCCGGTGACCAGGAAGGCCAGGCGGCCGGCGACCAGGGCCGCGAGCAGGTCGGCCGACCGGCCGGGCAGCGTGCCCCGGGCGGCCAGCTCGGCGAGGGGCATCGACGCCCGGCGCAGCACCCGTAGGGACAGGCACGTGCCGGTGCCCGACACCGGCGGGAGCACCGCGTGCAGCCGCGTGCCGTCGGGCAGGCCGACGTCCACCCACGGGGCGGCGTCGTCGAGCCGCCGTCCGGCCGCGGCCGCCAGCCGGACGGCGAGCCGGCGGACGGCGTCCTCGTCGGCGAACCGCACCGGCGTGCGTTCCAGCCCGGCTCCCCGGTCGACCCACACCTCGTCGGCACCGTTGACCAGCACGTCGCTCACCCCGGGCTGCCGCAGCAGCGGCTCGAGCGGCCCCGCGCCGGCCAGCTCGTCCACCGCCTCGCGCACCGCGCGCAGCACCTCGTCGTCGGCCAGCAGACCGGCGGACTCCTCCCGGACCACCGCGGCGACCGCCGCCCGCGTCGGCGCCTCCGGCTCGAGGGCCAGGCGGGCCCGGACCCGGTCGACCAGGGCGCCGCTCACGCCGCGAGCCCGATCTGGGAGGGCAGCTCGGCCAGCACGCGCCGGGCCAGCGAGCCCAGCGGTGAGCGCACGCCCAGCTGCGGGGGTTCGCCGCGCTCGCCACGGGCCACCGCGCTGCGGTCGTGTCCCAGCTCGCCGAGGACGGGACGGCCCACGACGTCGGCGATCTCGTCGGCGGACAGCCCGCCGGCGACCGGCCGGACGACCAGCCGGGCCGAGGACCAGGCGCCCGGGGACCCGTCGGCACGGGGCTCGGCCAGGGCGCGAGCCGCGGACGCCGCGCGCAGCCGCGCCGGCACGACCAGCACCGCCAGGTCGGCGTCGGCCAGCACCAGGTCGGTCACCTCCGGGCCGGCGGTGCGCGGGAGGTCGACGACCACGGGCCAGCCACCCGCGCGGGCCGCCTCGACCACCGCACCGACCGCCCCGGCCGGGACGTCTCCGGGTGCCTCGCGAGAGGCGGCCAGCACGGACACCCCGCCGACCTCTGGCAACGCCGCCATCAGCGCGTCCCCGGCGACCCGGCCGCGCAGGCCGGCCAGCTCCGGCCAGCGCAGCCCCTCGGTCCGCTCGGCACCCAGCAGCAGGTCCAGCCCGCCGCCGAAGCCGTCGGTGTCGACCAGCAGGACGCCGTCACCCGCAGGGGCAGCGGTGAGGGCGACGGCGGCGGCGACCGTGCTGGCACCCGCGCCGCCGCAGCTCCCGCCGACCACGACCAGCCGGCCGCGTTCGACCGGCCGGCGCAGGGCCGACGTCACCCGCGACAGCAGCCACCGCTCGTCCGCGGGCAGCACCGCCACCCGCTCCGCGCCGAGCTCCACCGCGGCGGCCCAGGCCGGGCCGGGGAGCTCCGCCGGGGCCACGACGACCACGCCGGGCCGCCGGGGCAGCTCTCGCACCGGGCCGGTGGCGAGCACGTCGGCCCCCAGCAGGACCAGCGGCGACTCACGGTGGGCCCGGCGCAGGGCCGGGCCGCCGGTGGCGACCTCCGGTTCGGCGCCGGCGGCGGCCAGGACCCGCAGGAGGTCGTCGAGGAGGTCCTCGTCGGTGCTGACGACGAGGGGGCGGGTGGGCGGCGTCCGGAGAGCAGGCACGCGCCCAGCCCAGTACGGGGGACCGCGGGGCGGGAGGGGCGTGAGGGATCTGTGGATGACCCGAAGGGGTGTGGAGTGCGCGCGATCCACGTTCCCGTCAGCCGGTCCACCTACAGTCGTGAACCGTGACGCGCGCAGCGGCGTTCTTCGACCTGGACAAGACGGTCATCGCCAAGTCCAGCACGCTGGCCTTCGGCCGCCCGTTCTTCCAGGGCGGCCTGATCAACCGCCGGGCCGTCCTGAAGGGCGCCTACGCCCAGTTCGTCTTCTCGCTGTCGGGCGCGGACGCCCAGCAGATGGAGCGCATGCGGGCGCAGATCACCCAGATGTGCACCGGCTGGGACGTCGCGACGGTGCACGAGATCGTCCGGGAGACGCTGCACGACATCGTGGACCCGCTGGTCTACGCCGAGGCCGCCGACCTCATCGAGGAGCACCGCGCGGCCGGGCGGGAGATCGTCATCGTCTCCAGCAGCGGCGCGGAGATGGTCGAGCCCATCGGCGAGATGCTGAGCGCCGACCGGGTGGTGGCCACCCGCATGGTGACCGTCGACGGCCGCTACACCGGCGAGATCGAGTTCTACGCCTACGGGGAGAACAAGGCCGTCGCGGTCCGCGAGGTGGCCGCCGAGAAGGGCTACGACCTGGCCGACTGCTACGCCTACAGCGACTCGGTCACCGACCTGCCGATGCTCGCCGAGGTGGGCCACCCGACCGCGGTCAACCCCGACCGGGCGCTGCGCCGCGCCGCGGCCGAGCGGGGCTGGCCGGTGCTGGAGTTCAGCCGCCCGGTGTCGATGCGCTCCCGCTTCCCGGTGCCGACGGCGCCGGTCGTGACCGGGGCCGCCATGGGCGTGGGCGCCGCGGTCGTGGGCCTGGCCTGGTACGCCCGTCGCCGGGCGCTGGCCGGCCTGACCCCGTCGGCGCCGGTCACCGGGCGACGGCGCCGACGCGGCGCCTGAGGGAGGACCTCGTCCTCCCCACCCCTCGCAGACCCGGGACGGGCCGCGGCCGGGCCCTGCAGCGGGCTCTGACTCCGGGGGCTCAGACGGGGAGGTGCTCCCGGACCCGGTCCACCAGGGTCCGCACCGCCGACACCGGCCGGAACGCCCGCGCCGCCGCGGTGAGCGCCGACTGCTCGTCCGGACGCAGCGAGATCTCCGCGGCGGCGGCGTTGGCCTCGACCTGGGCGACGCTCGACGCCCCCGGGATGACCACGACCCGCGGCAGGGAGACCAACCAGGCGAGCGCGATCTGGGCCGGCGTGACGTCGTGGGCCGCGGCGACCTCGCGGAGGACACCGAGCAGCGGCTCGGCCCGCCGGAGGTTCTCGGTGCCGAACAGCGGGTTGGCCGCCCGCACCCCACCCGGCCGGTTGTCCACGGTGTACCGCCCACCGAGCAGTCCCTGGGCCAGCGGGCTGTAGGCCATGACCATCCGGTCCTCGCGCTCGGCGAAGGGCACCAGGTCCTCCAGCGGGCCGGGCACGGCGAGCGAGAAGTGCACCTGGTTGCTGACCACCGGCCGGCCCAGCGCGGCGTCGGCCGCCTGCCAGCGCTGGAGGGAGTAGTTGGAGACACCGACGGCGCCGATGCGACCGGCGTCGAGCAGGTCGCGCATCCCCGGCATGATCACCGAGTCCGGCACCAGCGGGTTGGGCTGGTGGACCTGGTAGAGCGGGACCCGGTGCAGGCCGAGCCGGCGGGCGCTGCCGGCGAGGCGGTTGCGGACCACGGGCGGGAACGGGGCGACCGGGAAGACCTTGGTCGCGACCACCACGCCGGCGCGCTCGGCGCCCAGGGCGTCCCCGAGGATCCGCTCGCTCCGGCCGAAGCCGTACACCTCGGCGGTGTCGAAGAGCGTGACGCCCAGCTCCCGTGCCCGCCGGACGATCCGGCCCGCCTCCCCGGAGGCGTAGGCGTCGCCGTACCCCCACTCGCGCGAGCCGAACTGCCAGGTGCCCAGGCCGACCCGGCTGACCGCTCCGAGCCCGTCGACGTCGAGAGTCCGCACGTCGCCAGTGTGCCTGCCCCGGGTCGGACCGGCTGTCCCGAGGAGGACGGCCGAGGACGGTCCGAGGACGGCCCGAGGGCGGCCCGGGGTCAGCCGCGGAGGACGGCCTCGGCGATCGCCAGCCCCTCCAGCGCCCCGTGCTCGGTGGCCCGGCAGCAGTGCACCAGCCACGTCGCCACGCCCTCGGGTCCGCCGGAGGCGTATCCGGCCAGTGCGCGGACGTACTCCTCCCGCCCCAGCTCCACGAAGCCGACCTCGGGCACCGACACCGCCTTGGGGTCCAGGCCCCGCGCGATGCCGGTCAGCCGGGCAGCCGCCCGCGCCACGATGCCGTCGGCCGTCCCGAAGGGCGTGAGTGCGGCCAGCTCGCCGTGGACCAGCGCCGCGACGAGCACGGCGGGCACGGTGGTCTCCCCGGTCACCAGGGAGAACAGTCCGCTGAGCCGGGGGCCGGCGTGGGCCGCGGGCCGGCCGAGGTCCGCCCGGTCGGCGAGGTCGGCCGCGGCGAGCACGTGCAACCGGGCCAGCACCTGGCCGGGCGCCCGCGACCAGGTCTCCACCATCGAGCCCAGGGCCACCGACGTGCGCAGCGCCCCCTGCACGACCGGGTCCTGCACCGAACCGGCGCGCAGGTCGGCCAGCGGGACGTCGACCCCCTCGAGCGCGGCCGAGGCGCGGGCGCCGCGCAACGCCGACTCGGTGCTGACCTCGGCCGACCGGTTGCGCATGAGCCGATGGCGCAGGAGCCGGTCGATGCCGGCCCGGGCGGCGTCGGCGGCGTCCCGCACGCCGGGCAGGTCCAGGAGGGGGGCCAGCGCGTCCGGGCCGCTCGGGCGGGGAGCGGAGCGGGCAGCGCCCGGGCGGACGGGGATGGTCACGAGATCCTCCTGGCGAACGCTCGTCGGTCTCGTGACCAACGGTGCTGGGTGCGCGGGCGCGCCGGCCTGCGCGCCCGCCGCATCGACGGTACGAGGGACACGTCGGTGACCGGCGCCCGCCTGGCTACGCTCCACCCCACCATGGCCCAGCCGCTGACCCTCCTCCTCGTCCGCCACGGGCAGAGCGAGTGGAACGCCGCCGGCCTGATGCAGGGCCAGACCGCCTCCGTGCCGCTCACCGAGCTGGGGCACGCCCAGGCGTCCCGGGCCGCGCGGGAGCTGGCGGGGCTGCGGCCCGGGGCGCTGGTGTCCAGCGACCTGCGCCGGGCCGTGCAGACCGCCGAGCACTGTGCCGCCGCGACCGGCCTGCGGTTCACCACCACGCCGGCGCTGCGCGAGCAGGGCTACGGCGTGCTCGAGGGGCGCCCGTCGCGGGAACTGTGGGACGTCGTCGACTGGAGCGATCCGCAGTGGGCGGCCGAGAGCGGCGAGAGCCTGGCCGAGCTGCACGGTCGGGTGGCCGCCTACCTCAAGCACCTGTGCGCCGAACCGCCCGCCGCGGTGATCGGGTTGGTCACGCACGGCGACACGATCCGGGCCGCGCAGGCGGTCGCCGCCGGGCTGGGCGCCGACGCGATGCCGGTCGTGACACCGCACAACGGCACGATCACGAGGTTGGAGCTCGTGCTGTGAGCGCCGCCCGGTGAGCGCCGTCCGGTGAGCAAGGTGCTCGTGCTGGGCGGCTCCCGGTCCGGGAAGTCCGCGCACGCGGAGCACCTGGTGGCGGGAGCGGACGCCGTCACCTACCTGGCCACCTCTCCCCCCGTGCAGGACGACGCCGAGTGGGCCGCCCGCGTGGCCGCCCACCGGGCCCGCCGTCCGGCCACGTGGACGACCGTGGAGACGACGGCCCCCAGCGACCTCCTGCGCCGCGGCACGGTGCTGGTCGACAGCGTCACCACCTGGGTCGCCGCGCTCATGGACGAGACGGGCGTGTGGACCGACGACGCGGGCGCGGCGGCCCGGCTCGCCGAGCGCTGCGACGCCCTCGTCAACGCCTGGGCCATGACCCCCGCACACGTGGTGGCCGTCTCCGACGAGGTGGGGCTCGGGGTGGTCCCGGAGACCCGGTCGGGCCGGCTGTTTCGCGACACTCTCGGTGCGGTCAACCAGCGGCTGGCCGGCACCGCCGACGAGGTCTGGTTCGTCGTCGCCGGCCTCCCCCTGCAGTTGCGATGAGGTGGACCGGCCCCCTGGAGTCCGCCGCGCTGCTCACCGTCCTGCGGGTCCCGGCCCGCGCGGCGGCCTCCACCCGCGGCGTCCTCCCGTGGGCTCCGCTGATCGGGCTGGTGCTCGGCGGCGTGGCCACCGGCGTCGCGGTGGCCGGCGCGCGGCTGGTGTCACCGCTCGTCGGCGCCGTGCTCGGGATCGCCGTCCTGGCCGTGCTGACCCGCGGCCTGCACCTCGACGGGCTGGCCGACACCGCCGACGGGCTCGGGCCGCTGCGGGGCCGCGAGCGGGCCCTGCAGGTCATGCACCAGGGCGACGTCGGCCCGTTCGGCGTCGTGACGCTGGTGCTGACCGTCCTGCTGCAGGTCGCGTGCGCCACGGCCCTCCTGGCCGGGGACGGCGGCTGGGCGGCCCTCTGGACGGCGGTCGTCACCGCCCGCCTGGCGATGGCCCGCACCGGGCTGCCCGGCGTCCCCATGGCCGAGGGCTCGTCGCTCGGGCGGGCGGTCGCGGGCACGGTGTCACGGGCGTGGCTGGCCGCGTGTGTCCTCGCCACCGCGGTGCTGCTGGTCGTCGCCGTGCGCGGTGACCTCGCCCGGGCCGGTCAGCTCGCCGCGAGCTCGGCCGCGGGCCTGGCCGCGGCCGAGCTCCTGCTGCGCCGGGCGCGCGCCCGGCTGGGCGGCGTCACCGGCGACGTCATGGGGGCCATGGGCGAGACGTCGGCCGCGGTCACCCTCCTGGTGGCCGCGGCCCTGGCCTGAGGCCCCCTCCCGGGCGCCGCCCTGAGCGTGGGAGGGGGTCGGTCCTCAGTGCCGGTGGAGCAGGCCGCCCACCAGCCGGCTCAGGCCACCGGAGGCGGCGGTCGTCGGCCGGCCCCGGCCGGTGGACATCGTCTTCCGGCCCATGCCACGGCCGCTCGTCGTCGTCCCACGCCCCATCCCGCGGCCGGTCGACATGCCGCGGCCGGTCGACCGTGCCATCCCCCGTCCGGTGGCGCGACCCCCGCGGGTCGCGGAGCGCGCGGTGTTCTCAGCGGTGCCCATCAGTCGTCCGAGGATGCTCATGCCCGGTGGGTACCCCGCCGGACCCGGTCGATGCACGGAGTCGGCAGGTCCGGGCCGGGCATCAGCCTCCCGCGCCCTGCTGGGCAGGGGTGTCGCCGCCCTCCAGGTCGCCCTCGGTGTCGAGGTAGGCCTGCTGCAGCGCGGCCAGGAGCGCGGGGTCCGGAGCACTCCACATCTGCCGGTCGACCGCCTCCAGCAGCCGCTCAGCGATGCCGTGCAGGGCCCACGGGTTGGACCGCTCGAGGAACTCCCGGTTCTGCGGGTCGAGCACGTAGGTCTCGGTGAGCTTCTCGTACATCCAGTCGGCCACCACGCCGGTGGTGGCGTCGTAGCCGAACAGGTAGTCGACCGTGGCGGCCAACTCGAAGGCGCCCTTGTAGCCGTGCCGGCGCATGGCCTCCAGCCACTTCGGGTTCACGACCCGCGCGCGGAACACCCGGGCGGTCTCCTCGGTCAACGAGCGGGTGCGCACCGACTCCGGGCGGGTCGAGTCCCCGATGTAGGCGGCCGGCGCCCGGCCGGTCAGCGCCCGGACGGTCGCCACCATCCCGCCGTGGTACTGGAAGTAGTCGTCGGAGTCGGCGAGGTCGTGCTCGCGGGTGTCGACGTTCTTCGCCGCGACCGCGATCCGCCGGTAGGCCGACTCCATGTCCGGCCGGGCCGCCACGCCGTCCAGTCCGCGCCCGTAGGCGTAGCCACCCCACACCGCGTAGACCTCGGCGAGGTCGGCGTCCCCGCGCCAGTCGCGGCTGTCGATGAGCGGCAGCAGCCCGGCCCCGTAGGCGCCCGGCTTGGAGCCGAACACCCGGGTCGTCGCCCGCCGGCGGTCGCCGTGGGCGGCCACGTCCGCGTCGACGTGGGCACGCACGAAGTTGTCCGACGCCGCCTCGTCGAGCCCCGCCGCCAGCGTCACCGCGTCGTCCAGCATGGTGACCACGTGCGGGAAGGCGTCCCGGAAGAACCCCGAGATGCGCACCGTGACGTCGATCCGCGGCCGGCCGAGCTCCTCCAGCGGGATCGGCTCGAGACCGGTCACCCGCCGCGACGCGTCGTCCCACAGCGGCCGGACGCCGAGCAGGGCGAGCACCTCGGCGACGTCGTCCCCGGAGGTGCGCATCGCCGAGGTGCCCCACACCGACAGGCCCACCGAGCGCGGCCAGGACCCGGTGTCGGCCCGGTAGCGCTCGACCAGCGACTCGGCCATCGCCTGCCCGGTCTCCCAGGCCAGCCGCGACGGGATCGCGCGCGGGTCCACCGAGTAGAAGTTCCGGCCGGTCGGCAGCACGTTGACCAGCCCGCGCAGCGGCGACCCGGACGGGCCGGCCGGCACGTAGCCGCCGTCGAGCGCGTGCAGGACGGCGTCCATCTCGTCGGTGGTCCGCTCCAGCCGCGGGACGACCTCGTCGACGGCGAACCGGAGCACCGTCTCGACCGGCTCGGACGGCGCCCCGAGGACGGCGGCCACCACCGCGGGCACCGCCGAGGCCGTCCAGCCGGCCTCCTCCATGCCCGACACCAGCGCGGCGGCGAGCGACTCCACGGCGTCGGTGTCCGTGCGGGACGCCCCCTCGGCCAGCCCCAGCGCCTCCCGCAGCCCCGGCAGGGCCACCGCGCCGCCCCAGACCTGCCGGGCGCGCAGCACCGCCAGCACGAGGTCCACGCGGTCGGAGCCGGTCGGGGGCACGCCCAGCACGTGCAGTCCGTCGCGGATCTGCGAGTCCTTGATCTCACAGAGCCAGCCGTCGACGTGCAGGATCATCTCGTCGAAGTGGTCGTCCTCCGGCCGCTCCGCCAGCCCCAGGTCGGAGTCGAGCTTGGCCGCCTGCAGCAGCGTCCAGATCTGCGCCCGCACCGCCAGCAGCTTCGCCGGGTCCATCGCCGCGACGTTGGCGTGCTCGTCGAGCAGCTGCTCGAGCCGGGCGATGTCGCCGTAGGACTCGGCGCGGGCCATCGGCGGGACCATGTGGTCGACCAGCGTGGCGTGCGCCCGCCGCTTGGCCTGCGAGCCCTCGCCCGGGTCGTTGACCAGGAACGGGTAGACCAGCGGCAGGTCCCCGATCGCGGCGTCCGGCGCGCAGGAGGCCGACAGCCCGACCGTCTTCCCGGGCAGCCACTCCAGGTTGCCGTGCTTGCCGACGTGCACCAGGGCGTGCGCGCCGAACACCGACCGCAGCCACCAGTAGGCGGCCAGGTAGTGGTGGGACGGCGGCAGGTCCGGGTCGTGGTAGATCGCGATCGGGTTCTCCCCGAAGCCGCGCGGCGGCTGGACCATCACCACGACGTTCCCGGCGCGCAACGCGGCGAAGACGATCTCGTCCCCGTCCACGAACAGCGAGCCCGGCGGCTGGCCCCAGTGCTCGACCATCGCCGCGCGCAGGTCGTCCGGGAGCGTGTCGAAGAAGGTGCGGTAGTCGGCGGCCGGGATGCGGACCGGGTTGCCCGACAGCTGCTCCTCGGTGAGCCAGTCGGCGTCCTGGCCGCCCGCGGCGATCAGCGCGTGCACCAGCGCGTCGCCGTCGAGGTCGGCGACGCCGGGCAGCGCGGCGGGCCCGTCGAAGGGGCCGAGGTCGTAGCCGGCCCCCTGCATCGCCGCCAGCAGCCGGACGACCGACGCCGGGGTGTCCAGCCCGACGGCGTTGCCGATCCGCGCGTGCTTGGTGGGGTAGGCCGACAGCATCACGACGATCCGCCGCTCGGCCGGCGGCACCGACCGCAGCCGCGCGTGCGCGACCGCCGTCCCGGCCACCCGCGCGGCGCGCTCGGGGTCGGCGACGTAGCTGGTCAGCCCGTCGGCGTCGGTCTCCTTGAAGGAGAACGGCACGCTGACCAGCCGGCCGTCGAACTCGGGGATCGCGACCTGGTTGCCGACGTCCAGCGGCGAGAGCCCGTCGTCGTCGGCCAGCCACTCCTCGCGGGAGCGGGTCAGGCACAGCCCCTGCAGCACCGGCACGTCCAGCGAGGCGAGCGCGCCGACGTCCCAGGCGCCGTCGTCCCCGCCGGCCTGCGCGGTCGCGGGCCTCGACCCGCCGGCGGCCAGCACGGTCACCACCAGCGCGTCGGCGGTCCGGAGCAGCTCCAGCAGGTCGTCGGGCACGCTGCGCAACGAGCTGACGAACACCGGCAGCGGGCGGCCGCCGGCGTGCTCGACCGCGGTGCACAGTGCCTCGACGAAGGCGGTGTTCCCGGCCAGGTGGTGCGCCCGGTAGTAGAGGACGGCGATCGTCGGGCCGCTCCCCCGGCTCTCCCGCTCCAGCACACCCCAGTCCGGTGCGACCTCCGGCGGCTCGAACCCCTCCCCGGTCAGCAGCACCGTGTCGGAGAGGAACCGGTGCAGCTGGACCAGGTTGCCCGGCCCGCCCTGCGCGAGGTAGCCGTGCGCCTCGGTCGCCACGCCCATCGGGACGGTGGACAGCTCCATCAGCTCGGCGTCGGGCAGCAGCTCCCCGCCGAGGACGACGACCGGCGCCGGCCCGGCCAGCAGCGGCGCCAGGAGCTCCTCGAACTGCCGCCGCACCCCCAGCAGCCGGACGACGACCAGCTGCGCGCCCTCGACCAGGTCGGCGACCCCGTCGGCGTCCAGCCGGGCAGGGTTGCCCAGCCGCCACGGCGCGCCGCTCGCGCGGGCGGAGAGCAGGTCGGTGTCGCTGGTGGAGAGCAGCGTGAACACGGGCAGGTCCTCACTCGGGGTCCGCGCCCCGGGTCGTCGGTCACGGCAGCCGGAGTGTCTGGCTCGCCCGGGCCGGGCTCACAGTGGCGGGACCGCGCCGGGTTCGCACCGGCTTCCTCGTCGACTGCCGCGTCAGGTGCGCAGACGCTACCGTCCGGCGGTGCGCGAGCCCGTCGGCGACCTGAGCATCGGGGAGTACCTGGTCAGCGCCCGCTCGTTCGAGGAGTACCGGGCGATGTTCGGCCTCACCGACGCCGACCTCGCCGGCCGCGTCCTGGACTGTCCCGGCGGCGGCGCGGGCTTCACCGCGGTCGCCCGGGCCCGCGGGGCCGACGCGGTCGCCGTCGACCCGGTCTACGCCACCCCGCCGGCCGCGCTCGAGGCGCGACTGGCCGGCGAGCTGGAGCGGGGCCGGGCCTGGACGCAGGCGCACGCCGACCGCTACGTCTGGGACTCCCACGGCGACCCGGCCGGCCACGCCCGGCTGCGGGTGGAGTCGGCACGGGCCTTCGCCGCCGACCGCGCCGCGACCCCCGGCCGCTACGTCTGCGCGGCCCTGCCCGCGCTGCCCTTCCGCGACGGCGCGTTCGACCTCGTCCTCTCCTCCCACCTGCTGTTCACCTACGCCGACCGGCTCGACCGCGCCTTCCACCGGGCGGCGGCCCTGGAGCTGCTCCGGGTCAGCCGCGGTCAGGTGCGGGTCTACCCGCTGGTCGACCAGGCGGGCCGTCCGCTGCCGGACCTGCTCGACGGGCTCGTCGCCGACCTCGCCGCGGCCGGGGTGGCAGCGGAGGTCCGGGACGTCGGCTACGAGTTCCAGCGCGGAGCACGCTCGCTGTTGCAGCTGACCCGGGGCTGACGGCGGTCACCCGTCCGGCTCCTGCGGGTGGCGACGCTCCGGCACCCGGGAACGGCCGGACCGGACCGGGGGCCGGTGGCCGTCGCCGCGCCCCTAGCCTGCCGCGCATGGGCCCACCCCCGGTGGCACCGTTCCCCGCCGACGCGTTCTCCCGCGTGCTGTGCGTGGTGGCCCACCCCGACGACGTGGAGTACGGCACCTCCTCGGCGGTCGCGGCCTGGACCGCGCGCGGGATCGACGTCGCGTACCTCCTGCTCACCCGGGGCGAGGCCGGCATGGACGCGCTCCGGCCCGAGGAGACCGCGCGGCTGCGGACGGCGGAGCAGGTGGCGGCGGCCGACGTGGTCGGCGTGACCGACGTCCGGTTCCTCGACCACCCCGACGGGGTCCTGGAGTACGGCCTGGGCCTGCGCCGGGACATCGCGCGGGTGATCCGCGGGTACCGGCCCGACGCCGTGCTCGTGGGGTCGTGGGACGTCGAGTTCGTCGCCGGGCTCAACCAGGCCGACCACCGGGTCGCCGGCCTCGCGGCGCTGGACGCGCTGCGCGACGCCGGCAACCGCTGGGTCTTCCCCGACCTGCTCGACGAGGGGCTCGAGCCGGTCGCGGTGCGCTGGCTGCTGGTGGGCGGCGACCCCCGCCCCACCCACGGCGTCGACGTGACCGGCGAGCCGCTGGAGCGCGGCGTCGCCTCGCTGGAGGCCCACGGCCAGTACCTGGCGGGGATCCCGGGCCACCCGCCGCCCCGCGTGATGATCCCGGGGATCACCGCGCTGCAGGGTCCCGCGCTGGGGGTGGAGCACGCGGTGCTGTTCCGGGCCTTCGACTTCGCCGCGCCGCCGGCGATCGCCCGGGAGGCGATGCGCGCGGCCGCCGAGCGGGTCGGCTGAGGTCAGCCCGCCAGAGCGGCGGACACGTCCTCCCGCAGGCGCCGGTACTGCTCGGCGCAGCGGCGCGGCGGGCCCGGCGGGCGCTCGACGACCCGCGGGGCCTGCACGACCTCGGAGGGCGCGAACTGCTCGCGGGTGAGGTCGACCTCGGTGCCGTCGGGCAGCCGGTTCCACCAGTGCACGCCCTGCAGGGAGCCGTCCGGCCGGCGCACCTCGGCCAGCAGCAGCTCCCCGCCGAGCAGGTCGTGCACCGTCAGGGCGGTGGCGCCGCACTGGCCGCGGGCGGGGTCCTCCGGAGTCCAGTCCGCGACGTCCACGTCGTCGCAGGTCTCGATGCACCAGGCCGCGCGCACCGCCGCGGCGACGTCGTCCAGGGTGGGCACGGGCACAGGCTGCCAGGGTCGACCGACAGCACCCGGCCGGCGCGTCGGGGTCAGCAGCCGGGCCGCACAGCCCGGCCGATGAGGGGTGCGGTCAGCGGCCCCTGCGGGTCACGGACGCCCCGGGCCGCCGGTGCGCGAGGCGAGGGCCTCGTCGAGCCAGGCGCGCAGCGCCGGCTCCGGTGCGGCGCCGGCCTGGCGGGCCAGGACCTCCCCCCGGTCCAGGACGAGCAGCGTGGGCACGGCCTGGACGGCGAACCGCCGGGCCAGCCGCGGTGCGCGGTCGACGTCGACCCGCACCAGCTTCACCCGGCCGGCCGAGGCCGCGGCCAGCCGCTCGAGGACGGGACTGACCGCCCGGCACGGTCCGCACCACGTCGCCCACAGGTCGACGAGCACGGGGACCGGGGACCGCTCGGCGACCTCCGCGAAGTCCTCGTCCCCGGCGTCGGCCACCCACGGCAGAGGCGTGCGGCACTGTCCGCAGCGGGGGGTGCCCGCCGCGGCCGCGGGCACGCGGTTGCGGCGGCCGCAGGTGCCGCACGTGGTGATCCGGCTGGTGGTCACGGCTGCTCCTCCCTCGTCGGGCCCGGGCCTCAGTCGGCGCCGAGGGCGTCGGCCACGCGGTGGTGCGCCACCGCCTCGCCGGGCCGGCTCTGCCGCTCCAGGGTGCGGGCGAGGGCCCGGCGCGCCCACCCGTTGGCCGGGGCGAGCGCGACCAGCCGGGACAGCGTCTCCTCGGCGCGGCCGAGCTGGGCCGAGCCGAAGTAGGCGCGGGCGAGCAGCTCGAGGGCCGCCTGGTTGCCCGGCTCGGCCTCGACGACGGCCGCGAGCACCTTCGCCGCCTCGATCGGCTGCCCCATCGCGAGGAACAGGTCCGCGCGGAGGAACTCCGAGTGCAGGTCGACCTCGAACGGCTGGGTCATGTCCCGCGCAACAACCCCGGGCGCCCCGGCCTTCCCCGGATTCCTCGACCCGATCGCATCCCGGAGGCGTCCGCGAGGCGAACAATGGTCACCGTCCCACTCCTCAGGGGAGTCGTCATGGCACTTCGTCTGCACCTCCCGCACCGCACGACACCGCGCCCCACGGCCGAGGAGAGGCACCTGGGCGCCCGCGTGTTCGTGGTCCAGCGCATCGGCGCCGTCCTGGTGGCGCTGTTCCTCCTGGTCTTCGGCCTGCTCGGCTTCGCCGACCGGCTTGACTTCTTCTCGACCGAGGGCGAGCGCGTCCTCGGCCTGTCGTCCAACGGCCTGCTGTCGACCATCTCGGTCGTCGTGGCGCTCGTGCTCCTGGTGGCCGCCGCGCGCAGCCCCCGCACCGCCTCGACCGTGATGATCGTCATCGGCGCGCTGTTCCTGCTCTCCGCCCTGGTCAACCTGGCGGTGCTGCGCACCTCGTTCAACTTCCTGGCGTTCGAGTTCGAGAACGTCGCCTTCTCCGTCGTCGTCGGCCTGTTGCTCCTGGTGCTCGGTGCCTACGGCCGGATCGGCGGGCACCTGCCCGACGACAGCCCGTACGCGCACCCGCGGGCGGTCGAGGACGAGTACGACGAGGACCTCCCGTCCACGCCGGCGGAGGTCGCCGCCGAGCGGGCGATGCGCGACGCCGAGGTCGCCGTCGTCCAGCACGTCGCCACCGAGGACCAGCGACGCCGGGTCGAGGCGATGGCCCGGGTGCACTCGCGGGCCGACCGCCGGCGGGTGTGGATGTCCTTCGACGACAGCGGGCGCGAACTGCGCCGATAGCGCCGGCGCGGGCGGGACGTAATCTCGCCAGCGCCATGACCACCACCCCCGCCGCCCGCGTCCGCGGCGACGCCTGTCCCGGCGCGCTGCAGACCCACGCCGCGGCCGACGGGGCGCTGGCGCGGGTGCGGGTGCCCGGGGGGCTGCTCACCGCGGCCCAGCTGCGGGTCCTCGCCGGCGCGGCGCGTGACCTCGGGGACGGCGCCCTGGAGCTGACCAGCCGCGGCAACGTGCAGCTGCGCGGCCTGGCGCCGGGCACGGAGGCCGCGCTCGGTGACCGGCTCGCCGCCGCCGGGCTGCTGCCCAGCGCCACGCACGAGCGGGTGCGCAACGTGCTGGCCAGCGCGCTCACCGGCCGGGCCGGCGGGCGGCTCGACGTCCGGCCGTGGGTGGCCGCACTCGACGCCGGCCTGTGCGCGGACCCGGGGTACGCCGCCCTGCCGGGCCGCTTCCTGCTGACCCTCGACGACGGCCGCGGCGACGTCGCCGGCCTCGGTGGGGACGTCGGACTGCGCGCCCTGTGCCCCGGCACCGTCGCCCTCACCCTCGCCGGCGCCGACACCGGCCTGCGGGTGGCCCCAGACGACGCGGTGGCGCTCGCCCTCGCCGCCACGCGGGCCTTCCTCGACGAGCGCGCCGCGCAGGGCTCCCCGGCCTGGCGGCTGGCCGAGCTCGACGAGGGCCCCGCCCGCGTCGCCGCCCGCCTGGGTGGCTCCGCGGGCCGCGCCGAGGCCGGCTCCGGGGGCTCCGTCCCGGCGGGGCCCGTGCGGCAGGACGACGGGCGCGTGGCACTGGTCGCCGTCGTCCCGCTGGGCCGGCTGACCGCCGACCAGGCCGCGCTGGTGTCCGCCACGGCCGGCGACCTGCAGCTCACCCCGTGGCGCAGCGTCGTCCTGCCCGACCTCCCCGACGACGCCGCCGCCCCCGCGCTCACCGCCGCCGGGCTGGTGCTCGACCCGGACAGTGCCTGGGTGCGGGTCACCGCCTGCGCCGGGCGGCCGGGGTGCGCGAAGAGCCGCGCCGACGTCCGGGCCGACGCGGCGCACGCCGTCGCGACCGGCGTCCTGCCGGGGGGCGGCGCCCGGCAGCACTGGGCCGGCTGCGAGCGCCGCTGCGGCCGCCCGCAGGGGACGGTCGTGGACGTGGTGGCGACAGGGACCGGGTACCGGATCGGGAAGGCGTGATGTTCGAGTACGTGAAGGACGGCGCCGAGATCTACCGGCGCTCGTTCGCGACGATCCGCGCCGAGGCCGACCTGGCCGGCCTGCCGGGGGACGTCGCCCGCGTGGCGGTGCGGATGATCCACGCCTGCGGGCAGGTCGACCTCGTCGAGGACCTCGCCTTCTCCCCTGGCGTCGTCGCGCGGGCCCGGGCGGCGCTCGACGCCGGCGCCCCGGTGCTCTGCGACGCGCAGATGGTCGCCTCCGGCATCACCCGCCGCCGGCTGCCCGCGGACAACGACGTGGTCTGCACGCTGGACGACCCGCGCACCCCCGGCCTCGCCGCGGAGCTGGGCACCACCCGCACGGCCGCGGCGCTCGAGCTCTGGCGCGACCGGCTGGACGGCGCGGTCGTGGCGATCGGCAACGCGCCCACCGCGCTGTTCCACCTGCTGGAGATGGTCGCCGCCGGAGCACCCCGACCGGCCGCGGTCGTCGGCGTGCCGGTCGGGTTCATCGGCGCCGCGGAGTCCAAGGAGGCGCTGGCGGCGAGCGACCTGGAGTTCCTCGTCGTCCGCGGCCGTCGCGGGGGCAGCGCGATCACCGCCGCCGCGGTCAACGCGATCGCGAGCGAGGTCGAGTGAGCGGCCAGCACACCACCGGCCGTCTGTACGGGGTGGGCCTCGGGCCGGGCGACCCGGAACTGGTCACCGTCAAGGCCGCCCGGCTCATCGCCGCCGCCGACGTGGTCGCCTTCCACGCCGCCCAGCACGGCCGGTCGGTGGCCCGCGCCGTGGCCGCGCCCTACCTGCGCGAGGGGCAGGTCGAGGAGCTGCTGGTCTACCCGGTCACGACCGAGACCACCGCCCACCCCGGGGGCTACCAGGGCGCGATCGACGAGTTCTACGAGGCGGCCGCGGCCCGGCTGGCCGCCCACCTGGACGCCGGGCGCGACGTCGTCGTCCTGGCCGAGGGGGACCCGTTCTTCTACGGCTCCTACATGCACATGCACAAGCGGCTGGCGCACCGCTACCCCACCGAGGTCGTGCCCGGCGTGACCAGCGTGAGCGGAGCCGCCGCAGCGGTCGGCCGGCCGCTGGTCGAGCGCGACGAGGTCCTGACCGTGCTGCCGGGGACCCTCGGCGCCGAGCGCCTGGCCGAGGAGCTGGCCTCCACCGACTCGGCCGCGGTCCTCAAGCTGGGCCGCACGTTCCCGCAGGTGCGGGAGGCGTTCGACCGCGCCGGAGTCCTCGACCGCGCGCTGTACGTGGAGCGGGCGACCACCGATCGCCAGCGCTGCCTGCCGCTGGCCGACGTCGACCCGGCGACGGTCCCCTACTTCTCCCTCGCCCTCCTGCCCAGCCCGCTGACCGGCCCGGTGCCGGGGCCCGAGCAGCACGACGAGTCCGCCCCCCGCACCGGCGAGGTGGTCGTGGTCGGGCTGGGTCCGGGCCGGCGGTCGTGGACCACGCCCGAGGCGGCCGAGGCGCTCGCCGCCGCGGACGACCTGGTGGGCTACGGGCCCTACCTGGACCGCGTGCCGGTCAACCCGCGGCAGACCCGGTACCCCAGCGACAACCGAGTGGAGGCCGAGCGGGCGGCGCACGCCCTGGAGCTGGCGAGGGGCGGACGGCGCGTGGCCGTCGTCTCCAGCGGCGACCCCGGCGTCTTCGCGATGGCCGCGGCCGTCCTCGAGGTGGCGGCGCGGCCGGAGTTCGCCGGTGTCCCGGTGCGGGTGCTCCCGGGGCTGACCGCCGCCCAGGCCGTCGCCGCCCGGGTGGGCGCCCCGCTGGGCCACGACTTCGCCGTCCTGAGCCTCTCCGACGTCCGCAAGCCGTGGGACGTCGTCGTCGACCGGCTGCGCCACGCCGCCGCCGCGGACCTGGTCATCGCCCTCTACAACCCCCGGTCGAAGGCCCGCCCCGCGCAGCTGGGCCTCGCCCGGGAGGTCCTGCTGGAGGTCCGGGACCCCGGCACGGTCGTCGTCGTGGGCCGGGACGTCGGCGGGCCCGGGGAGCGGGTCACGGTCACCACGCTCGGCGCGCTCGACCCGGAGACGGTCGACATGCGCTGCCTGGTGCTCGTGGGCTCCTCGCAGACCCGGGTCAGCCCGACCGGCGCCGTCTACAGCCCCCGCTCGCACCCGTCCCACCAGGACCAGGAGCGGGCCCCCCGGCCTCCGGGCCCGGACCCGGCACGAGCCCCGTGACACTCAGTGCCACCCCTGGCACCATGTCGCGGGACGTGGCGGGCGTCACCGTTGCCCCGGTCCCGCCACCCGGCTGCCGACCGCGGAGGGACCCATGGCGAGCACCAAGGACTGGTTCGAGACCGTCGAGGAGGCCCAGCACCGCGCGAGGAAGCGGCTGCCGCGGTCGGTCTACCTGGCGCTGGTCGCCGGCACCGAGAAGGGCCTGACGGCCAGCGACAACGTCGCCGCCTTCGACGAGATCACCTGGCGCCCGCACGTGGCCGGCCTCTCGGCCAAGCGGGAGACGGCGACCACGGTCATGGGCCAGCAGGTGTCCATGCCGGTGCTCATCTCGCCCACCGGCGTGCAGGCGGTGCACCCCGACGGGGAGGTCGCCGTGGCCCGTGCCGCCGCTGCCGAGGACGTCGCGATGGGGCTGTCCTCCTTCGCGAGCAAGCCGGTCGAGGAGTGCGGTGCCGCGCACGAGAAACTGTTCTTCCAGATGTACTGGGTGGGCTCGCGCGAGACCATCCTCGCCCGCGCCGAGCGCGCCCGCGCCGCCGGCGCCAAGGGTCTGATCATGACCCTCGACTGGTCGTTCGCCTCGCGCCGCGACTGGGGCAGCCCCCCGATCCCCGAGAAGATCGACCTGCGGAACGCGGTCAAGTTCGCCCCCGAGGTGCTGCGCAAGCCGCGCTGGCTGGCCACCTACCTGCGCACCGGCTCGATCCCCGAGCTGCGCGTGCCCAACCTGGCCCTGGGCGGCCAGGAGCCGCCGAACTTCTTCGGCGCGTACGGCGAGTGGATGGGCACCCCCCTCCCGACGTGGGAGGACGTCGCCTGGCTGCGTGAGCAGTGGGGCGGGCCGTTCATGCTCAAGGGCGTCACCCGGGTTGACGACGCCCGCCGCGCGGTGGACGCCGGCGTGAGCGCGATCTCGGTCTCCACGCACGGCGGCAACAACCTCGACAGCACCCCCGGCGCGATCCGCTCGCTGCCGGCGATCGTCGACGCCGTCGGCGACCGGGTCGAGGTGCTCATGGACGGCGGCGTGCGGCGCGGCGCCGACGTGGTCAAGGCGATGGCCCTGGGCGCCAGGGCCGTGATGATCGGCCGCGCCTACCTGTGGGGCATGGCCGCGAACGGCGAGCGCGGTGTGCAGAACGTGCTGTCGATCATCCGGCAGGGCATCGACGAGGCGCTGCTGGGCCTGGGCCGGTCCTCGGTCCACGACCTCACCCGCGACGACGTCGTCCTGCCGCCGGGCTTCGAGCGGCGCTGACCGGGGGCGACCGCCGCCGGCCCGGGAATGCGGTCGCGGCGGGAGGGCTTGCTCGTTGTCGTGCCCTCCCGTCGCCTGCCCCCGAGGACCGCGTTCTGGTCGGTCGCGACGCTGCTGGTCCTGGTGCTCGCCGCCTCGGGGGTGCCCTCCCCGCTCTACCGCGTCTACCAGGAGCGGTTCGGGTTCTCCCCTGGCGTCCTCACCATGGTCTTCGGCATCTACGCGATCGCCCTCCTGCTCGCCCTGCTGGTGGTCGGCGCGCTGTCGGACCACGTCGGGCGCCGTCCGGTGATCGTCGCCGGCCTGCTCCTCCAGGTCGTCGCCAGCGTGCTGTTCCTCGCGGCGGACGGCGTCGGCTGGCTGCTGGCCGCGCGGGTCGTGCAGGGCCTGTCCGTGGGCGCCCTGACCGGGGCCCTCGGCGCGACCCTGCTGGACCTGCAGCGCACCGACCGCCCCCTGGGCGCCCTGGTCAACAGCGCGTCGCCCGGCTTCGCCCTGGCCCTCGGGGCCGTGGGCGCGGGCCTGGCGGTGGAGTTCGTCCCCGCACCCACGGACTGGGTGTTCGGCACGCTCACCACGCTCTTCGTCCTCGCCGCGGGCGTGGCCCTGCTGCTGCCGGAGTCCTCGCCGCGGCTGCCCGGCGCGCTGGCCTCGCTCCGGCCGCAGGTGCACGTGCCCCGTGCCCAGCGGGGGGCCTTCCTCGTCGCGCTGCCCTGTCTGGTCGCGATGTGGGCGCTGGGCGGGCTGTACCTCTCCCTCGGCCCCTCCCTCACGGCCGGCGTCTTCGGCATCGAGGACCACCTCGTGGGCAGCCTGCTGATCCTGGCGATGCAGGGCATGGGCGCCGTCGGTGGCGTGGGCATGCGCGCCGCGGCGCCGCACACGGCGATGCTCCTCGGGTGCCTGGTGTTCGCCGCCGGCGTCGCGGGCACGATCGGCTCGCTGCTCACCGGCAGCGTGGCGCTGTTCTTCGTCGCCGCCGCGGTGTCGGGCTTCGGCTTCGGGTCGGCGTTCCTCGGCGCGGTCGCCACGGTCACCGCCGGCGTCGCCCCGGGCCAGCGGGCGGGGCTGTTCGCCAGCATCTTCGTCGTCGGCTACCTGGGCTTCAGCGTGCCGGCGGTCGTCGCCGGGCTGGCCGCCGGGGAGGTCGGCCTGCAGCCGACCGCGGAGGTCTACGGCGGCGCGGTGATCGTGCTGGCGCTGGTCGCGGTGGCCGGCCTGCTGCGCCGGCGGCGCACCCTGCGGCGGGCGGAGCCGGTGCAGCAGGCCGAGCCGGTCGCCGCGTGACGACAGCCGCGGGAGCATCGCAGCGAGCGCCAGCGAGCGAGGAGCGGACCGCGGCGCGGAGTCACGCCGTGGACGCCGCGTGACGACAGCCGCGGGAGCATCGCAGCGAGCGCCAGCGAGCAAGGAGCGGACCGCGGCGCGGAGTCACGCCGTGGACGCCGCGTGACGACAGCCGCGGGAGCATCGCAGCGAGCGCCAGCGAGCAAGGAGCGGACCGCGGCGCGGAGTCACGCCGTGGACGCCGCGTGACGACAGCCGCGGGAGCATCGCAGCGAGCGCCAGCGAGCGAGGAGCGGACCGCGGCGCGGAGTCACGCCGTGGACGCCGCTCAGCGGCGGACGGCGGCGACGAACGCGCGCACCCGCTCGTTCAGCTCCGCGGCCCGCTCGGCCACCACCTCGGCCGGGTCGCGGTCCTGCAGCCACGGCGGGATGTCGGTCCGGACCCGGTGCGAGCAGGCGAGGTCCGCGCACATGTAGGTGCCGACGGTGTTGCCGTTGCGCCCGGCCTCGCCCACCCGCCGAGCGGTGAACAGCGAGACGCCGTCCCCGGGCTGCGCCGTCTGGCACAGCAGGCATATGGCCGCCGTCCGGCTGGACATACGGCTCTCGGCGGCACGGACCGCGATGCCCAGCGGCTCCTCGTCGACCTCGAGGACCAGGTAGCCGCGCAGCGGTGCCTTGGGGTCCCGCCAGCCGAGCACCTCCAGCTCGGCCCAGTCGACCTCGTCGAAGCCCGGCGGCAGGGTCAGGCCGTTGGCCTCCCCGCGCGAGCAGTTGACGAACGAGCGCCGTACCTGCTTCTCGGTCAGCGCGTTCACCGTGCGTTCTCCTCTGTTCACCGTCCGACTGCCGGCGCACATCTTGCGGGTACACGGCCGGCGGGTCAGCCCATTTTCCGATCCAGCGCGGCCAGCACCTCCGCCGGGGTGGCCACCACCACGGCCGCGCCGGCCGCCTCCAGCTCGCCGTCCTCGGCCGGCCCCCAGCCGGCGCCGATGCAGGGCAGCCCGTGCGCCGCGGCGCCGAGGACGTCGTGGGCGCGGTCGCCGACCAGCACCGGGTCGCGCCCTCCGGGGTGGGCTGCCAGCGCCGCGGCCACGACCTGGTCCTCGTGCCGGACGGCGCCGTCCAGGGTGGCTCCGTGCACGCCGGCGAAGGCGTCGAGCAGGCCGGTGTGCCGGAGCACCCGGACGGCGGAGGTCTCCGGCTTGCTGGTGGCCACCGCCAGCGTGGCGCCGCCAGCCCGCAGCGCGGTCAGCAGCTCGGGGATGCCGTCGTGGACGGTCACGTCGAGCAGCGCGCCCGCGGCGTAGTGCGCCCGGTAGGCGGCCACCGCACGCGGGACGTCGGCCGGCGGGACGCCGAGGACGAGCGCGAACCCGTCCTGCAGGGGCGGGCCGACCATCGCCCGCAGCTGCTCGGGCGTGGGGTCGGGCAGGCCCAGCGCGGCGGCGGCCACCCGCACCGACGCGTGGGTCCCCGGCGAGGAGTCGACGAGGGTGCCGTCGAGGTCGAAGAGGACCAGGCGGGTCAGCGGTCGCGTCCCCCCCCCGGTTCGGGGAGTGACCGTCCGGTCCCGGGCTCTGGCGCTGCGCTGCCGATGGTGCTCCAATCTTCAAACACTTCTCCTCACCCGCACCGGAGGACCCGATGACCCGGACCCGTGACACCACCGTCGCAGCGCCCACGTCCACGATCCGGCCGGTGCAGGCAGCCGCCGCGCTCTCGGTGGTCGTGCTGCTCTGGCAGTTCTTCTCCGCCGGCCAGTTGATGACCGGCGGCACCGGCGGTGGCGGGCACGGCGCGGGCGCGATCGCCCTGCACCTGTCCACCGGCCTCCTCCTGCTGGCCACCGGGCTGCACGGGCGGCGCACCGGCGTGTGGTGGCCGGCCGCATTGAGCGGCGCGACCTTCCTGCTCACCTTCCTCCAGGCCTGGCTCGGCAGCTCCGGGCAGATCGCCGCCCACGTCCCGGTCGCCCTGCTGGTGACCGTCGGGATCGTGTGGGTGACGGCCTGGGCGTTCTGGCCCGCGAACTCGTAGTCGTCACCGGGAGCGCAGCCAGGCCAGCGCCTCCTCCACGGTGGCCACCACGGGCACTCCGGGGGGCACCGGTGGCCGGCGGACGACGACCACCGGCAGGCGCAGCTCCCGCGCCGCGGTGAGCTTGGCGGCGGTCATCCCGCCCCCGCTGTCCTTGGTGACGACGACCTCGACGGCGTGCTCGCGCAGCAGCGCGAGCTCCTCCTCCACCGTGAACGGCCCCCGGGCCAGCAGCACGGTCGTGCGTGCCGGCAACGGCGGCGCAGGCGGGTCGACCGCGCGCACCAGGCAGGAGCCGCGCAGTCCGGCGAAGGCGGCCAGGCCCCGCCGGCCGGTGGTGACGAACACCGACCCGGCCCCGGCCACGCTCTCCGCGGCCTGCTCCAGCGAGTCCACCCAGCGCCAGTCGTCCCCGGGCCCGGGCGTCCACCCGGGCCGCTGCAGCCGCAGCAGCGCCGTCCCCGTCGCGGCCGCGGCCGCTGCGGCGTTCGCGGTCATCGTGGCCGCGAAGGGGTGGGTGGCGTCGACCAGCGCGGTGACCCCGTCCAGCGCCGCGGCCAGGCCCTCGGCGCCCCCGAACCCACCGATGCGGACCTCCCCGGGGGGCAGCACCGGCTCGGCGACCCGGCCGGCCAGCGAGCTGAGCACGTCGACGCCCTCGGCGACCAGCCGCTCGGCCAGCCGCCGGGCCTCACCCGTGCCGCCGAGCACCAGCACCCGCCCGGTCACGCCCGCCGCCCGTGCATGCTGAGGCCGTGACGGAGGCCGGACGGGAGCGCACCACGGGGCTGCGCTCCGGCTGGACGACGGGCGCCTGCGCGACCGCCGCGACGACGGCCGCCTACACCGCGCTGCTCACCGGCGAGTTCCCCGACCCGGTGGGCATCGACCTCCCGAACGACCGGCACCCCACCTTCGCGCTGGCCACCGAGTCGCTGTCGCCGGGCGTCGAGGCCTGCGCCGGCGTGGTCAAGGACGCCGGCGACGACCCCGACGTCACCCACGGCGCCCTGGTGTCCGTGCGCGTCACCCACGGCGAGCCCGGCAACGGCGTCCTCTTCCGCGCCGGGCCCGGCGTCGGCACGGTCACCAAGCCGGGCCTGCCGCTGCCGGTCGGCGAGCCGGCGATCAACCCGATGCCGCGGCAGTTCATCCGCGAGCACGTGGCCGCGGTCGCGGCCCGGCACGGCGGCAGCGGGGACGTCGTCGTCGAGGTCTCGGTGGAGAACGGCGAGGAGCTGGCCCGCAGGACCTGGAACCCGCGGCTGGGGATCCTCGGCGGCCTGTCCGTCCTCGGCACGACCGGCGTCGTCGTCCCCTACTCGTGCTCGTCGTGGATCGACTCGATCCGGCGGGGCATCGACGTCGCCCGCGCGGCCGGGCACCAGCACGTGGCCGGCTGCACCGGGTCGACCAGCGAGCGGGTGGTCACCCAGCTCTACGGGCTGCCCGAGGACGCGCTGCTGGACATGGGGGACTTCGCCGGCGCCGTCCTCAAGTACCTGCGGCGCCACCCGGTGCCGCGGCTGACCGTCGCCGGTGGCATCGGGAAGCTGGCCAAGCTCGCCGACGGCCACCTGGACCTGCACTCGGGCCGCTCCCAGGTGTCGACCGGTTCGCTGGCGGCGATGGTCCGGGACGCGGGCGGTCCCCCGGACCTGGTCGAGGGTGTCCGGCGGGCGAACACCGCGCTCCACGCGCTGCAGCAGTGCCAGGCGGCGGGGCTGCCGCTGGGCGACCTGGTGGCCGCCGGCGCCCGCAGGACCGCGCTCGGGGTGCTGCGCGGCGCTCCGGTGGCGGTCGACGTCGTGGTGATCGACCGGGCCGGCGCCGTGGTGGGCCGCGCCTGAGCGACGGGCACCGGTTCGCGTCACGCGCACAGTCCTCCTCCGCTCAGCGGGGGCGGGTCGTCGAGTAGAGGTGGCTGTCGGGGAACTGCTCGGCGGTCAGCACCGGGCCGACCACGACGACCGCCGTCCGCCGCACGCCGGCGTCCTCGACCTGCTGCGCGATGTCGGCCAGCGTGCCCCGCAGCACCAGCTCGTCGTCCCGGCTGGCGCGGGCCACCACGGCCACCGGCCCGTCGACGCCGTAGTGCTCGGCCAGCTGCGGCGCGAGCTCGGCGATCCGCTGCACCGCCAGGTGCAGCACCAGGGTCGCCCCCGTGGCGGCGTAGGCGGCCAGCTCCTCCCCCGGCGGCATGGGCGTGGACCGGGCCGACGTCCGCGTGAGGACGACGGTCTGCCCCACCCCCGGCACGGTGAGCTCCCGCTTGAGCGCCGCGGCCGCCGCCGCGAACGCCGGCACGCCGGGCACGACCTCGTAGGGCACCCCGGCGGCGTCCAGGCGGCGCATCTGCTCGGCCATCGCGCTGTAGACCGACGGGTCCCCGGAGTGCAGGCGGGCGACGTCGAGGCCGGCCGCGTGCGCCGCGACCAGCTCGGCGGTGATCTGGTCGAGGTCGAGGTCGGCGGTGTCGACCAGCCGGGCGCCGGGTGGCGCGGTGTCGAGCAGCTCGCGCGGCACGAGCGCGCCGGCGTAGAGGCAGACGGGGGCGGTGGCGATCAGCCGCGCCGCGCGGAGGGTGACCAGGTCGGCGGCTCCCGGCCCGGCCCCGATGAAGTGCACCGTCACGATGACATCGTCGTGCTCCCGCACGACACGGCGACCAGGTGCCGTCCCCGACCTGCACCGAGCCCGTCCGACCGCTCGTCGGGGACCCTGCGGGCCCCACTCCTCGCGGTCACGGCTTCGCCGTGGTCCAGATCGTCACGGGCATCGCGGGCCTCCAGCCGGTGAAGGAGCCCACCGGCTCGGCCCGCGCGACGGCGACCCGCACCAGCTCGCCGCCGACGCGCCCGTGCCAGCCGGCCAGCACCGCCTCGCTCTCCACGGTGACCGCGTTGGCCACCAGCCGGCCGCCGGACACCAGCGCCTCCCAGCAGGCCTCCAGCAGTCGCGAGGTGGTGAGCCCGCCGCCGACGAACACCGCGTCCGGCGCCGGCAGCCGGGACAGCACCTCGGGCGCGGCGCCGTGCACGACCTGCATGTACGGGACGCCGAGCCGGGCGGCGTTGCGGGCGATCCGCTCGGCCCGCTCGGCCGAGGCCTCGACGGCGACGGCCCGGCAGGTGGGGTGCGCCCGCATCCACTCGATGCCGATCGAGCCCGCCCCCGCCCCGACGTCCCACAGCAGCTGCCCGGGCACGGGGGCGAGGCGGGCCAGGGTGATCGCGCGCACCTCGGACTTGGTGAGCTGCCCGTCGTGCTCGTACGCGGCGTCGGGCAGCCCGGGCGTGGTCGGCAGGGGCGTGGTCCCCCGGTCGGCCCGGCACTCGACCGCGGTGACCACCAGCGGCGGCGCCGGCTGCGACCAGGTGGCCGCGGTCCCGGTGCGCACCTCCTCCTCCGGGCCGCCGAGCCCACCGAGCACGGTGAGCCGGCTGGTGCCGTAGCCCCGGGCGGCGAGCAGCTCGGCGATCCGCGCCGGGGTCCGGCCGTCGGACCCGAGGACCAGCAGCCGCCGCCCGGGCTGCACGTGCGGGTGCAGCAGCTCGATCGGGCGGCCGACCAGGGTCACCACCTCGGTGTCCTCCACCGCCCACCCCAGGCGGGCACACGCCAGCGACACCGAGGACGGCGCCGGGAGCACCCGCACCCGGTCGGGCCCGAGCAGCCGGGTCAGTGTGGTGCCGATGCCCGACAGCATCGGGTCGCCGCTGGCCAGCACGACCACCACCCGGCCGGCGTGCTCCTCCAGCAGCCCCGGCAGCGCCTCGCTCAGCGGCGAGGGCCAGGGCACCCGCTGCGCGCCCACCGCGGGCGGGACGAGGGCGAGCTGGCGGGCGCTGCCCAGCAGCACCTCGGCGCGCTCCACCTCGGCGCGGGACGCGGGCGCGAGCCCGTCCCAGCCGTCGGCCCCGATGCCGACGACCACCAGCGGCGAGGTCGCCACGGTCACGCCGGCAGCTCCCCGCCGGGCCCCGCCGCCTCGGCGAGCAGCCGTTCCCGCAGCTCCTCCGGCAGCCGGTCGACGTAGACGGTCCCCTCCAGGTGGTCGACCTCGTGCTGCAGGCAGCGCGCGGCCATCCCGGTGGCCTCGATGGACACCGGCGCACCCGCCGCATCGACGCCGTCCACCCGGGCCCGGAAGGCCCGCGGCAGCTCGGCGTAGGGCCCGGGCACGGACAGGCAGCCCTCCTCGGTGACCTCCTCGGCCGGCTCGCCCCCGTGCGGCTCGAGGACGGTCAGCCGGGGGTTGACCACGTAGCCCACGACGTCCTCCCCGGCCGCGTCGGGGCAGTCGATGACGAAGACCCGCGCGTCCACGCCGATCTGGTTGGCCGCCAGGCCCACGCCGTCGGCGGCCTCCATCGAGGCGAACATGTCGAGGACCAGGCGGCGCAGGTCCTTGCCGAACTCGGTGACCGGCGCGCACGGACGGTGCAGCACGGGGTCGCTGCCGTAGGTGACGATCGGCCGGGCAGTGCCGGAGTACCGGCCGGGCAGGCGCATGGACGCCGATCCTAGGGACGGCTCCGGCGCGCAGGTGACCCCCGCGGTGGGCCGCGGGTGTCCCTCCGCGTGCTCGTGCTCTGCTTGCACACGGCACGCAGAGCACGAGCACCCGCAGGAGGACCTGCTGACCACGCCCACCGCCGTCGGTCTCGCCCTCGGCGCCGCCGCCGACCTGCTGCTGGCCGATCCGCGCCGCGGCCACCCCGTCGCGGGGTTCGGCCGGGTCGCCGGGGCACTGGAGCGCCGGGTCTGGCGCGACTCCCGCGCCGCCGGCGCGGGGTACGCCGCCGGGCTCGTCGCCGCGGCGGCCGGTCTCGGCGCCGCCGCCGGCCGGGCCACCCGCGGCCGCCCCGCCGCGCGCGCCCTCGCCACGGCCGCGGCCACCTGGGCGGTGCTCGGCGGCACGTCGCTGGGCCGGGCCGCGACCGCGATGGGCGGGGAGCTGGACGCCGGGGACCTGCCCGCCGCCCGCGCGCTGCTGCCCACCCTCGCCGGCCGGGACCCCCGCTCGCTCGACGAGCGCGAACTGGCCCGGGCCACGGTCGAGTCGGTCGCCGAGAACACCTCCGACGCCGCCGTCGCCCCGCTGTTCTGGGGCGCGGTCGCCGGGCTGCCCGGGCTGCTGGCCTACCGGGCGGTGAACACCCTCGACGCGATGGTCGGTCACCGCTCGCCGCGGTACGCGCGGTTCGGCTGGGCCGCCGCCCGCACGGACGACGTCGCCAACTGGCTGCCCGCGCGGACCACGGCGGCGCTCACCGTCGTCCTCGCCCCGTGGGCCGGGGGGTCGGCGCGCGGCGCCTGGACCGCCTGGCGCCGCGACGGGGCCGCCCACCCGAGCCCCAACGCCGGGCACTGCGAGGCCGCGCTCGCCGGCGCCCTGGGACTGCGGCTGGGCGGCCGCAACGTCTACGGCAGCCGGGTGGAGGACCGCCCGGCACTGGGCAGCGGGCGGGCGCCCGTACCCGGGGACATCCCGCGCGCGGTGCGGCTCTCGCGAGTGGTGTGGACCGCCGCCGCCGGGCTGGCGGTGGCGGCCCGGGCGCTCAGACGCCGGTGACGGCCGACGGCGTGAGCTGCCACGCCGCCGGGATGGCCTCCGCACCGGCGCTGCGGAGCGGGGTCAGGTCGAGCACCATCCGGGTGGGCTGGAACGCCTCGGCGTAGCCGATCCGGGCCTGCGCGCCCCAGTGACGGGCCGAGGCCACGACGGCGTCGGGCTCCACCATGGCCGACTGCTCGACCTGCGACACGTGCGTGGCCAGCGCCGCGACCTTGCCGGTGAGGTGGGCGGTGACGTCGACGTAGACCGTCGGGGTGAACGACAGCGTCGAGGGGCTCTGGTAGTGCAGCACCCGCGACAGCCGCCGGGCAGCCCCCTGGGTGGCTGCGGCCACGGCCCGGTGGTCCTGGTGGCTGTCCTCCGGTGCGTGCACGTAGACGAGGTCGGCGCGGGTGGCACGGATGACCTGCTCGACGAGGCGGACGGTCGCCGAGTCCGGGACGACCTCGCAGTCGCGCAACCCTCCCCACACCAGTTGGGCGCCGATGAGGGCGGCGGCCCGCTCCTGCTCCGCGTGGCGGCCGGCACCGCGGGCGCCGTCGCCCGGACCGTTCTCGCCTCCGGTGACCACCAACATCGTGACCTGGTGGCCCGCCGCGACGTGGGCCAGCAGCGCACCGCCGCAGCCCAGCTCGATGTCGTCGGGGTGTGCGCCGATGGCCAGGACGCTCAGTCCCGCGCTCCCCGTCCCCATGCCGTCCATGGCTGGTGTCCTTCTCGTCCGGGGGCGGCCCTACCGCCCGTCGTCTTCCCCATCGGCACCGCGGAGGGGTCGCTCCACGGCAACGACCCGGGGCCTCCCCCAAGGGGGTGAACCCGGGTCGTGAGGCCCCCGACGCCAGCCCGCGCGTCGGGGCGGGGTGCGGGTGGGCGCCCCGGCCCAGTGGCCGATCCGCGCCCGGGCGCGCCGGTGCCGGGCGGAGGCGCCGTCGGCGTCGGCGTGCAGCCGTGGGTGCCGTCG
This sequence comes from Geodermatophilus sp. SYSU D01105, assembly GCF_054050095.1. Taxonomy (NCBI): domain Bacteria; kingdom Bacillati; phylum Actinomycetota; class Actinomycetes; order Geodermatophilales; family Geodermatophilaceae; genus Geodermatophilus; species Geodermatophilus sp. SYSU D01105. The sequence continues at coordinate 193,469 of NZ_JBJGYR010000003.1, forward strand.
CACACGAGCCGGGTGCCGAGGCTGCACGCCGCGGCCTCGGCTCGACCCGGCGGCCGGCTCCCCGGCTCGGACCGCCCTGCCCGTCCCCCCGCCGGTCATGACGGGCACGGTCACCGAGCCGCCGGCCGCGGCGCGGGCGAGGAGCGTGGCGCCGCAGCCGATTTCGACGTCACGGGGTGCGCGTCGATGGCGGGGACGTCGTGCGTCCGGTCAGGCCGCCTCGGTCGAGGTCGTCCCCTCCGTGAGGCGTGCCGGCCGGCGGCGGGACCGGAACAGGGCCAGAGCGCCGACCGCACCGGCCGCACCGAGCGCCACCACCGTCCCCGTGCCGTTGCCGTCGGCCGGTAGCTGCGTGCCCGTCGGGCAGGTCGCCGCGCGCTGCACGTAGGACGAGTACTGGAAGGTCATGCCGTCCAGGGTCCAGCGGGCGGCCTGCTGGTAGAGCTCGGCGTAGGTCAGCCTCACGGTCCAGGCACCGCGCACCGTGCCGGCAGGGAACGTCGTGGGCTGCGTTCCCTGCAACCGGGAGGGGAACGCCTGGTTCTCCTGCCCGTAGGCGATGGTCTTCGGCGCTCCGTAGGGGTTGTTGACCGCGAGCACGACGTCGTACGTGCCATCGCCGTTGTCCCTGTAGCAGTCGATGCTCGGCGTGACACCGGCCGCCGAGGCCACGCCCGGGGCGAACAGCACGGCCAGCGCCGCGAGCAGCCCGATCGCCGCGATCCGCGCGACCCGCGTGCGGATGCGTGAGCCGGTCGTCCTGGTGGTCCGTGCCATGGGCGTCCCTCGTGTCTCCCGGAGCGGCCTCTCCGCTCCACCGGGGTGGTATCGACCGGTCACAGCCCCGACTGGACGGCTCGGGTGCGGATCTCACTCGATCAGGGGAGCACTGCGGCGGGTCGCCGGGTCGTCGGTCGACACCGCGGAGCGGTGCGCGGGCGCCGGCCAGAGCGTCTCCTCCAGCGCTTGGACGGCGCGGGTCCGTGCACGGGCCGGTGTCGACCCGTGTCCGGCAGTGGTCAGCCCGGCGACCACCGGCGCGAGCTCGACCAACTCGGGCCCGGTCCCGAGAGGCACCGGCCGTGCCGGGTGCGGCTCGTGGTCGTCAGTGTGCGCGCCGATGGCGAGCCCTAGGTAGCGGTGCCGTCCGCTCCGGAGGCACCGGACGTCCTGCGGTAGGACCGGCGCAGGAGGACTGCGCCCACGGCACCGGCGACCACCAGCGCAGTCACCGCACCCGTCTCGTTGCCGTCGGCCGGCAGGGGGGTCGAGCCGGGGCACGCACTGCCCGCCTTGGCCGCGGTCAGGAAGACCAGGTGCGTCCCGTCGAGGTACCAGTCGGCGCCGGACATGAAGTCGGTGTTGGAGACGGTGAGCCAGAGCACCGCCTGTTGGGTCCCACTGTTGAACGCCCCCGGCAGCAGGTTCGTGTAGGCGGTGGACTTCGTGGAGCCGTTCGTCGTCGCGTGGTTGTCCGGGCCGTGCGGGATGCTGAGCTGCGTGCTCGCGCTGTTCCGGTAGCCCAGGACCAGGGTCCAGCTGCCGTCGCTGTTCTGGGAGTAGCAGCTCAACAGCGGCGTGACCCTGTACGTCGGGGCTGCCGAGGCGACGCCGGGAGCGACCGAGACCAGGACGGCTGCTGCCACGGCAACCAGCGCCGCCCATCCGGCGCGGGGCCTGCGGCTGCGGCTCGGCCGTCGTGGGGCGGCTCCCCTGCGGGTCGCGGTCATCAGTGCTCCTCGGGTCGATTGCGGTGGACTCCCTCACGAGGTGATCGACCCAGCCCGCAGGCCCTTGAGGACCCCGGCCCTCCCCTGCCCCCGGAGGGTGACCCGGTCGCGCCGGCGGCCCCGGCGACCGTCGAGAGGCCCGCCCTCGCGGGAGCGACCCGGCGACGTGGTCCGCCGGCGCTCAGACCGGGGACGGGGCGGCGCTGCGACCCAGTACGTCGAGCGCGATCGCGGCCGCGGCCGGGAACGAATCGGTCACCGCCCAGGCGGCCGGCTGGTCGGGGGCGGTCGCATGCTCCCCCTGCCGGATCCGGATGGCCCGGGCCCCCACGGCGGCGGCGACCGCGACGTCCTTGCCGGGACGGTCCCCGATGACGAGCAGCCGGTGGGCGGGTACGCCGAGGTCCGCGGCGAGCGCCAGCAGGCCGACCGCCTGCGGCTTGCGCGCCCCCCGGCCACCGAGGCGGTCGGTGACGACCACGTGGGTCAGCAGCGGAGCCAGCCCGGTCGCGGCGAGCTTGGCCTCCTGGATCACGGGGTTGCCGTCGGTCAGGCAGCCGAGCGGGGCGGCGGCGGCCAGCGCCCGCAGCGCCTCCTCCGCCCCCGGGTAGGGGGCCAGCCGGTCCGGCCGGTGGTCGGTGAAGGCCGCGACGAGTGCCGGGACGTGGTCGGCCACCCGGGCGGCGGGGACGCCGGCGGCCAGCAGGGCCCGGTCGATCGTCCCCCCGGTGTCCGAGCCCGCGGCCAGCTCAACCCCGAGCGCGGCGTGCACCGCGTCGCCGTCGAGCCCCCGCTCCCCCGCGGCGCGGCCCACGGCCGCCGCGGCACCGGTGAGGTAGTCCGCCTGCGGGAAGAGGGTGTCGTCGAGGTCGACCACGACCCCCAGGGGCGGCAGGCCCGACGACGGCGGGGTCACCACGGCAGCCGGCCGTCGGTGTGGTCGGGCTCCTCGAGGGCCAGGAGGGTGTCGGTGCGTGGGTCCGCGAGGACCGCCGCGACCCGCGGCCCGGTGGTCCCGTCGCCGTAGGGACAGGGCAGCGCCGCCGCCCGGGCCTGCCGCTCGGGGGTGGTGTGCGCCGTGGCCGCGGCGAGGACGGCGGCAGCCGCGCGGTCGTCGGTCAGGCCGGCGAGGGTCGTCGTCCCCGCCTCCACCCCCTCCCAGCGCGGGGTGGAGCGGCGCAGCACCACGACGGGGACGCCGAGGTAGGCGGCCTCCTCCTGGATGCCCCCGGAGTCGGTCACCGCGAGCCGCGCCCGGCCGAGGGCCGTCAGCAGGTCGTCGTACCCGATCGGGCCGCTCAGCGTGATCCCCGGGTGGTCCAGCTCGCCGGTCAGCCCGGCCGCGTCGAGCCGGGCCGCCGTCCGGGGGTGCACCGGGAAGGTGACCGGCCCGACCCGGTCGGCCAGTGCCCGGATGACGCCCACCAGGCGGGCCAGCCGCGCCGGGTCGTCGACGTTGGTGGGCCGGTGGGCCGTCACCAGCACGCCGCGGCGCTCGGCGACCGGCACCCGCCGCACCCCGCGGGCGACGAGGGTGTCCACGACCGGGTTGCCGACGACGAAGACCCGCTCGGCCGGGACCCCCTCGCGGGCGAGGAAGTCCGCCGCGCGCCGGGTCGGGGCGAAGTGGAGCGCCGCGACCGCCGCGGCGACGCGCCGGTTGACCTCCTCCACGCTGCGCGGGTTGAGGCTGCGCAGCCCCGCCTCCACGTGCGCGAAGGGCACGCCTGCAGCGCGGGCGGCGAGGGCGTAGGCGGGCACGGTGTTGGTGTCGCCGAGGGCGAGGACGACGTCGGGCCGGAACCCGCCCACCGCGCGAGCGGCGTCGGCGTGGAGGGCACCGAGGCGGGCCTCCGGGTCGTCCGTCGGGAGCTCGAACCGGCGCGTCGGCTCCAGTCCGAGCGCCTGCTGCAACTGCGTGGACAGTGCCGGGTCGGTGTGCTGACCGGTGTCCACGATGTCGACGGAGTGCCCGGCCGCGATCAGCGCCGAGACGACGGGGGCCAGCTTGACCACCTCGGGCCGGGTGCCGAACGGCACCAGGACCCGCCGGGTGCGGCTCATGCGCGCACGCCGGCGGCACAGGGGTCGGCCACGGGGCTGCCGTCATCGGCCGTGTACGTCTCTGCGAAGTACCGGCTCATCCGCACCCCGGGCGTGAACCACAGGTACGGCAGGCGGGCACCCGGGTCGCGGATCCCGGTCAGGTGGGCGCTGACCACGTCGGCACCGGCCGCCAGGGTCAGCGGCAGCCCGCCGGAGAAGCGGGGGTTGATCTCCACGACGGTGGCGCCGCCGTCGTCGGCGACGAAGCCCTGCACGTTGGCGGGCCCGGTGAGCCCGACGGCCGCCAAGGCGTCGGCCACGACGTCGGTCACCGGGGTGGACTCGAACGTCGTGCCCTTCACCGAGATCCCGGCCTTCGTCTCGTCGCGCCAGCGCGGGACCACGGTGAGCAGCTCCCCGGTGCGGGCGACCAGGGCGTCGGCGGTGAACTCCCGGCCGGTCAGGCGGGTCTGGGCGATCATGGACCCGTCGAGCCGCAGCGCCTCCACCACGGCGGACCGCTGGTCGAGCAGACGCACACCGCGACTGCCCCGGCCGGTGCGGGGCTTGACCACCCAGGGCCCGGGTACCTCGGCCAGCCCGGCCGGACTCGCGGTCGTGGCCGGGTGGGCAACCCCTGCGTCCCACAGCGTGCGGGCGAAGGCGGCCTTGTCGCAGCAGAGCTCGACGGCGGCCGGTTCGGGGATCCATGTGGACACGCCCGCAGCGGCCAACTGCTGGGCGCCCGCGGCGAGAGCGGGTAGTTCCTCGGCCACGGTGCCGATGAGGGCGTCCGCGCCATACGCCATCGCGACGCCGGTCAGGGCGTCGATGAAGCGGGCGTGGTCGGCGCGCGGCACGATGGCGCCGGCCGTGGCCAGCGCGCTGCCCGCGGCGGTGGGGTCGGCGTCCACACCCACCACCCGGTGACCGAGGGCCAGCAGCCGGCGGACCACGGCGACGCCGGCCGGTCCGCCCGCCCCGGTGACGATGACCGCCGGTGAGCGGGGATCGGCCGGCTGCGGCGGCAGTGGGGCCGAGGTGGTCGCGAGCAGCCGGTCCGGCAGGGTGGAGGTCACCGGAACGCCTCCTGAGGGTCTGGTGGGAGGGATGGGCGGGCGAAACTGGGCGGGCGGCGGGAGCCGCCGGCCGTGGAGGCATGCCGTCCGGGAGCGGAGCCTGCCGGCGAGGTCGGGGCGGGACGGGGTGGGACGGGGATCCGCGCGACCGGGACCGTGTGCAGCGGCTCCTCGGGGGAACCGACGGTCGGTGACGGGTCGAGGGCGGCCAGGACCGGTTGCCGCGCCTGGAGCCAGCCGCGGGCCCACAGCCGCAGTGCGGCGACCCGGTGGCTGGTCACCGGCTCCCACTGGCGGGCGGCCACGGACTCGGCCAGGCAGTCGAGGACGGCGGCGTCGCGCTCGTAGGAGGCGACGGCCAGGAGTGAGGCCGTGTGCACGCCCAACCCGGCGGCGGCCAGGTCACGGATGCGCTCGACACGCCGGTGCACCGGCAGGTGCCCTATCCGGTAGTCGATGCGGCCGCTCTCTCGGCGGGCGGACAGCCACTGGGACAACCGGCGGGGGTAGACGTGCCGGTGCAGCAGCCCGGTGATGGTCGTGTGCCGACCGGAGGCATGCCGGACCTCGTCCTCCGGGGCGCGGTAGCCGAGACCCGGGCGCGCCCAGCTGTTGGGTCGGCGGGCCGAGTGCCGACCCTCCACGTCTTGCTCGGCCCGCTCCAACGGAGGGAGGGCGACCCACACCATCAGCAGGAAGCCGCCCAGGGTCGCGACGAGGTTCCACACGCTGCCGACCCAGTCGTGGAACAGGACCAGCGCGCCGTCTCCCCACCACAGACCGGCGAGGGCCGAGAGGAGCAGCCGCACGTGGTTGAGTGCCAGCAGCGCGAGGACGGCGAACAGCAGGCCGCCGAGGGCGTGCAGCTTGCGGCCGCGCAGGATCGCCGCGGTGAGCGCGGTGAGTCCCAGGACAGAGAGCACCGAGGAGCAGGACGCCGTGACGACGGCGTCGATGATCTCGCCGTTCTCCCGGAAGAGCAGGACGTGGGTCGGCAGGGCGCCCGAGGTCTGCCCCGGGGCGATCCAGCCGAGCACGCGCGCGAGGCCCGCCGCCTCCAGCCGCTGCATCGGCTCGGCCAGGTACTCGAACCCCAGGACGCAGATGGCGGCGGCCAGGACCAGGTCGACCAGCACCGACCCGATGCGCCGGGTCATGCCGGACGTGGACCTGCGGAGGCCGCGGAGCGCCGCGGCCTCCTGGGTCGTCATGGGGATCGCGGTCACCGTGACTCCCCGACTGCCGGGCTCGCCACCGGAGCGGCGAAGGACCGCGGCCTGCCCGCGGCCACCTCCGGCACAGCGGGCCGGGCCACGACCGAGGCGACGGTCGACGTGGGCGCCACCACCTCCGCGCGGACGGTGGAGGTGGCGCCGGAGCGTGAGGTCTTCACCCAGGTGTAGGGGCGGCCGAGCATGCCGTCGACGTAGGCCCGGCTGGTGATCCAGATCGACAGCGCGAACGCCGGCAGGAAACCCAGCAGCCGCCAGGCCGAGCGCCGCTCCACGCGGCCGATGAGCAGGCCCACGCACAGCTCGGCCAGCGGGCCCACGAACAGCAGCATCGACAGCGGGAGGATCGAGACCACCGGCAGGTCGCCGATGCCGAAGGCGCGCAGGACCGTGAGGAGCAGGCCGAGGCCGCTGAGGACGGGCACGTGGTAGACGAGCAGGAAGAGCGTCGTCTCCACCTTCTCCAGCAGGGACAGGTACGGCGAGCGCATCAGCGGCCGCCAGTAGTCGCGCAGGCACTTCTGGTGCCCGCGGGCCCAGCGGTAGCGCTGCTTCCAGAAGCGCTGCGGCGTGACGACCGCTTCCTCGTAGTCGATGGCCGAGACGTCGTAGCGCACCCGTTGCCCGGCCATGAGGATCCGCAGGGTGAGGTCGGTGTCCTCGGTGACGGTCGTCGGGTTCCAGCCCCCGAGGGCCCGCAGGGTCGACATCCGGACGGCGCAGTTGGCGCCGCCGTAGGCGGGCAGCTCGAACAGGGCCTGGCGGCCGTACTCGTTGACCAGGTAGCCGGACAGGTAGTCGACGAAGACCGTGCCGGCCATCGTCGAGTCCTTGCCGTTGCGGATGACGCAGCGGCCCATCACCGCGCCGACGACGGGGTCGCGGAAGTGGCGGACGAGGCGGCGCAGCGCCGTCGGCTCCGGTTCGTGGTCGGCGTCGAAGACCAGCACGATCTCGGCGTCCACCAGGCCCAGTGCGTCGTTGAGGGCGCCGGACTTGCCCCCGCCCGAGCCCGTCGCCCGGTGCAGCACGCGCAGCCGCGGCTCGACGGCGGCCCAGGCGTCGAGCTTGGCGCCGGTGGCGTCGTCCGAGCCGTCGTCCACGACGACGAGGGTCAGCCGGTCGGCGGGGTAGTCCAGCGCGAGCAGCGCCGTCACCATGCCGTCGACCACCAGCTCCTCGTTCTTGCAACCGACGAAGACGGCGACCTGGGGGGTGTAGCCCTCCAGGCCGACATCAGCGGCGAGCAGGTCCCGCTCGGCCCACCGGGCGGCGGCGACGGCGAAGGCCAGGTGCCGGCAGAAGTAGACACCGAAGACGACGTTCAGCGCGCCGGCGAGGACGCCGAGGGTGTGGTCGACCCCCCAGAGTGCGCAGGCAGCGACCAGCGCGACGGCGTACGCGAGGAGGCTGAGTGGCCGCCCTTCGGGCCGATCGCTGCTGTGGGCCACCGGCTCCTCCTCCGGGCGCAGGGACGAGGTGGGCGGACGCCTCACCACGTCCCTGCATCGGCACCCGGGTGGCCGACCTGAAGGCGAAGGTGCAGGCAGGGCCGTCCGGCCGGGTCAGACAGGGGCGCGCAGCCGGGGACGGCGCAGGGTCAGGGCCGGCCGCGGCGGGGGCAGCGCCGGGAAGCCGGCCGGGTCGGTCCGGAGGTGGCTGGCCGGCGGGTCGGCCGGACCGCGACCACCGCGGACGGCGATGACGAGGGTGGTCAGAGACAGGGCGACCAGCCCCAGCAGGACGAGCAGGACGACGACACCACTTGAGGTCATGGCCTGAGATTGGCACCGTCGACAGTGGCGTGGACCAGTCCACTCCGGCATGGTGGACCGCATGCCATCCGCCATCGGCCAGTCCACTTCGGCGAACGAGCTGGCCACGCTCGTCGGACCACTGGACGCGCTCCCCGGTCCCCGGTACGGGGCGCTGGCCCGGCGGATCCGCGAGCTGGTCACCACCGGGTCGCTGCCCGTGGGCACCCGGCTGCCCGCCGAACGCGAGCTCGCCACCGCGCTCGAGGCCAGCCGCGTCACCATCGCCTCGGCCTACCGGCTGCTGCGCGCCGAGGGGTTCGCCGTCACCCGACACGGCTCGGGCACGGTCACCGAGCTGCCGACGGCCGGCAGCGGCTGGCGGGCACCCAGCACCGACCCGGAGGTGCTCGACCTGGCCCACGCCGCGCCGGAGGCGGTGCCCGAGGTGCTCGCCGCCTACGAGCAGGCGGTCGCGGCGCTGCCCGGGTACACCGCCGGGCACGGCTACGCGCCCAGCGGCCTGCCCGAGCTGCGGGCGGCGATCGCCGACCGGTTCACCGCCCGGGGCCTGCCCACCGACCCCGACCAGGTGGTGGTCACGGCCGGCACCGGGGACGCCACGGCGATCGCCGTCCAGACGCTGCTGCAGCCCGGCGACCGCGTGCTGGTCGAGCACCCCACCTATCCCGGCGCGATCGGGATGGTGGGCGCGGCCGGGGGCCGCTGCGTCCCCGCGCCGGTCGACGCCGCCGACCCCGACGCCCTGGTGGGCGCGGCCGCGATCGTCGCCCGGCAGAGCAGCCCGCGGATGGCCTACCTGATGCCGGACTTCTCCAACCCCTCGGGCGCGCGACTGTCGGCGGCCGGACGACGCCGGCTGTCGGCGACCCTGTGGCAGCACGGCGTCCTGGCCGTCGTCGACGAGGTGACCGCCGAGCTCTTCCTGGACGACGGGCCGCTGCCCCCGTTCGCCGCCGGGCTGCCGGACGCCGCGACCGTCACGGTGGGCGGGCTGGCCAAGGCCGTCTGGGGCGGGCTGCGCATCGGCTGGCTGCGGACCGACGCCGCGCTCGCCGACCAGCTGGGCGCCGCGCTGGGACGCCGGCAGCTGTCGGTCGGCGTCGTCGACCAGCTGGCCGCCACCGTCCTCGTCCGGCAGCTGGACGGGATCCTCGAGCGGCGCCGGGAGGCCCTGCGGGAACGGCGCGAGGTGCTGCTGACCGAGCTGGCCCGGCACCTGCCCGACTGGACCGCGCCCCGGCCGGCCGGCGGGCTGTCGGTGTGGTGCCGGCTGCCGGCAGGCACCAGCTCGGCCGCGCTCACCGCGGCGGCGGCCGGGCGCGGGCTGGTGCTCGCCCAGGGGCGGGCGTTCGGCACCGGCCACGCCTTCGACGACCACCTCCGGCTGCCGTTCACCCTCCCCCCGGAGCGGCTGCGGGCCGCGGTGGAGCTGCTCGCGGAGGTGGCAGCGAGCCTGCCCGCGCGGTCCGCCGGGAACCGCTCCCCCGCCCGCCCGGCGACGGTCGTCTGAGGAGGGACCCCGTCCTCACGCGGGGACGCCTCGGGGAACGCACGTCCGACGCCTCCGGGAGTCCGCCCGCGGACAGCCCGTGGCGACGCGGCGCGGGCTGCAACGGGACGGTCGCTGCGCGTGCGGAACGCCCGGACCCGTCGTACCGTCCTCAAGCAACGGAGCGGCCGGCGGCGTCCCCCGCCGGCGTACCGCGGTGGTCGAGCAGCGGCCTGCGGCGCTCGACGCCGGGCCGTGCCCGGCGGCACCCGCTGGAGTCCACATGACAGCGACGCCTTCCCCCACACTCCCCCGCACGGCGGCCGCCCACCCCACACCGGGGACCCGTTCCGGCACACCGGCGTCCCGGCCGGTCCCCGCGGGGCGCCGGGTGGCCGGACGGTTCCGGTACGACCGGCGCACCGGCGCCTGGGCGTGGTCGGCCGAGATGGCCACGCTGCTCGGGCTCCCGCGCGGCGGCGCGCACCCCTGCACGGAGCTGCTGGTGCGGTCCCTGCACCCGGGCGACCGGCCGCGGACCGTCGAGGCGATCACCGCCGCCTGCTCCGACGGGCAGCCCTTCTCCCTGCGCGTCCGGCTCGGCAGCCGCAGCGGACCCGGGGCTCCCGCCGTCCTCGTCGGGGAGCCGGTGCTGGACCACGCCGGGGCGGTGGACGCCCTGGAGGGCCTGCTCGTCCGGCTTCCCGAGGAGGCGGACGGCGACGTGTCGTCGTGCGCCCACGGGTCCGGCGACGACCGGGTGCGCGAGCTGGAGACCGAGGTGGCCCAGCTGCGCACCGCGATGGCCAGCCGGGCGGCGATCGAACAGGCCAAGGGGATCCTGATGCTGCTCACCAGCTGCGGTGACCAGGTGGCCTTCGACCTGCTGGCGCACATCTCCAGCAACTGCCACCGCAAGGTCCGCGACGTGGCCGTGGCGATCGCCGAGTCCGCGGCCGGCCGGTCGTCCCTGCCCGCTGACGTGCGCGCCCTGATCCGGGACGTGTGCCCGCCCATGCCGCGCATGCACTGAGGTCCCGCCGCCCCTGGAGCGACCGGGGCGGAGCGGCACGGGAGAATGCCCGCTGTCGTCGGCACCCGCCGGCGGTCCCCGAGTCGAGAGGGGAAGCGCGGCGTGCTCTACCTCGTCGCCCGGTTCCTGCTGCGTCCGCTGTTCCACGCGGTGTTCCGCATGCACGTGACCGGGAAGGAGAACGTCCCGCCCACCGGGCCGGTGATCCTGGCCAGCAACCACCTGTCGTTCATCGACAGCATGGTCATCCCCCTCTCCGCCCCCCGGCGGGTGCACTACCTCGCCAAGGCCGAGTACTTCACCGCGCCCGGGATCGGCGGGTGGCTGTCCAAGCAGCTGTTCACCGCGCTCGGCGCGATGCCCGTGGAACGGCAGACCTCCCGGGCCGCGCAGGAGGCGCTGGACACCGCGCTCGGCGTCCTCCGCCGCGAGGAGGGGTTCGGCATCTACCCGGAGGGCACCCGCTCGCGCGACGGCCGGCTGGCCCGCGGCAAGACCGGCGTGGCCTGGCTGGCCCTGACCGCCGACTGCCCCGTCGTCCCGGTCGCGGTGGCCGGCACCGACAAGGTGCAGCCGGTGGACTCCCGATGGCCGCGGCCCCACAAGGTCTCGGTCACCTTCGGCGAGCCGCTCACCTTCCCCGAGTACCGCGGCATGGCCGGGAACGGCCGGGCCCGCCGGGCGGTGACCGACCGGATCATGGAGGCGATCGCCGAGCTGTCGGGTCAGGAGAAGGCCGGGTGGGGCCCGCCCCGCGAGGCGGCGTGACCCGGCGCCGCTCCGGCGCCCTGCTGGTCGCCGGGACGACGTCGGACGCCGGCAAGTCGGTCGTCACGGCCGGCATCTGCCGCTGGCTGGTGCGCCAGGGGGTCTCGGTGGCCCCGTTCAAGGCGCAGAACATGAGCAACAACTCGATGGTCACCCCCGACGGCGCCGAGATCGGCCGGGCGCAGGTGGTGCAGGCCGCCGCCGCCCGGGTCGAGCCCGAGGCGGCGATGAACCCGGTGCTGCTCAAGCCCGGCGGCGAGGACTCCAGCCAGGTCGTCGTCCTCGGGAGGCCGGTCGCCGAGGTGACCGCGCTGTCCTACCGGCCGATGAAGGCGGCCCTGCTCGAGCAGGTGCTGGCCAGCCTGGCCGACCTGCGCGCCCGGTTCGACGTGGTGGTCTGCGAGGGCGCGGGGTCGCCCACCGAGATCAACCTGCGGGCCGACGACATCGCCAACATGGGCCTGGCCACCGCGGCCGGGCTGCCGGTCGTCGTCGTCGGCGACATCGACCGGGGCGGGCTGTTCCCCGCCCTCTACGGCACGGTCGCGCTCATGCCGCCGGCCGACCAGCGGCTGGTCGCCGGGTTCCTGGTGAACAAGTTCCGCGGCGACGTCCGGCTGCTGCGCCCTGGCCTGGACGCGCTCACCGGGCTGACCGGGCGGCCCACCCTGGGCGTGCTGCCCTGGCGCGACGGCCTCGACCTCGACGTCGAGGACTCCCTCGGCATCGGGGCGCCCCGGTCCGCGGCGGGCCCCCCGCACGGGGCCGAGGTGCTGCGGGTCGCCGTCGCCCGCCTGCCCCGGCTGTCCAACGTGACCGACCTCGACGCGCTGGCCGCCGAACCGGGCGTGCTGGTGCGCTTCGCCACCACGCCGGGAGAGCTGGCCGACGCCGACCTGGTGGTCCTCCCCGGCACCCGCGCCACCGTCCCCGACCTGCGCTGGCTGCGCGCCACGGGGCTGGCCGACGCCGTGTCGCGGCGGGCCGCGGAGGGCCGCCCGGTGCTGGGCATCTGCGGCGGCCACCAGATGCTGGCGCGCACCATCACCGACGACGTCGAGTCGCGGGCCGGGGCCGTGGCGGGCCTCGGGCTGCTGCCGGCCGACGTGCGCTTCGCCCGCGAGAAGACGCTGGGCCGGCCGGTGGGCACGGCGTTCGGCCAGCCGGTCCGCGGCTACGAGATCCACCACGGGGTGGTCAGCGTCGACGACACCGCCGAGCCCTTCCTCGACGGCGCGCGGTCCGGCGCCGTCTGGGGCACCACCTGGCACGGGGCGTTCGAGAACGACGGCTTCCGCCGCGCGTTCCTCACCGAGGTGGCGCGGGTGGCCGGCCGGCGGTTCGTCCCCGCACCGGACACCGACTTCGCCGCCGTCCGGGAGCGCCGGCTCGACGCCCTGGGCGACCTGGTCGCCGAGCACGCCGACACCGACACCCTGTGGCGGCTGGTCGAGGAGGGCGCGCCGGACGGGCTGCCGCTGCTGCCGCCGGGGGCCGGGCGCTAGGGCGCCAGCCGCGCGCGGACGTCGTCGGGCCAGGCCGCGGCGACGCCGTCGGTCACGCACACGTAGGTCGTCCGGACGACGCAGCACACCCGCTCCCCCACCCGGACCGTGAACCGCGCCATCACGCTGGTGCGGCCCACCCGCTCCGTCTCGGCGTCCACGGTGACGGTGTCGCCCCAGCGGGCCGGGGCCGACCACTCCAGCGTGCTGGCCTTGACCAGCGGGTCGATCCGCCGCTCGGTCAGCTCGTCCCAGGACAGCCCCATCGCCGCCCACCAGCCGGTGGAGGCCTCGTCGGCCCACGTCAGGTAGTGGGCGTTGAAGACCACACCCTGCTGGTCGCACTCGACGTACCGGACGGGGGCACTCCACTGCGCGGGCACGGGAGCAGACGCTAGCCCGGCTACCGTTCGGCCATGGACGACGTGCTGGCCCGGTACCGCGACCCCTCCCAGCTGGTGCAGGACAAGGTGATCGACCACCTCGACCGCCACTGCCGGGCCTTCATCGCGCTCTCGTCGTTCGCGACGCTGTCGACCGCCTCCCCCGACGGCTGGCCGGACGTGTCGCCGCGCGGGGGCGACCCGGGCTTCGTCAAGGTCCTCGACGAGCACCGGCTGGCGCTCCCCGACCGGCCGGGCAACAACCGCGTGGACAGCCTGCGCAACGTGGCGGGCAACCCGCGGGTGGCGCTGCTGTTCCTGGTCCCGGGGATCGAGGAGACCCTGCGCGTCTACGGCACCGCCGAGCTGACCGGCCCCGAGGAGCTGGAGGTGGACCTCACCGAGTTCGGCCGCGCGCCGCGCTCGGTGCTCGTGGTGACGGTCGCGCGGGCGTACTTCCAGTGCGCCAAGTCGGTGATGCGCTCGGGCCTGTGGGACCCGCAGCGGCAGGTCGAGCGCTCGGCGTTCGCCCCGATGCGCGAGGTCTTCGGCGACCACTGCCGGCTCACCACCCCGCTGCCCGACGACGCGGTCATGCGGGCGGGGCTGGCCGAGGAGCTCTGAGCGCCCCGGCTCAGCTGGCGCGCAGGTCCCGGGCGAGCTTGCGGTAGGCGACGGTGCGCTCGGCGAGCGCGCGCCGTCGTCCCCGCCGGCTGCGGCGGTCGGAGCCGAGGTAGCGGGCGTCCTCGACGAGCTGGAAGGCGGCGAGCACGCTGGCCTGCACCTCTCGCGTGCGCGGTGCGGCCGGACGGGCCGGCTCGGCCGAGGTCATCGAGGACCCCCCTCTCTCGGAGGGCCTCGACTGACCGCCCCGTGCGCCCATGGTGCCCCCGTGTCGGCAGTTCCAACCGTGGACGTGACCGATTGGTGCCTGTGTGTCACGTGGGACACACGAGGTCTGGGGCCGGGGCGCCGTACCGTGCCCGCATGGCGCGCAGCGGGCTGGTCCGACGGCTCACCGGCGTGCTGCGCGCGGTCGCCCGGCCGGCGACCCGCGCGGCACGCACCACCCGCCGCCCCGCCCCGGCGGCGCCGCGGGCGGGCGGCCCGGGCGTCCGGGACCTCGACGGCGGCCTCGCCGGGGTCGACCTCGGCTACCGCCCGCGCCCCGACGACCGGCCCGACCCCGGCGAGGTGGTGTGGGCCTGGGTGCCCTTCGACGAGGGGGACGGTCGCGGCAAGGACCGCCCGGTGCTCGTCGTCGGCCGGCGTGGCGAGGACCTGGTCGGCCTGATGCTCTCCAGCCAGGACCACGACCGCGACGCGGCCGACGAGGCCCGGCACGGGCGGTACTGGATGGACGTCGGCCGCGGGGCCTGGGACGCGCAGGGCCGGCCCAGCGAGGTGCGGCTGGACCGCCTGCTGGTGGTGCCCGCCGGCGCCGCCCGCCGCATGGGCGCCGCCCTGGACCGCCACCGCTTCGACGAGGTGGTCACCGCGGTCCGCGGGTACCACCGGGCCTGACCCGCCGCGTCGCCGCCGACCTCGCGGGGTGCGGCACGGACGGCGACGACACCGTGAGGTCGGCGGAAACCGGTCGACCGGGGCGCCGCCCGCCCGGCACGCTGCCGCTCGATGGACGCCGCCGACGTGTTCTGGGCCCTGCACCGTGACCTGCCCCGCGAGGGCGTGGGCTCCGACGCGACCACCCGGGCCCTGCTGGCCCTCGCCGACCCGCTGCCGGCGGACACCCGCGCGCTCGACATCGGGTGCGGACCGGGCCGGGCCTCGCTCGTGCTCGCCGCGGCCGGGATCCGGGTCACCGCCGTCGACCTGCACGAGCCGTTCCTGCGCCGCGCGCGGCGGGCCGCGGCCGACGCCGGGGAGGCCGCCCGGATCGGCGTCGTCCGCGCGTCCATGACCGCACTCCCGCACCCGGACGGCGCGTTCGACCTGCTGTGGTGCGAGGGCGCCGCCTACCTGATGGGCGTGGAGGCGGCGCTGCGGGAGTGGCGACGGCTGTTGGTCCCCGGCGGCGTGCTCGTGCTCACCGACGCCGTGTGGACGACGACGTCGCCCTCGGCCGACACCCGCGCGTTCTGGGCCGCGTACCCCGCGATGCGCGACGTGCCGGCGACGGAGGCCGCGGCGCGCGCGGCCGGGTGGGACGTCGTCGCCACCCGCCTGCTGCCCGACTCCGACTGGGCGGAGGAGTACCACGTGCCCCTCGCGGCGGCCATCGACGCCTGGCCGGACCCGGACGAGGAGACCGCCGCAGCACTGGCCGAGGCGAGGCGGGAGATCGACCTGCGGCGGTCCCGCGGCGACGAGTTCGGCTACGCGGGGTTCGTGCTCCGCCTCCGGTGAGCGGTCAGTCGGCGACGGACTCGTCGCGCACGGCCTGGCGCGGCCGGACGGTGTAGACGCCGGCCGTGTCGGTGAGCGCGGTCAGGTCGTAGCGGTGCACGACCTTGGGCCCGCCGTGGAGGTGGACGTGGGTGATCGTCGGCAACGGCTGCCCGTGCCGCGCCTCCCGGATCTCCACCCGCCCGTCGAGCGGGCCACCGACGAAGAGCAGCACGGCGTCCTCCGTGCCCGTCCCGGCCGTGGCCATCTCGTCCGCGTCCCTCGCGTCCGTGTCCCTCGCGTCCGTGCCCGTCGTGTCCTCCGCCAGCGTCCTCACCTCCCTCGCGCCCGGTCGAGGGTAGGCCCGACCGGCGACCGAGGGGGCTGCTCGGAGGGGTGACGAGGCCGACGCCGGTCAGCCGGCGCGGCGCAGCCACCGTGCCAGCAGCGGCGCCGACAGCAGCATCACGAACAGCCGCAGCACCTGGACGGCGAGCACGAAGGTGGCGTCGGCCCCTCCGTCCTGCGCGGTGGCCAGCACCGCGTACAGGCCGCCGGGAGTGGTGGCGAGGTAGGCGTCGAGCGCGCTCGCGTCGGTCGTGACGGTCAGCACCGCGCCCAGGCCCGCGCAGGTGACGACCAGGCCCAGGATGACCGCCAGCGCCAGGGGCAGCGCCCGGCCGACGGTGCGCAGGCTCTCCCGCGTGAAGTTGAGGCCGACCATCAGGCCGATGACGAGGAACGCGCCCAGCTCCAGCGGCTCGGGGACCTGAGCGCCCCGCGACAGCCCGCTGAGGTGGAGCGCGGCGGCCACCAGCATCGGCCCGAGCAGCGAGGGCACCGGGATCCGCAGCAGCCGGGCCGCCGGCAGGCCGACGAGGACGCAGACCGCGGCGAAGAGCAGCCCGGCCGGCCAACCGGGTCCGGCCTCGCCGGCCGTCGTCCCCCCGGACCCGGGTGATGCGCCGAACACGCCGGTCGCCACCAGCGGCATGAGGACGACGATGAGCAGCACCCGCAGGTACTGGAGGACGGCGACCATCCGCTCGTCGGCGCCCAGCTCCCGGGACATCGCGGTGATGCCCGACGCGCCACCGGCGATCATGGCGAAGGCGCCGGTCACCGGGCTGATCCCGGGCTGCAGCCGCATCAGCAGCCCGGCCAGCAGGGTCAGCACCAGCGTGCCGACCACGACCAGCAGGACCGGCAGCCAGTCCTCGCCGATCGCGGCGAGCGTCTCCGGGTCGACCAGCGCCCCGATGGAGACCCCGATCAGGCCCTGGGCGGCGAGCACCCCCGGGCGCGGCACCGCGAGCCGCCGCCGTCCGGCCAGCCCCCGGACCAGCCCGGCCAGCAGGCCGCCGAACAGCGAGGACGAGGGCAGGTCGAAGGTGTCGAAGGCGAGCGTCGCGACCACCGCGCCCGCGACGACCAGCGCCGCGTCCCCCAGCCGGACGATGCGCCCCCTCCCCGCCACGGCGCCCACTCTGCCGGTCGGCGCGGACACCCCGCGTGCAGGGGGCTCTCAGGCGCCGGTGATCCGCCGCAGCTCGGCGACGTGCGCGTCGAAGGCCGTGCGCCCGGTCTTCGTCAGCGACAGGCTGGTCCGCTGGCGCGAGGCGATCGTGGCCTTCTGCACCTTCACGTAGCCGGCCGCCTCCAGCTGCTTGACGTGCTTGGAGAGCACCGAGTCGCTGACCCCCACGGCGTCGCGGACGGCGGCGAACTCCATGGTGTCGACCGCGGCGAGCAGGCCGCAGATCTGCAGCCGGGGCGGTGGGTGGATGACGGTGTCGAAGTGCGGCGCGACCACGGTCACAGCGACGTCCGCAGCTCGGCGACCAGCTTGCGGCCCCAGTACCGGCCGAACACGACGACGGCCACCCCGAGCACGGCGCCCGCGACCACCATCGCCCACCGCTGGTCGAAGCCCTCCGCCAGCACGAACGCCGCGACGAGCACGGGCAGCACCACGGCCGTCCACGCCGCCATGGCGCCCCAGGTCACGTTCACCCAGATGCCGGTGATCCGGCGATAGGCCGCCACCAGGGCGCCGAGTCCGGCGCAGAAGACGATCAGCGCCGGGAAGGTCACCCAGAGCGAGTCGACGGCGTAGGAGGCCAGGAAGCCGAACAGCAGCAACCCGAGCGTGACGTCGTACCACCACGGTGCCCGGACCCGGTCGGCCAGCGCGACCCGGTCCGCCCGGAGGGTGGCCAGCTGGGCGGCCGCGGTGTCCCGGTCGATCGCGTCGTTTTCCATGTCGGAAAGAGTGGACCATGACTTTCCGATCCGTCAAGAGACGGGGGGCTGTCGGCGCGGCGCCGTGCCGTGGTTGCATGACCGGGCCACAGCGACGGCAGTGGAGGAAGCCCGGTGAGATTCCGGCGCGGTCCCGCCACTGTGACCGGGGAGTACGCCCCCACGCTCGGCCACTGTCCCCCCGGGGACGGGAAGGTCGGGGGCGGACGACGATCCGGCAGCCAGGAGACTCCCGCCGTCGTCCCTGCTCCCTCCGGGCGTGGACACCCGGGGAGGAAGGACGCCCGGGTGACCTATCCCTTCGGCGCCGTCGTCGGCATGGACGACATGCGTCTCGCACTGCTGCTCAACGCCGTCTCCCCCGCGGTCGGGGGGGTGCTGGTCCGGGGCGAGAAGGGGACGGCGAAGTCGACGACGGTGCGCGCGCTGGCCGCCGTCCTCCCGCCGGTGGACGTCGTGGCCGGTTGCCGGTTCGCCTGCGCCCCCGCCGCCCCGGACCCGGCCTGCCCGGACGGCCCGCACGACGCGCAGACGCCCGGGCAGACGCGGCCGGCGCGCCTGGTCGAGCTGCCGGTCGGCGCCTCCGAGGACCGGGTCGTCGGCTCGCTGGACCTGGAGCGGGCGCTCACCGAGGGCGTCAAGGCCTTCGAGCCGGGCCTGCTCGCCGCCGCGCACCGCGGCCTGCTCTACGTCGACGAGGTCAACCTGCTGCACGACCACCTGGTCGACCTGCTGCTGGACGCCGCCGCGCTGGGCACCGCCTACGTCGAGCGCGAGGGCGTGTCGGTGCGGCACGCGGCGCGGTTCCTGCTCGTCGGCACGATGAACCCCGAGGAGGGCGAGCTCCGCCCGCAGCTGCTCGACCGGTTCGGGCTGACGGTGGAGGTGGCCGCGCCGCGGGACCCGGAGGTCCGCGCCGAGGTGGTGCGCCGGCGGTTCGCCTTCGACGCCGACCCGGCCGGGTTCACCGTGACGTGGTCGGCCGAGGAGGGTGCCCTGGCCGCGCGGATCGCCGCCGCCCGGGCCCGGCTGCCGCACGTCGTCCTCTCCGACGACGCGCTGCGCCAGGTGACCGCGGTCTGCGCCGCCTTCGACGTCGACGGGCTGCGCGCGGACCTGGTCACCGCCCGCGCCGCGATCGCGCACGCCGCCTGGTGCGGTCGCGACGAGGTGACCGAGGAGGACGTGCGGGCGGCCGCCCGGCTGGCGCTGCCGCACCGCCGTCGGCGCAACCCCTTCGACGCGCCGGGCCTGGACGAGCAGACGCTGGACCGGGCCCTCGAGGACTCCCGCCCCGACGAGCCCGAGGACGACGGCCCGTCCGGCGGCGGCCCCGAGGACGACGGCCCCGGGGACGGCGGCCCGGGCGGCGGCCCGGCCCCCGACACCGGGTCCCCACCCCCCGGTGTCGGAGGCGACACCGCCGGATCGGGCCCCGAACCGCCGGTGTCGCCTCCGACACCGCAGGAGGGCGGCGGTCCCGGGCCCGCGCCGGAGCGGGCCGCCGTGGCCCCCGACGAGGCGTTCCGCGCGCGCCGGCTGGAGGTCCCCGGCGTCGGTGCGGGGGTCGCCGGGCGGCGCTCCCGGGCACGCGCCGAGCGGGGCCGGGTGGTCGGCTCGACCCGCCCCCGCGGCCCCGTCACGCGGCTGCACCTGACCGACACCGTGCTCGCCGCCGCGCCGCACCAGGCCGCCCGCGGCCGCACCGGGCCGGGCCTGCGGATCGCCGGTGAGGACCTGCGCCAGGCCACGCTCGAGGGCCGCGAGGGCAACCTGGTCCTCTTCGTCGTCGACGCCAGCGGCTCGATGGGGTCGCGCTCGCGGATGGGCGCGGTGAAGGGCGCCGTCCTCTCCCTGCTGCTCGACGCCTACCAGCGGCGGGACAAGGTCGGCCTGGTCACCTTCCGGGGCACCGGCGCCGACCTGGCGCTGCCGCCGACGTGGTCGGTCGAGGCTGCCGCGGCCCGGCTTCGCGAGCTGCCCACCGGCGGGCGCACCCCGCTGGCAGCGGGCCTGCTGCGCGCGCACGAGACGCTCCGGGTGGAGCGGGTCCGGGACCCGCAGCGCCGTCCGCTGCTGGTCGTCGTCACCGACGGGCGGGCGACGGGAGCCCGCGGCAGCGCCGCGGTGGCCGACGCGCACGCCGCCGCCGGCCTGCTCGCCGCCGCCGGGATCGCGGGCGTCGTCGTCGACTGCGAGTCCGGACCGGTGCGCCTCGGCCTGGCCGGCGCGCTCGGCGCCGCCCTCGGCGCACGGACCCTGCGGCTGGAGGAGCTGGCCGCCGAGTCGCTGGCCGCGACCGTGCGCTCCGTCCGCGAGGCGGCCTGAGGTGCCCCGGGGGCAGGTGGCGGTCACCCCGGACGACGGGCTGACCACGAGGGCCCGGCGCAACCGGCCGATCCTCGCCGTGCACACCGGCGAGATGAAGGGCAAGTCGACCGCCGCGTTCGGCATGGCCATGCGGGCGTGGAACCAGGGCTGGCCGATCGCGGTCTACCAGTTCGTCAAGAGCGCCAAGTGGAAGGTGGGCGAGGAGAACGCGCTCACCGCACTGGGCCGGCTGCACGAGCAGACCGGCGAGGGCGGGCCGGTGGTCTGGCACAAGATGGGCTCGGGCTGGAGCTGGTCGCGCCGCCAGGGGACCGAGGTCGACCACGCCGCCGACGCCGCCGAGGGCTGGGCGCAGATCAAGCGCGACCTCGCCGCCGAGGCCCACCGGTTCTACGTGCTCGACGAGTTCACCTACCCGCTGACGTGGGGCTGGGTGGACGTCGACGACGTGGTGCGGACGCTGGTGGACCGGCCCGGCAGCCAGCACGTCGTCGTCACCGGCCGGAACGCCCCGCCGGCCCTCGTCGCGGCCGCCGACCTCGTCGTGGAGATGACCAAGGTCAAGCACCCGATGGACGCCGGCCAGAAGGGCCAGCGGGGGATCGAGTGGTGACCGTCGCCGTCCCGCGCGTGGTGGTCGCCGCACCGTCGAGCAACGCGGGCAAGACGTCGGTCGCGACCGGACTGGTCGCCGCGCTCACCGCCCGCGGACTGGCCGTCTCCCCGCACAAGGTCGGCCCCGACTACATCGACCCGGGCTACACCGGCCTGGCCGCGGGCCGGCCCGGGCGCAACCTCGACCCGGTGCTCGTGGGCGAGCAGCGGGTGGTCCCGCTGTTCCTGCACGGGGCCCGCGGCGCCGACGTCGCGGTCGTCGAGGGGGTCATGGGCCTGTTCGACGGCGCCACCTCCCCCACCGTCGAGCCGGGGTTCGCCTCGACCGCGCACGTCGCCCGGTTGCTGCGCGCGCCGGTCGTGCTCGTCGTCGACGCCTCGGCCCAGGCGCAGAGCGTCGCGGCGCTCGTGCACGGCTTCGCCACGTTCGACCCGTCCGTGCGGATGGGCGGCGTCGTGCTCAACCGGGTGGGCAGCGACCGCCACGAGGAGGTCCTGCGCGATGCCCTCGGCGGGTCCGGGGTGCCCGTGCTGGGGGCGATCCGGCGGCTCGACGAGCTGGGCACCCCCTCCCGGCACCTGGGCCTGGTGCCCGCAGCCGAGCGGTCCGCCGAGGCGCTGACGACGGTGCGGCGGCTCGGCGAGGTGGTGGCGGGCGCGCTCGACCTGGATGCCGTCCTGCGGCTGGCCCGCTCGGCCCCGGCCCTGGACGCCGCCCCGTGGGACCCCGCCGCCGAGGTGGACCGGGTCGAGGGCCGGCCGCGGATCGCCGTCGCCGGGGGTGCGGCGTTCACCTTCGGCTACGCGGAGAACGCCGAGCTGCTGGAGGCCGCGGGCGCCGCGGTGGTGACCGTCGACCCGCTGCGCGACGAGCACCTGCCCGAGGGCACGGCGGGGCTGGTGGTCGGCGGCGGCTTCCCCGAGGTGCACGCCGCGGAGCTGTCGGCCAACGCCGCGCTGCGGGCCGAGGTCGCCGGGCTGGCGCGGCGCGGCGCCCCGGTCGCCGCCGAGTGCGCGGGGCTGCTGTACCTGGCCCGCAGCCTGGACGGGGTCCCGATGTGCGGGGTGCTGCCCGCCGACGCGGCCATGTCGCCGGGTCTGACCCTCGGTTACCGCGAGGCCGTCGCGCTCACCGACTCGGTGCTCGCGGCGGCCGGGACGCGGGTGCGCGGGCACGAGTTCCACCGCACGGTCGTCACGCCGGGCGCCGGGGTGAGCCCGGCCTGGCGGTGGCCGGGATCCGGGCCGGAGGGGTTCGTCGCCGGGAGCGTGCACGCCTCCTACCTGCACCTGCACTGGGCCGGTTCCCCGGGGATGGCCTCCCGCCTCGTCGCCGCGGCCGCGCGGCTCCCGGAAGGGGCACCGCATGCACATCGCTGAGGGCTTCCTGCCCCCGGCCCACGCGATCGGCTGGACGGTCGCCGCGGCCCCGTTCGTGGTGCACGGCGCGCGGGCCGTGGTCAGGGAGGTCCGCGAGAACCCGGAGTCGACGCTGCTGCTCGGCGCCGCGGGTGCCTTCACCTTCGTGCTCAGCGCGATCAAGCTGCCGTCGGTCACCGGGAGCTCGAGCCACCCGACCGGCACGGGCCTGGGGGCGATCCTCTTCCGACCACCCGTGATGGCCCTGCTGGGCACCGTCGTCCTGCTGTTCCAGGCCCTGCTGCTGGCCCACGGCGGGCTCACCACGCTGGGTGCCAACGCGTTCTCGCTGGCGGTCGTCGGCCCCTGGGCGGGCTTCGGCGCGTACCTGCTCACCCGCCGGGTGAGCGGCAGCCTGCTCGGCGCGGTGTTCGTCGGAGTGGCGGTGGCCGACCTCGCCACCTACGTCACGACGTCCCTGCAGCTGGCGCTGGCGTTCCCCGACGCGGAGAGCGGCCTCGCGGGCGCCGTGGCCAAGTTCCTCGGCGTCTTCGCCGTCACCCAGATCCCGCTCGCGCTGGCCGAGGGACTGCTCGGCGTGCTGCTGTTCCGGGTGCTCACCGTCAACGCCCGGCCGGAGCTGGAGCGGCTGGGCACCCTCCGCCGTCCGGCCGAGCCGACGGCCGCGCCGGCGCCCCCGGCCGCCCCGGCGACCGAGGAGGGGCAGCGGTGAACCGGCGGCACGTGGTCACCGCCCTGCTCGTGCTGGGCGTGGTGGCGCTCGTCGCCGTCCCGCTGGTCCTGCACGTCGGCAACTCGGAGTTCGGCGGCACCGACGGCCGGGCCACCGAGCTGATCGAGGAGTCGGGCTACTCCCCGTGGTTCGAGTCGGTCTTCTCCCCCGGGTCCTCCGAGCTCGAGTCCGGGCTGTTCGCCCTGCAGGCCGCGGCCGGTGCGGGGGTGCTCGGGTACGTGCTCGGGCGGCTGCACGGCCGGCGCGCCCTCCGCGAGGCCCGAACGGCGGCGGCGGAGGAGGCGGAGGCGGCGACCGGGGCCGGACCCGCGCCCGCGGAGACGCCCCGGCCGTGAGCTCCCTGGCGATCGACGACGCCGCCTGGGCCAGCGCCTGGCGCCGCCGGGCCCCCGGCGACAAGCTGCTGCTGTCGCTGGGCCTGGTGGTCTGCGCGCTGGTCCTGCCGGCCTGGCCGGGCAGCGTCCTGGTCGGGGGGACCGCGGTCGTCCTCGCCCTCGGCCCTGCCCGGGTGCCGGCCCGCCTCTTCGGCCGGGTGGTGCGCTGGCCGCTGGCCTTCACCGCCGTCGGGACCCTCACCGCCGTGGTCTCGGTCGGCGACGGCGGCCTGGGCTGGGCCCCGGATGCCGCCGCGCGCGCCGGCGCCCTGGCCGGCCACGCGCTGGCCGGGAGCGCGGCGGTGCTGCTGCTGGCCACCACCACGCCGGTGTCGGACCTGCTGCCGGCCCTGCGGAGCCTGCGGGTGCCCGCGGCGGTGGTCGAGGTCGCCGCGGTCACCTACCGCATGCTGTTCGTGCTGCTGGGGAGCCTGCGCGCGGTCCGGGAGGCGCAGGCGGCACGGATGGGCTACTCGACGTGGCGGCGGTCCTCCCGGTCCTCCGGGGCGCTGGCCGCCGCCGTGCTGACCCGCTCCTGGGACCGCGCCCGCCGCATGCAGGAGGGCCTCGCCGGCCGCGGCATGGAGACCGGCCTGCGGGTGCTCCCGGAGCCGCTCCCGTCGTCCCGGGCCTTCCTCGCGGGGACGGCCGCCGGGCTCGCGGCCCTGGTCTCGGTCGGGCTGCTCGCATGAGCCACCGCACGCTGACCGCCACGGGACTGGTGGCCGGGTACGAGCGGGGACGCCGCGTCCTCGACGGCGCCTCGCTGACCGTGCCGGCCGGACGGCGGCTCGCGGTGCTCGGCGCCAACGGCTCGGGCAAGACCACGCTGCTGCGGTGCCTGTCGGGCGCGCTGGTGCCGACGGCCGGCACGGTCGCCGTCGACGGGGAGCGGCTGCAGCACAGCCGCCGCGGCCTGCGGGCGCACCGGCAGGAGGTCCAGCTCGTCCTGCAGGACCCGGACGACCAGCTGTTCAGCGCCTCGGTGGCCCAGGACGTCTCGTTCGGCCCGCTCAACCTCGGGCTGCCGGACGACGCCGTCCGCGCGCGGGTGGCCGAGGCGCTGGACCTGCTCGGCGTGACGCAGCTGGCCGGCCGGCCCACCCACCAGCTCTCCTACGGGGAGCGCAAGCGGGTGGCGATCGCCGGCGCGGTCGCCATGCGTCCCTGCGTGCTGCTGCTCGACGAGCCCACCGCCGGGCTCGACCCGTCGGCGGTCGTCGAGGCGCTGGCCGCGCTCGAGCGGCTGCGGCAGAACGGCTCGACGGTGGTGATGAGCACCCACGACGTCGACCTGGCGCTGCGCTGGGCCGACGAGGTGGCCGTGGTCGTCGACCGCGCGGTGGTGCAGGGCCCGCCCGCCGAGGTGCTCGCCGACGACGCCCTGCTCGCCCGTGCCCGGCTGGACCGGCCCTGGGCGCTGACGGTGGGCGCCCGGCTGCGCGCGCTGGGCCTGCTCCCCGACGGCGCCCTCCCCCGCGACGCCGACGAGCTGCTGGCCGCCCTGCCCCAGGGAGCCGCACCGTGATCGTGGTCGGCGTCGGCGCGCGCCCCGGGGTCGCCGCCGCGGAGGTCCTGGCCGCGGTCGACGCCGTCCTGCCCGCCGGCGCGGACGGCGTCCGGCTGGCCACGCTCGACGCCCGCGCCGGCGAGCCCGGCCTGGTGGAGGCCGCGGCCGGGCGCGGCTGGGAGCTGACGGCGCACCCCGCCGTCGCGCTGGCCGCCGTCCCGGTGCCCTCGCCATCGGCGCGGGTGGCCGCCGCGGTGGGGACACCGTCGGTCGCCGAGGCCGCGGCCCTGCTCGGCGGGGGGACGCTGCTGGTCGGGCGCACGGTGGTCGGCCGGGTCACGGTGGCGGTGGCCGATGCGTGAACCCGACCTCGACCACCACGGCGACGCGGAGCTCGCCCCCGGCCTGGTCGACCTCGCCGTCAACGTCCGCACCGGCACCCCGCCGGCGTGGCTGCGGGCGGTGCTGCACGAGGCGCTCGACGCCAGCGCCGCCTATCCCGACGCCGGCCCCGCCCGGGCCGCGGTCGCCGCGGCCCACGGCCGCCCGCCCGGGGAGGTGTTGCTCACCGCGGGAGCGGCCGAGGCGTTCACGCTGGTCGCCCGGGCGCTGCGGCCGCGGCGGGCGGTCGTCGTCCACCCGTCGTTCACCGCGCCCGAGGCCGCGCTGCGCGCCGCGGGGCACCCGGTCCAGCGGCACCTGCTGGCGACGCCGGGGTACCGGCTGGACCCGGCTGCCGTGCCCGACGAGGCCGACCTGGTCGTGCTCGGCAACCCGACCAACCCGACCTCGGTGCTGCACGCCGCGGAGGACGTCGCCGCGCTGGCCCGGCCCGGTCGGGTGCTCGTGGTCGACGAGGCGTTCGCCGACACCGTGCCCGGCGAGCCCGAGTCGCTGGCCGGCCGCCGCGACCTGCCGGGGCTGCTCGTGGTCCGCAGCCTGACCAAGACCTGGGGCCTGGCCGGGCTCCGGGTGGGCTACTGCCTCGCCCCGGCCGACCTGGTGGCGACCCTCGCCGCCGCCCAGCCGCCCTGGCCGCTGGGCACCCCGGCCCTGGCCGCGCTCGTCGCGTGCACCGGCCCGGAGGCGCGCGCCGAGGCCGTCGCGGCGGCCCACCACCTCATCGACCACCGCGAGGTGCTGCTGCACGCCCTGCCACCGGGGGTGGAGGTGCTCGGGCAGCCCCGGTCGTCGTTCGTGCTGCTGCGGGTCCCCGACGGCGAGCGCGTCCGGACGGAGCTGCGCGCGCGGGGGTGGGCGGTGCGCCGGGGCGACACCTTCCCCGGTCTGGACGGCGACCACCTGCGCGTCGCCGTCCGCGCCCCGGCCACCTCGCGTGCGTTCGCCGCCGAGCTGGCTGCGATCCTGGAGGCGATCCCTCCCGCGCCACCGACGCCGCGGGCCGCGCCCCGCCTGCCCGAGGAGATCCCCTGAGCACCGACCCGGCCCCGTTCGCGGGCACCCTGCTGGCCGACACGATCGCCGCGATCGCGCCGCGCGACGCCGCGGCCGAGCGCGCCGCCCGCGACCGGCTGGACCGGATGACCAAGCCACCGGGCTCCCTGGGCGTGCTCGAGGACGTCGCGGCACAGCTGGCCGGCACCACCGGCGCGTGCCCGCCGCCGCTGCCCACCCCGGCCGCGGTCGCGGTCTTCGCCGGCGACCACGGCGTGCACGCCCAGGGGGTGACGCCCTGGCCGCAGGAGGTCACCGCGCAGATGGTGGTCAACCTCGCCCACGGGGGTGCGGTGGTCAACGCGTTCGCCGCCCAGCTCGGCGCGGACGTGGTGGTCGTGGACGTCGGGGTCGCCACCGGCTACGCGGTCGAGCCCGGCCCGGCGCTGCTCTCCCGAAATGTGCGTCCCGGTACCGCAGACCTCGCCGTGGGCCCCGCCATGACCCCCGACGAGGCCCGGCGGGCCGTCGAGGTCGGGATCGAGGTCGCCACCGACCTCGCCACCGGCCACGGCTGTCTGGTCACCGGCGACATGGGCATCACCAACACGACCGCGTCGGCCGCGCTGGTCTGCGCGTTCACCGGCGCGACCCCCGCGGAGGCGACCGGCCGGGGCACCGGCGTCGACGACCCGACGCTCGCCCGCAAGGTCGCGGTCGTCGCCCGCGCGGTCGGTCGCGTGCCGGTCCGGCCGACGACCCCGGAGGCGGCGCTGGGCGTCCTCGCCGAGGTGGGCGGCCTGGAGCACGCCGCGCTGGCGGGGTTCGTCCTCGGCGCCGCGGCCGCCCGCGTGCCGGTGCTGCTCGACGGCGTGATCGCGGGTTCCGCCGCCCTGGTCGCCGCCGCGCTGTGCCCGACCGCGCTGGAGCACGCGCTGGCCGGGCACACCTCGGCCGAGCCCGGGCACGCGATCGCCCTGCGCGCGCTCGGTCTGCGGCCGCTGCTCGGGCTCGACCTGCGCCTCGGCGAGGGCACCGGCGCCCTGCTGGCGCTGCCGCTGGTGACCAGCGCGGCGGCGGCGCTGCGCGACGTGGCCACGTTCGACTCCGCCGGGGTGACGGAGAAGGCCCGGTGAGCGCGCCCTCGAGTAGCCGCACGATCGTGGGGACGCCGTCCCCGGTCGCGACGGGCGCCGGCGAGGAGCGACCGTGAACGCCACCCCCGTCGACCCGGCCTCCGGGGTGGTCTATCCCGTGGGCCTGCGACTGCTCGACCGCCGGGTCGTGGTCGTGGGCGGTGGCCAGGTCGCGCACCGCCGCGTCGCCGGCCTGCTGGAGGCCCGGGCCCGCGTGACCGTGGTCAGCCCCGAGGTCACCCCGGCCCTGGAGGCGCTCGTGGGTCCGGGGGCGGTCACCTGGGTGCGCCGCTCCTACCGGCCCGGCGACCTCGACGGCGCCTGGTACGCGGTCGCCGCCACCGACGACCCCGCGGTCAACGCCACGGTCGCCGAGGAGGCCGAACGGGCCCGCGTCTTCTGCGCCCGCGCTGACGACCGGTCGGCGTCCAGCGTCTGGACCCCCGCCGTCGGCCGGCAGGGGGACCTCGTCGTGGGCGTCCACGGCGGCGGGGACCCCCAGCGGGCCGTCGCCGTCCGGGACGCGGTCGTCGCCGGGCTGACCGACGGCAGCATCCGCGACCGGGCGGCCCGCGCCGTGCCCGAGGGCCGGCCGGGGACCGTCGTCCTCGTCGGCGGCGGCCCCGGCGACCCGGGGTTGATCACCGTGCGCGGCCAGCAGGCGGTGTCGCAGGCCGACGTCGTCGTGGCCGACCACCTCGCGCCGCAGTCGCTGCTGGCCTCCCTGCCGCCCGACGTCGAGGTCATCGACGCCTCGAAGCTGCCCCGCGGCCGGTACATGGCCCAGGAGCAGATCAACGCGCTGCTGGTCGAGCACGCCAGGGCCGGGAAGCGGGTGGTGCGGCTCAAGGGCGGCGACCCGTTCGTCTTCGGCCGCGGGATGGAGGAGCTGGAGGCCTGCGCGGCGGCCGGCGTCCCGGTCGAGGTGGTCCCCGGGGTGACCAGCGCGATCGGCGTCCCCGGGCTGGCCGGCATCCCGGTCACCCACCGTGGGCTCACCCACGAGTTCGCCGTCGTCTCCGGGCACGTGCCGCCCGGGCACCCGCAGTCGCTGGTCGACTGGGCCGCACTCGGGCGGCTGCGCGGCACCCTCGTCGTCCTCATGGGCGTGGACACCGCCCCCGCGATCGCCGCGGCGCTCGTCGAGCACGGCCGCGACCCGGAGACCCCGGTCGCCGTCGTCGCGGACGGCTCGACGCCCACCCAGCGCACGGTGCGCACCACCCTCGCCGGTCTGGGCAGGACGCTGGCCGAGGAGGGCATCCGGCCACCCGCCGTCTGGGTCGTCGGCGAGGTGGTGCGGCTCGCCGCGGAGCTCGGCGCCCCTCGCTGACGGCCGCCGGGGGACGGCGTTCCCGCGGGAACGCCCGGGGCGGTCAGCCGGCCCCGCTGACCACGCGGGTCCGCAGCTCCCGGACGGCCGCGGCCGGGTCGTCGGCGTACAGGGCCACGCGGGCGACCGGGTCGTCCTGACCCGGGACGTGCACGGGCGGGTCGAGGCGCAGCTCGACGTTCGTGTCACCCATGACCGAGACCACCAGCCGGTCGCCGTCGCGGACGACGGTGCGCCGGTGCCCCGTCTCGACGCTGCGCCGCACCGCGGCCAGCCCGGCCAGTGGCACAGCCACCGACCGGAGGTGGCCGAACCGCAGCACCAGCTCGCCGTCCCGGACGACGTGCGGGTGCTGGCGCAGCGAGAGGCCGAAGCCGAGCACCCACACCAGCGCGTAGACCGACACGGCCAGCAGCACCCACCGCGCGACCTCCCACGGCAGCAGCACGTGCACCACCACGGTCTCGAGCGCGCCCAGCACGCACAGCACGCCCACCACGAGGCCGAAGCGGCCGGCGTAGGGCAGCGCCACCTCCCCGGGCCGGACGTCGTCGCGACCGCGCACCCCGTCGGCGAGCGCCCGGGCGATGCCGGCCTCCGACCGCACCACGCTCTGCAGCAACCCCATGCCGACATGTAAGCAGTTGTACTGTCGATGTAGTAGACCTACTATCGCCGCACCGATTAGCCCCGAGGGAGTGGCGAATGAGCGGGGACGCGCACGACCGGCCCGCCGTCCGGGTCCGCGGCCTGCGGATGAGGTACGGCCAGCACGAGGTCCTGACCGGCGTCGACTTCGACGTCCACGCCGGCGAGGTGGTCTGCCTCCTGGGACCCAACGGCGCCGGCAAGACGACCACGATCGAGGTGCTGGAGGGCTTCCGGCTGCGCTCGGCCGGCCACATCGAGGTGCTCGGCGTGGACCCGGCCTCCGCCGACGACGCGTGGCGGGCCCGCGTCGGCGTCGTCCTGCAGTCCTGGCGGGACCACGCCCGCTGGACGCCGCGCCGGCTGCTCACCCAGCTCGGCGGCTACTACCGGCCCTACGCCACGCCGGAACGGCCCCGCCCCTACGACGTCGACTGGCTGCTGGAGACCGTCGGTCTCACCGCGGACGCCGACCGCCGGATCGCCACCCTCTCCGGAGGCCGCCGGCGCCGGCTGGACGTCGCGGTCGGCATCATCGGCCGCCCCGAGCTGCTCTTCCTCGACGAGCCGACCGCCGGCTTCGACCCGCAGGCCCGCCGGGACTTCCACGACCTGGTGCACCGGCTCTCCGACCTGGAGGGCACGAGCATCCTGCTGACCACGCACGACCTCGGCGAGGCCGAGCGGCTGGCCGACCGGATCCTCATCCTCGCCGACGGCCGGATCGTCGCCGACGGCAGCGCCGAGGCCCTGACCCGGCAGGTCGCCGGTACCAGCGAGGTGCGCTGGACCCGCGGTGGCGAGCGGTTCGTGCACGCCACCGAGGACTCCACGGCCTTCGTCCGGCGGCTGTTCGAGCAGTACGGCGACGAGATCGCCGACCTCGAGGTGCACCGGGCCAGCCTGGAGGACACCTACATCGAGATGGTCGCCCGGCACGAGTCCGGCAGCCGGGCCGAGCTGGCGGAGGTGACCCGGTGACCCGGAGCGTCGAGGACAGCGGGCGGGTCGGCGCCGCGTACGCGGTCCGGCTCGGCCTGCGGCGCGGCTGGACGGAGTTCCTGCTCAGCGTGCGCAGCGCCCAGGACCAGGGCTTCTACCTGTTCATGGGCGTGGGCACGCTGGTCTTCCTGTGGTTCAACCGCGACACCGAGGTCGAGGGCACCGGCCTGCTCTACCCGTCGGTCGCGCTGCCGAGCATCCTCGCCGCGCTGGCGGCCTTCGGCGTGGTCATCGGCCCGGCGTTCGCTCTGGCGATGGAGCGCGAGGACGGCACCCTGCTGCGGCACAAGGCGCTGCCGCACGGCATGGAGGGCTATGTCACCGGCCAGGTGGTCTACCACTCGCTGAGCCTGTTCCCGATGCTGCTGGTGATCCTCGTGTCCGGCGCCCTGCTCTTCGACGGCGTCATGCCGCGGGGCGCAGGCGGCTGGCTCACCGTCGCCTGGGTGCTGGCCCTGGGCCTGCTGGCCACCCTGCCGCTGGGGATGGTCCTGGGCGCGGTGGTGCCCGGCACGCAGAAGGTCGGCACGTGGGGGATGCTGCCGGTCACCGTCGTGACCGTGATCTCCGGGATCTTCTTCCCGGTGCAGGCGCTGTGGGGCGGGGTGCAGACCGTCGCGCAGGTGTTCCCCACGTACTGGATCGGCCTGGGCATGCGCTCGGCGTTCCTGCCCGACTCGGCGGCCGCGGTCGAGCTGGGCGGCTCGTGGCGGACGGGGCACGCCGTCCTCGTGCTCGCCGCCTGGGCGGTCGCCGGGCTGCTGGTGACCCCGGTGGTGCTGCGGCGCATGGCCCGTCGGCAGTCCGGCTCGCAGGTGGCGGCGGCCCGCGACGCGGCGCTGCAGTGGGTCCGGTGAGTGCCGAGCGCACGGGGGACGCCGTCTACAACCGCATCGCCCTGCTCCGGGCCGAGCAGGGCGTCACCCGGCGGGAGCTGGCCGACGCCCTGGGCGTCCACTACCAGACCATCGGCTACCTGGAGCGCGGCGAGTACAACCCGAGCCTGCACCTGGCGCTGCGCATCGCGGAGTTCTTCGGCGTCCCGGTCGAGGTCGTCTTCTCCACGAGGCCGTTCCCGCGGATCAGCGACCTCGCCGGGCCCGCCGACGGGGACCGCCCGGCCGCCGCCGGCTGAGCCTCAGCGGCACGCCCGGCCCGGCCGACCTCGAGGCCTGCCGGGAGCTGGCCGCGACCGTCGCGGTCGGCCTCTAGATGTTCGCGCCGTCCGGCGGCGGGTCGTCGGGCAGCGGCGCGGCGAACCCACCCCCGTTGGCCGAGGGCGGGGTCATGCCCACGGTGTAGGCCGTCATCGACAGCGAGCCGTAGGCGTAGCCGTCGACCAGGACGTCGGCGGTGGTCCCGGTCGCCCCCGCCATCCCCGCGATGTAGAGCAGCGGCAGGAAGTGGTCCGGCGTCGGGACGGCGAGGTCGTAGTCGCGGTGCCCGTCGAGGCGGAGGACCTCGGTCGGCTCCAGCTGCATGAACTCCTGCGCCTGCTCGTCGAACCGGCGCGCCCAGTCGAAGCCGCCGTCGGGCATCGCGCGGCTGACCCCGCCGAGGTTGTGGACGACGTTCCCGCTGCCGATGACCAGGACGCCGTCCTCCCGCAGCGGTGCCAGCGAGGCGCCGAGCTGCAGGTGGTAGTCGAACGGCTTGAGCGCGTTGATCGACAGCTGCACGACCGGGATGTCGGCGTCGGGGAAGGCGTGCCGCAGCACCGACCAGGTGCCGTGGTCGATGCCCCAGCTGTCCAGGTCCGCGCCCACCCACGTCGGGTGCACGACGTCGGAGACCTCCTGGTGGAGCTCCGGCAGGCCCGGCGCGTCGTAGCTGACCTCGAACAGCTCGCGCGGGAAGCCGAAGAAGTCGTGGATGGTGCGCGGCCGCGGCATCGCCGTCACGGCCGTGGCGTGCACGTACCAGTGCGCCGAGACGACGAGGATCGCCCGCGGCCGGGGCACCGACTTCCCGAACGCCCGCCAGGCCTCGGTGTAGCGGTTGGTCTCCAGGGCGTTCATCGGGTTGCCGTGGCCGAAGAACGCGGCGGGCATGACGGACATGCGACCTCCCCCTCTCGACGGCGGTCGGTCGATCATCTCCCGCACCCGGCCCCGAGGCGAGATCGGCCGCCCCCACCCCGCGTCGGACCCGCTGGTCACCCCGCGTTGGACGTCGGCGGGACCCGCCGCAGCGCCGGCGAGAGCCAGCGCGCCCCGGGCCCCTCGCCCGCCGCGACGTCCCCGGGGTTGGACAGCGCGCACCGCGTCAGGGACAGGCAGCCGCAGCCGATGCACGAGGACAGCCCGTCGCGCAACTGCACCAGCGCCGCGATCTGCTCGTCGAGCCGGTCCCGCCAGCCCTGCGACAGCCGGGCCCAGTCCCGCGCGGACGGCGTCCGCCCCTCCGGGAGCGCCGACAGCGCCGCCCGGATCTCCGGCAGGGTCAGCCCCACGTTCTGCGCGGCCCGGATGAACGCCAGCCGGCGCAGCACGCTGCGCGGGAAGCGGCGTGCACCACCGGCCGTCCGGGACGCCGAGACCAGCCCCTGCGCCTCGTAGTACCGCAGCGCCGACGCGGCGATCCCGGCCCGCTCCGCCACCTGCCCGATCGTCAGTTCCTCGGCCACGACGACCTCCCTTCCTCAAGTCGACTCCAAGTATTGACCTCAAGTGCGGTTGAAGACCCACCGTGGCGCCATGACTCGCACAGCACTCGTCACCGGAGCGTCCCGCGGCCTCGGCGCCGCCCTCACCCAGGCCCTCGCACGGCGCGGCTGGCGGCTCGTCGTCGACGGCCGCGACCCCGACCGCCTCGCGGCGGCGGTCGCCGCGCTGCCCCGTCCCGACCTGGTCACGGCGGTTCCCGGCGACGTCTCCGACCCCTCCCACCGCGCGGCCCTCGCCGCAGCCGTCGGCGACCGCCTGGACCTGCTGGTCAGCAACGCCAGCGAGCTGGGCCCGACCCCGCTCCCCCGCCTCGCCGACCTGCCCGCGGCCGCCCTCGAGCGGGTGCTGGCGGTCAACACCGTCGCCCCCCTGGCGCTGCTGCAGGCGGTGCTGCCGGCGCTCGAACGGGCCGGCGGCACGGTGCTGCACGTGAGCAGCGACGCCGCGGTCGAGGCCTACGAGGGCTGGGGCGGGTACGGCGCGAGCAAGGCGGCGCTGGACCAGCTCACCGCCGTCCTCGCCGTCGAACACCCCGCACTGCGCGTCCACGCCGTCGACCCCGGCGACATGGCCACGGACATGCACCGCGCCGCCGACCCCGACGCGACCGGGCTGCCGGCTCCGGAGACGGTCGTCCCCGCGCTGCTGCGGCTGGTGGACGAGGACCTGCCCAGCGGCCGGTACCGCGTCGCTGAGCTCGCCACGACGGCGGGGGCCGGCCGGTGAGCACCGTGGTCATGGGCGCCGAGGCCACGGCGCCGCCCGAGCACCGCGGCCTGGCCCGCGACGGCGTCCGGCTGCTGGTTGCCCGGCCCGGCGCGCTGGGTGACGCCGTCTTCCGCGACCTCCCCGAGCACCTCGAGCCCGGTGACCTGGTCGTGGTCAACACCTCGGCGACGCTGCCCGCGCGGCTCGACGTCCGCCGCGCCGACGGCACGACCGTCCCGCTGCACGTGTCGACGGAGCTCGACGACGGCGACTGGGTGGTCGAGGTGCGCCGTCCGGACGGCGACGGGCCCGACCGCGGCGTCGAGCCGGGCAGCGAGCTGGACCTCCCCGGCGGGGTGCAGCTGCGGCTGCTCGCGGCGTTCCCCGACCCGGGCCGGCCCTCGCGGCTGTGGCGAGCCCGGCCCGAGCCGCACGTCGACCGGGTGGCCTACCTCGGACTGCACGGGCAGCCGATCCGCTACGGCTACGTCCGCGGGGCGCTGACCCTCGCCGACGCGCAGAACGTCTACGCGACCGAGCCGGGCAGCGCGGAGAACGCCAGCGCCGGCCGGCCGTTCACCGAGCGGGTGCTCGTCCGGCTCATGGCCCGCGGGGTGCCCGTCGTCCCGGTCGTGCTGCACGCCGGGGTCTCCAGCCCCGAGCTGCACGAGCCGCCGTCGCCGGAGCGCTTCGGCGTCCCGGAGGTCACCGCGCGGCTGGTCAACGCCACGCGGCAGGCCGGCCGGCGGGTGGTCGCCGTCGGCACGACCGTCACCCGCGCCCTGGAGACCGCGACCGGGGAGGACGGCGTCACGCGCCCGGCCGCCGGCTGGACCGACCTCGTCCTCGGCCCCGACCGCCCGGCCCGCGCGGTCACCGGCCTCGTCACCGGGCTGCACGCACCGGACGCCAGCCACCTGCTGCTGCTCGAGGCGGTCGCCGGGCGGGCCCTCGTCGAGCGGGCCTACGCCCACGCCGCCGCGGGCAGCTACCTCTGGCACGAGTACGGCGACACGATGCTGTTCCTGCCCTGAGCGGGGTACGACGGCGCAGGGGTGCCGCGCCGTCGTACTCCGGTGGCAGGACCGCCGGGCCGGGGGAACGCTGACGGTGCCGGAGAGGGCCAGGACGGCCCGTCCCTCCGGCCGCGGACCGGGCGGTGCGGCCCGGGTTCGGGGAGGCGGACACATGCCAGGGACGTGGCTGCTCGGCCCGGAGGCCGAGCGGGCCGACGGCGGAGTCGGGGACGGCGCCCGCGCGGTGCTGCTCGGCGTGCGGGCGGGGGACGACGGCGCCGCCGACCCCCTCGACGAGCTGGAGCGGCTGGCCGAGACCGACGGCGTGGACGTCGTCGGCCGGCTGGTGCAGGCCCGCGACCGGCCCGACCCGGCGACCTACCTGGGCTCGGGCAAGGTCAGCGAGCTGGCCGACCTGGTGCGGCAGCGCGACGCCGCCCTGGTGATCGCCGACGGCGACCTCTCCCCCGCGCAGGTGCGCAACCTGGAGGACCGCCTGGGCGCGCGGGTGGTCGACCGGACCGCGCTGATCCTCGACATCTTCGCCCAGCACGCCCGCAGCAGTGAGGGCAAGGCGCAGGTCGAGCTCGCCCAGCTGGCCTACCAGCTCCCGCGGCTGACCGGGCACGGCACGGAGCTGTCCCGCATCGGTGGCGGGCGGACGGCCGGCGGCGCGGGCACCGGCGTCCGCGGACCGGGTGAGATGCGGCTGGAGCGGCAGCGCCGCCACCTGCGGCGGCGGATCACCCAGCTGCGCCGCCAGGTGCAGGAGACCGCCCGGCGACGGGAACGGACCCGCCAGCGGCGCCGGCACAACCGGGTGCCCTCGGTGGCCCTGACCGGGTACACCAACGCCGGGAAGTCCGCGCTGATGAACCGGCTGGCCGGCGCCGACGTCCTGGTGCAGGACGCGCTGTTCGCCACGCTGGACCCGACCGTTCGCCAGGCCCGCACGCCGTCGGGCCGGGAGTACACCCTCAGCGACACCGTCGGCTTCGTCCGCCACCTGCCGCACCAGCTGGTCGACGCGTTCCGCTCCACCCTGGAGGAGGTCACGGAGGCCGATCTGGTGCTGCACGTCGTGGACGCCGCCGCCCCCGACGCGATGGCCCAGGTGACGACGGTCCGCGGCGTGCTCTACGAGATCGGCGCCCGCGACAAGGCCGAGCTGCTCGCGCTCAACAAGGTCGACATCGCCCCACCGGGATGGGTCGCCGCGCTGCGGGCGGCCTATCCCGACGCCGTCGCGGTCTCGGCGGTGACCGGGGAGGGGGTCGACGACCTGCGGCAGGCGATCGAGCGGCGCCTGGGCTAGCGCTGGCGCACCCGTTCCGCGGCGTCCTCCAACAGCACCCGCCGCTGCTCGGCGGGCCGGCGCGGGCAGGACGTGCACAGCGGCTCACCGGGCAGGCGGTACAGCAGGCAGCAGGACACCCGCCGCACGAACCGGACGCCGGTGACGTCGACGTAGCCCGGCACCGGCAGCGGCGGGCCGATCCCCGCGGCCAGCGGCGCGGCCAGGGCGGTCGCGCGGGGGACGTCGCCGAGCGCCCGCCCCAGCGCCAGCAGGCGGCCGGCCAGCGAGTCCGCCGCGATCGCCCACAGCGGCCGCGGGCGCACCCCGCCGGCCGCGGCCACCGCCGTCACGACGGCCGACAGCGACTCCCGCAGCTCGCCGGTCAGGTCGCCGCCGGGGGCCGCCGACGTCGCGGCGACCAGCGTCCCGCCGGCCAGGGCGTGCAGCGTGCTGTCGGCCAGCCGGGCCGACAGCGGCCGCCCGGTCACCAGCCCGGCCAGGGTGGGGGTGAGCAGCACCGTCGAGGCCGAGTACCACCAGACGGTGGCCAGCACCCGCCGGTCGTCGCTGCGGTACCGCTCCGCCAGGGTCGCGATCCGCCCGGCCGTCCAGTCCGCGTCGGCGAGCAGGACCGCGGGGAGCGCCCGCGCCGACGGGGGTGCCACCAGGCCCAGCGCGGCCGCCCCGGGCACCCGCGCGGCCACCTCGGCCTGCAGCGACGCCGTCACGCGGCCAGTCTGTCCGGCGCGCCGCGCCCGACTCCGCGCGGGCCTGCCACGGCGACGGTGCACGGGGCAGACGCGAGGCGGCCCCGGACCATACGGTGTGGCGGGGAGCACGTCGCGCCGTCGCGGCGTCGGACACGCAGGAGGTAGTCGTGAGCGAGACCACCGAGGTGGAGGGCCGCCGGTTCCCGGTGGCCGACGAGCTGGCCGCGCAGGCCAACGTGGGTCCCGACGTCTACGAGGAGGCGTCGCGCGACCGGCTGGCGTTCTGGGCGGAGCAGGCCCGGCGGCTGACCTGGGCCCAGCAGTGGGACGAGGTCCTCGACTGGAGCAACCCGCCCTTCGCCAAGTGGTTCGTCGGCGGCCGGCTCAACGTCGCCTACAACTGCGTCGACCGGCACGTCGAGGACGGCCACGGCGACCAGGTCGCCTACCACTGGGAGGGCGAGCCCGGCGACACGCGGACCATCACCTACGCCCAGCTGAAGGACGAGGTCTGCAAGGCCGCCAACGCGCTGCTCGAGTTGGGCGTCCAGGCCGGCGACCGGGTCGCCATCTACATGCCGATGATCCCGGAGACGGTCATCGCCATGCTCGCCTGCGCCCGCATCGGCGCGGTGCACATGGTGGTCTTCGGCGGCTTCTCCGCCGACGCCCTGGCCAGCCGGCTCGACGACTCCGGCGCCGTCCTGGTGATCACCGCCGACGGCGGCTACCGCCGCGGTGCACCCAGCGCGCTCAAGCCGGCGGTGGACGACGCCGTCGGTCGCGGCGGCGACGTGCGCAACGTCGTCGTGGTCAAGCGCACCGAGCAGGACGTCGAGTGGACCGAGGGCCGCGACCTGTGGTGGCACGACGTCGTCGACCGGCAGTCGACCGAGCACACACCCGAGGCGTTCGACGCCGAGCACCCGCTCTACATCATGTACACGTCGGGGACGACGGCGAAGCCGAAGGGCATCCTGCACACCAGCGGCGGCTACCTCACCCAGGTCGCCTACACCCACTGGGCCACCTTCGACCTCAAGCCC
Source organism: Geodermatophilus sp. SYSU D01105 (assembly GCF_054050095.1). Taxonomy (NCBI): domain Bacteria; kingdom Bacillati; phylum Actinomycetota; class Actinomycetes; order Geodermatophilales; family Geodermatophilaceae; genus Geodermatophilus; species Geodermatophilus sp. SYSU D01105. The sequence goes on from NZ_JBJGYR010000003.1 coordinate 231,020, forward strand.
GACACCGACGTCTACTGGACCGCCGCCGACGTCGGCTGGGTCACCGGCCACAGCTACATCGTGTACGGACCGCTGGCCAACCGGGCGACGAGCGTCATGTACGAGGGGACGCCGGAGACCCCGCACCGCGGCCGCTGGTTCGAGCTCATCGAGAAGTACCGGGTCACCATCCTCTACACCGCCCCGACGGTGATCCGGACGTTCATGAAGTGGGGCGAGGACATCCCCGCCGGCTTCGACCTGACCAGCCTGCGCATCCTCGGCTCGGTCGGTGAGCCGATCAACCCCGAGGCCTGGCTCTGGTACCACGCGAACATCGGCGGCGGCCGCTGCCCGATCATGGACACCTGGTGGCAGACCGAGACCGGGGCGCACATGATCACCCCGCTGCCCGGCGTCACCAACCTCAAGCCCGGCTCGGCGCAGACGCCGTTCCCCGGCATCTCGGCCAAGGTCGTCGACGACGAGGGCAACGAGCTCGGCGACGACACCACCGGCCTGCTGGTGCTCACCGAGCCCTGGCCGTCGATGCTGCGCACCATCTGGGGCGACGACGACCGCTACGTCGACACCTACTGGTCGCGGTTCGGCAAGGACGTCTACTTCGCCGGGGATGGCGCCAAGAAGGACGCCGACGGTGACATCTGGCTGCTGGGCCGGGTGGACGACGTCATGAACGTGTCCGGCCACCGGATCTCCACCACCGAGGTGGAGTCCTCGCTGGTGGCCCACCCCGCGGTGGCCGAGGCCGCGGTCGTGGGGGCCAGCGACCCGACCACCGGGCAGGGCATCGTCGCCTTCGTCATCCTCCGCGGCAGCGCCGAGGACTCCGGCGACGACCTGGTCCAGACGCTGCGCCAGCACGTGGCCAAGGACATCGGCCCGATCGCCAAGCCGCGCCAGATCATGGTCGTGCAGGAGCTGCCCAAGACCCGGTCGGGCAAGATCATGCGCCGCCTGCTGCGCGACGTCGCCGAGAACCGCGAGCTGGGCGACGTCACCACGCTGACCGACTCGTCGGTGATGAACCTGATCAAGGACAAGCTGCCGGCGTCGTCCTCCGACGACTGAGCGGAGCGCGGGAGCGCAGGATCCCTGCGCTCCCGCACTCCGCTCGGGGGACACCGGGACGCGCGCCCGGTGATCATGGGGCACCATTCCTCCAGGTGGACCGCCCGCCGGGCGGCCCCAGAGTCGCCACCGACCCCAGGAGGTGCCCCCGTGGCCCACAGCGCATCGTCGACCCCGTCCCAGGGCCGGCTCGCCGGCGCGGAGGAGCCCTCCATCGGCGTGCTCGTGCAGAGCGCCATGGCCGACGTGTCGACGCTGATCCGCAGCGAGATCGAGCTGGCCAAGGCCGAGGTCGGGACGTCGGCGAAGAAGGCCGGCATCGGCGCCGGCGCGTTCGGCGCCGCGGGCGTCCTGCTCGCCTTCTCCGGGATCTTCCTGTTCGTCACCATCGCCGAGTTCATCACCTGGCTCGGCCTGCAGCGCTGGATCTCCTACCTGATCGTCTGGGTCTTCATCGTGCTGCTGGCCGCGATCGCCGCCCTGGTGGGACGCAGCCAGATCAAGAAGATCGAGAAGCCCGAGCGCACCATCGAGACGCTGCGCGAGCTGCCCGGGGTCGTGCACCGGGAGGCCCCCGGCGAGCGTCGCCGCGAGGTCCCGACGGTCAGCAACGGGCGGGTGCAGCTGCGCGGCAACGACAACTACACCGTCTGACCGGGGCGCCGCGCGCGGATCGGTGAGCGCCCCCGAGGAGGAGCCGCCCGACGCCACCAGCGTCCTGCTGCCCGGTCCCTGGACGCACCGCGACCTGTCGGCCAACGGTGTCCGGCTGCACGTGGCCGAGGCCGGCGAGGGTCCGCTGGTGCTGCTGCTGCACGGCTTCCCGGAGTTCTGGTGGGCCTGGCGCGCCCAGCTGCCCGCGCTGGCCGCGGCCGGCTTCCGCGCCGTCGCCCCGGACCTGCGCGGCTACGGCGGCAGCGACAAGCCGCCCCGCGGCTACGACCTGCCCACCGCGGCCGCGGACGTCGCCGCGCTGGTGCGGGCACTCGGGGAGCGGGACGCCGTCGTCGTGGGGCACGACTGGGGCGGGCTGGTGGCCTGGACGGTGGCGGCCCTGCACCCGCGCAGCGTCCGCCGGCTGGCCGTGCTGTCCATGGCGCACCCGCGGATGCTGCGTGCGGCGTTGCGGGACCGCGCCCAGCGACGGGCGCTGCGGCACGTCCTGGGCTTCCAGCTGCCGCGGCTGCCCGAGCGGCGCCTGACCCGCGCCGACGACGACCCGGTGGCCGAGCTGATGCGCCGGTGGGCCGGCCCGGCGTGGACCTCGACCGCCGACTTCGCCGAGGCGGTCGCCCGCTACCGGTCCGCGGCGCGCATCCCGCAGGCCGCCTACGGCTCGATGGAGTACTTCCGCTGGGCCGGCCGCTCCCAGCTGCGCCCGGACGGCCTGCGCTACGCCCGCCGGATGGCCGCACCGGTGACCGCCCCGACGCTGCAGCTGCACGGCGGCCTGGACGCCTGCGTGCTGCCCTCGTCGGCGCGCGGCTCGGGCCGCTACGTCGCCGGCGCCTACGAGTGGCGGGAGCTGGCCGGCATCGGGCACTTCCCGCACGAGGAGTCCGCCGACGAGGTCAGCGCCGCACTGGCCACCTGGGCCCGCGGCGAGCCGGCGAGCCGCAGGGGGTAGGGGTCCTCCTACTCGCAGGCGCCGGTCGGGACCTCTGCCGTCGCGGTCGTCCCCGACTGCACCGCGTCGGCGACCTGGGCGTTGGTCAGGGCGTAGCCGGTCATCGGGTCGTCGATGGCCGAGGCGAACACGACCCCGAGGACGTGGCCCTCCCGGTCGAACAGCGGCCCACCGGAGTTCCCGGCCCGGACCTCGCCGTACAGCGCGTAGACGTCACGCACCACGGTCTGGGTGTCCCGGAAGTCGGGCCCGCTGATGTCCCGGCGGTCGCGCACCCGGGCCGGGCCGACGAACAGGTCGCCGCCGCCGGGGTACCCCATGATGATCGCGTCGGCGCCGGTGTCCACCGGACCGGGCGCGAAGGTCAGCGGCACCTGCGGCAGCCCGGGGACGGCGAGCACCGCGATGTCGGTCTCCTCGTCGACGTAGACAGGAGTGGCGTCGTACTCCTCCCCCTCCGCGGTGACCACCGGGTCGGGGACCCCGGCGAGCACGTGCGCGTTGGTCAGCACCCGCTGGGGTGCGTACACGAACCCGGAGCCGTCGATCTGCCGCGCGCACGACGGCGCGACGCCGCTGATCTGCACCACCGAGCCCTGCACCGAGGCCACCACCGGGCTGGCCAGCAGGGTCTGGTCCGGCGCCGGTACGTCCCGGGCCTGGGTCGGGGTGAGGGGGTCGAGGACGTCGGGCAGGCCGGGCCGGTCGATCGCCTCCCGCAGCGAGTCGTAGACCGCCCGAACGCCGTCGGGGACGCTGCGGTCGACCGCCTGCACCAGCGACGACTGCCGCACCTGGCCGGCCACCTCGGGGAACGGGGCGCTGGCCAGCGGGGAGGCCACCATCCACGCGACGAGCAGCACCGCCGCGGCCGAGACCACCGCGCCGGCGACCGAGTCGACCACCTTGGCCGGCTCCCAGGTCACCCGCGTGCGCACCGCGCGGCCGATGGCCCCGGCCACCAGCTGTCCCAGCAGCGCGCCGGCGAGGACGACGACCAGCGCCGCGAAGACCCGGGTGACCGGCGAGCCGTCCACCCGGTCGGCGACCGCGCCCGACAGCTGCGCGCCGAGCACCGCGCCGCCGAAGAAGCCGAGGAAGGACGTGGCCGAGATGATGAGCCCCTGCCGGAAACCGGAGAACGCGAACGCCAGCGCGAGCGCGATGATCACGAGGTCCACGATCGACATCGCCTAACCGCTCACCGTCATGGTGCCGACCTGGCCGAGCTGGGTGTGGAAGCTGCACTCGAAGCCGTAGTCGCCGGGCGCGGACACGGTGAACTCGATGGTGCGGCTCTCCCCCGGGGCCAGCAGCGGGATCTCCGGCTCGATCGCCGCGGGGCCCGCGCCCGGCGTGAAGCGGAAGTTGTGGGTGAGCTGCTCGGCCACGTTGACCACGGTCAGCCGCACCGGCCCCGGGGCGACGGTGAACCGGTCGGGGGTGAACACGTAGTCGTCCTGCGTCTGCAGGGTGACCTCCTGGACGCCGTCGGGCGCCGTGGTCACCGTGCCGACCGCGGGGCCCGCGGAGGACGAGGGCGCCGCCGCGCCGCCGTCCTCCCCACCGCCACACCCGGCGAGCAGGACCACTGCGGCAGCGACCACAGCGGCCTTCCTCCAGGGGCCCGCCGCGAGCCTCGCCCGGCCCTCCTGCAGGGTCCCGCCGCGAGCCTGCGGGTGCTGGGGGGGAGCAGGGAGGTCCTGCACGGGGGGCACGGAGGTCCTTCGGCCGCTCATCGCGGGGGAACCGTACGCGTCGGAGGCCCGTCCGGCGCGGGATCGGCGACCGTCGGCGCGGCGGCCTCCTCCTCCTCGGCGGGGTCGAACGTCCCCGGCAGCCGCGGCCGACGGACCCCGAGGACCGGCAGCGGGCGGACGTCGTCCTGGTCCCACGGCCGGGCCAGGCCCGCCGCCTCGAGGATCGCGTCGAGGAGCGCGCCGGTGAACCCCCACACGACCATGCCGGCGACGCCGAAGGCCGGGCCGACGTAGCCCGACGGGTGCCGGGTGCGGAACCGGTTGGCGGGGTCGGCCAGGTCGGCGAGCGGCACGCGGGCGACCCGCGCGACCTCCCGCGGGTCCCCGACGGCGACGTCCCGGGGGTCGTCCCACCAGGCCACGACCGGGACGACGAGGTTGTCCGACGGGCCGAGGAAGAGCTCCGGCAGGGTGGCCAGCACGCGGACGCCGTCGGGGTCGATCCCGGCCTCCTCCTCCGCCTCGCGCAGCGCGGTGCCGACCGGGTAGTCGTCGTCCGGGTCGGCCCCGCCGCCGGGGAACGCCGGCTGGCCGGCGTGCGTGCGCAGGTGCGCGGCCTTCTCGATGAGCAGGACGTCGGCGCCGCGCGGGCCCTCGCCGAACAGGATGAGCACCGCCGAGCGGCGGGCGGTGGCCGAGGGCCGGCCCATGCGGTGGCGCAGCGGCAGGTCGACCGATGCGTCGAGCAGCCGGTGGAGGTACTCGGGCAGGTCGTCGTCCCGCGGCGTCACAGGGTCACCCCCAGGTGCTCGGCCACCAGGCCCTCGAGCTCCTCGAGCGAGGTGACCGGGCGCAGCTGCAGGTGGGCGACCGAGCCGTCGGCCCGCAGGAGGTAGGTGTAGGGCAGGCCCCGCAGTCCCTGCTCGATGGCCAGCTCCCCCTCCGCGTCGACGCCGGTGGGCATGGTGATGCCCGCGTCGGCGGCGAAGGCCAGCCCGTTGCTCGCCGGGTCCTGGCTGACCAGCCCGACCACGCGCAGCCGGTCGCCGGCCTCGTCGGCGAGCTGCTGCACCAGCGGCAGCTCCTCCCGGCAGGGCCCGCACCAGCTGGCCCAGAGGTTGACCACCGTCGGCAGCCCCTGCGCCCGGCCGAGGGCCAGCTCGCCACCGCCCAGGCAGTCCACGGTCACGTCGGCGAGCACCTCGCCGCCGGACGCCGGCCGGTCGGGCTGCTGGGGACAGGGCGCGGTGGTGTTCTGCACCGGAGGCGCGGTCGGCGCGGCGGCGGCGTCCGGCTCGTCGGTCCCGCACCCGGCCAGCGCCGCCGCCAGCAGCACCAGCGCGGCGGCGGCTCCCCTGCCGCGGCCGCTCATTCGGTGTCGGAGGCGGCCGGGGTCTTCACCAGTCCCAGGGCGACCTCCGGGTCGGTCGGGCCGATGCCGTAGGACGGGCACCAGCGGGCCAGGCCGCACGCGCCACAGGCGGCCTTCTTGGCGTGGCAGACCCGCCGGCCGTGGAAGATCACCCGGTGGGAGAACATGGTCCACTCCCGCTTGGGGATCAGCTCCGCGACCTCGGCCTCGACCTTCACCGGGTCCTCCTGCGCCGTCCAGCCGAACCGCCGGACCAGCCGGCCGAAGTGGGTGTCCACGGTCAGCCCGGGGACGTCGAAGGCGTTGCCCAGGACGACGTTGGCCGTCTTCCGGCCGACCCCGGGCAGGGTGACCAGGTCCGCCAGCCGGCCGGGAACCTCGCCGTCGAAGCGCTCCACCAGGGCCCGGGCGAGCCCGAGCACCGAGTTGGCCTTGGCGCGGAAGAACCCGGTCGGCTTGAGGATCTCCTCCAGCTCGGCGCGGTCGGCACCGGCCAGGGCCACCGCGTCCGGGTACTTGGCGAACAGGGTCGGCGTGACGCGGTTGACCATCTTGTCGGTGGTCTGGGCCGACAGCACGGTGGCCACGAGCAGCTCGAAGGCGTTGGTGAAGTCGAGCTCGCAGTGGGCGTCGGGGTGGATCAGCGCCAGCTCCCGCGCCATCCGCCGGGCGCGGCGGGTGCGCGCCAGCGGCGTCTCCTCCGGGTCGAACGGCGCGCCACCGCGCGCGGCCGCGCGCCGCGCGTGCGGGGGGACGGGACGTGCGTAGGCGGGCGAGGACACGCGGTCGAGGGTAGGCGGATCCGCTGACGACTCCGGGCCCGTGCCATCATCGCAGCCGCCGCGGACCGGGCATCGGGCCGCAGGTGACGGGGTACACAGGAGTGCGCGCGGGTGCCGGTTGGGCCGGACCCGCCCCCGACGAGGACAGAGGAGGTACCGGGTGGTCGCCCTCATCGTCATCCTCTTCCCCCCGCTGCTCATCGCCTTCCTGCTGGTCATGGAACGGGTGGAGGAGCCACTGCGGCGCCCGACCGGGCCGCGCGAGGTCGCCGAGTTCCTCAACACCGCCAGCCCCGGCGAGGTGGACACGCTGGCCAACTCGGGGATCCGGCGCGCGATGGCCCGCTGGCGCCGGCGACGCAGGTCCCGGGTGCGCCGCGAGGCCGAGCCGCCCGTCGTCTGAGAGAGGACCCCGTCCTCGGAGGGCCGCCGCGGAGGCCGCCGTCACCCTTCGGGGGTGCCCACCTGCCCACTGATCGGGTGACCACGCGCACAGCCCCCTAGACTCACACCGGACAGCGCGGCGCGGACGCGCGCGCTGACGGGAGCCGCCGGCTGGCGGCACTCCCAGGTGGTCGTGCGAGAGGACGCGTAGTGGACGAGGTGCTGGCCCAGTCCGGGCTCTTCCAGGGGCAGTCGGAAGAGGCGGTGGAAACGGTCATCAGCCGCCTCGAGACCCTCACCCTGCCCCGGGGGCGGGTCGTGTTCAACGAGGGCGAGCCCGGCGACAGCCTCTACATCATCCTGTCGGGCAAGATCAAGCTGTCCCGGCGCTCGCCGGACGGGCGCGAGAACGTCCTGGCGGTCATGGGCCCGTCGGACCAGTTCGGCGAGCTGTCGGTCTTCGACCCCGGGCCGCGCACGGCGACGGCCACCGCCGTCACCGACGTCAAGCTGGCCCGGATGCCGCAGTCGGTGATCCGTCCGTGGATCGAGGCCCACCCGGAGATCGGCGAGCAGCTGCTGCGGGTGCTGGCCCGCCGCCTGCGGCGCACCAACGACTCGGTGGCCGACCTGATCTTCACCGACGTCCCCGGCCGCGTGGCCAAGGCGCTGCTGCAGATGGCCGACCGGTTCGGCAGCCGTGAGGGCGAGGGCCTGCGGGTCAAGCACGACCTCACCCAGGAGGAGCTGGCCCAGCTGGTCGGGGCCTCCCGCGAGACGGTGAACAAGGCGCTGGCCGACTTCGTGCACCGCGGCTGGATCCAGCTGCAGGGCAAGTCGGTCGTCGTCCTCGACGAGGAGCGCCTGCGCCGTCGCGCCCGCTGAGACCTGCTGCGCGAGAGGCCCCGGGACCGGATGGGTCCCGGGGCCTCCCGCGCACCCGGCGTCCACCGACCTCGCCCCGTGGTCGCCGACCGCGCGGTGTACCGCGCGGTCGGCGACCAGACGGCCTGGATGGACCGCCGGCGGGACGGCTCGGCTCAGCGCAGTGATCGGCCTCGATGCAGGGGCCGGGTCACGAGGGAAGCGGCACGACCAGCCGGATCCGCGTGCCGTCGGGCAGCACCGCCCAGCGGCCGTCCGGCTCGTCCTCGAACGTCGGGCTGATCGGGTGCAGCGGCTCCGGCGGTGAGCCGGCCAGCACCGCCGCCACGTCGGCGAAGGGTCGGAGCTGGCCGAGGGTGTGGATCGTGGGCGGGAGCATGGGCCGGGTGCCGGCCGACAGCTCGGCCAGCGCGGCGGCCGGGGTGAGCCAGCTCGCCTCGTCGGCCTCGCCGGTGACGTGCCGCGCCTCCTGGCCGACCGGCAGCGCGGCGGCGAAGAACTTGGTGTCGTAGCGGCGCGGCTCGTCCGGCGGGGTGATCCAGTGCGCGAACGGGCGCAGCAGGTCCGAGCGCAGCGCCAGGCCGCGGTCGGCGAGCAGTTCGGCCAGGGACAGCTCACGGGTCAGCAGGGCCTGCCGCTGGGCCTCCCAGTCGTCCCCGGAGACGTCCGGGACCACCCCGACCCCGTCGGCGCCGTCGGGGGACCCGGCCAGCAGGACCCCGGCCTCCTCGAAGGTCTCCCGGACGGCGGCGCACACCAGCTCGCGGGCGGTGCGCTCGTCGCAGCCGAACGCCGTCGCCCACTGCGCCGGGGACGGGCCCACCCAGGCGGTCCGGACGTCGGCGTCCCGCGGGTCGACGCCGCCGCCGGGATAGGCGGTCATCCCCCCGGCGAAGGGCATCCCGCGGGTGCGGCGCAGCAGGTAGACCTCGAGTCCCGAGGTGCCGTCCCGCAGCAACAGGACGGTGGCCGCCTGCCGGGGTCCGGTCACCTCAGCTCGACGGTGAGCTCGACCTCGACGGGCGCGCCCAGCGGGAGCTCGGCCACACCGACGGCGCTGCGTGCGTGCCGGCCGGCCTCGCCGAACACCCGTCCGAGGAGCTCGCTGGCGCCGTTGACCACCCGCGGCTGCCCGGTGAAGCCCTCGGCGCTCGCGACGTAGCCGACGACCCGCACCACCCGGGCCACCGAGTCCAGCCCCACGAGCTCGTCGATCGCGGCCAGCGCGTTGAGGCAGGCCACCTTCGCGTCGTGGGCGGCGTCCTCGGGGTCGACCGACCCGCCGACCTTGCCGGTGCGGCGCAGCCCGCCGTCGACGAACGGCAGCTGACCGGACGTGTACACCAGCGAGCCGCTGCGGACGGCGGGGACGTAGGCCGCCACCGGGGCGGCGACCGGCGGCAGCCGGATGCCCAGCTCGGCCAACCGGGCGTGCCAGCTCTGGGTCTGCGGCGGAGTCACGGCGAGCTCAGCCCAGGGGGCGCTTGAGGTAGGCCACCGGCTGCTCGGCGCCGGCGGGGCCGGGGAGCACGGTGACCAGCTCCCACCCGTCGACGCCCCAGGAGTCGAGGATCGCCTTGGTGTTGTGGATCAGCAGCGGGATGGTGGCGTACTCCCACCGCACGCGGGCCGGTTCGCTCATGGGCGCGACGCTAGCGCAGTGAGAGGACCCCCCTGCCCCCCGCCGCGAACGAGCTCGCGGCGGGGGCCAGGGGGGCCGCGCTGCTCGCGGGTGCGGGAGCCCGGAGGACGGTGGCCTCCTAGGCTGGTTCCCGTGAGCCCCGAACCCTTCCCCGTGCGCTGTCACGTCGTGACCGGGAAGGGCGGGACGGGCAAGACCACCGTCGCGGCCGCCCTCGCGCTGGCGCTGGCCGCCGACGGCCGCCAGGTGCTGCTGGTCGAGACCGAGGGCCGGCAGGGCATCGCCCAGCTGTTCGACACCCCGCCGCTGCCCTACGAGGAGCGGAGGGTGGCCGTCGCCCGCGGCGGTGGCGAGGTGAAGGCCCTGGCGATCGACGTCGAGGAGGCGCTCCTCGAGTACCTGGAGATGTTCTACAACCTCAAGCGGGCCGGCCGGGCGCTGCGCAAGATGGGCGCCATCGACTTCGCCACCACCATCGCGCCGGGCCTGCGCGACGTGCTGCTCACCGGGAAGATCAAGGAGGCGGTCACCCGGCGCCGCGACGGGAAGCGGGTGTACGACGCCGTCGTCGTCGACGCCCCGCCGACGGGCCGGATCACCCGGTTCCTCAACGTGACCGGGGAGATGGCCGGCCTGGCCCGCTCCGGCCCGATCAAGACACAGAGCGACGGGGTGATGGCGGTGCTCAAGTCGCCGCAGACGGCGGTGCACCTGGTGACCCTGCTCGAGGACATGCCGGTCCAGGAGACCGCCGACGCGATCGCCGAGCTCACCGCGACCGGGCTGCCGGTCGGGTCGGTGATCGTCAACATGGCGACCGAGCCGCTGCTGCCCGAGGAGGACCTGCTGCGCGCCGCCGAGGGCCGGCTCACCGGCACCGAGCTCGCCCCGGCCCTCGCCGCCGCCCACGTGCACGACGGTCCCGAGGTCGCCGACGCGCTGGCCGCCGAGGCCATCGACCACGCCCGGCGCTGGGCCGCCCAGGACGAGTTGCGCGACGAGGTGGAGGCACTGGACCGGCCCACGGTGGAGCTGCCGCTGCTGCCCGGCCCGATCGACCTCGGGGCCCTCTTCGAGCTCGCCGGGCGGCTCGAGGAGCACCTCCGGACGGCGGTGGCGGCGTGACCCAGACGGCGCCCCCGACAGGTGAGCGGCACCGGCACCCGCGTCCGGCGGCGCCACCTCCGCCGCAGGCCCTCCCGCTGGAGCTGGAGGAGCTCATCGAGGACCCGGCGACCCGGATCGTCGTCTGCTGCGGGGCGGGCGGCGTGGGCAAGACGACGACGTCGGCGGCGCTGGCCCTGGCCGCGGCCGAGGCCGGGCGCACCGTCGTCGTCCTCACCATCGACCCGGCGCGGCGGCTGGCCCAGTCCCTCGGCCTGGTCGAGCTGGACAACGAGCCGCGGCAGGTCGACGTCCCGGCGGCCAAGGGCGAGCTGCACGCGATGATGCTGGACATGAAGCGCACGTTCGACGACATCGTGTGCGCGCACTCGACGCCCGAGCGGGCCGAGCAGATCCTCTCCAACCCCTTCTACCAGGCCCTGTCGTCCTCCTTCGCCGGCACGCAGGAGTACATGGCGATGGAGAAGCTCGGCCAGCTGCGCGCCAGCGAGCAGTGGGACCTCATCGTCGTCGACACCCCGCCGTCGCGGTCGGCGCTGGACTTCCTCGACGCGCCCAACCGGATGAGCCGCTTCCTCGACGGCACCATGATCCGGCTGCTGACCGCGCCGGCCCGCGCCGGCGGGCGGGCCGGGATGCGCCTGGTGGGCGCCGGGTTCCTGGTGTTCAGCCGGATCATCAGCAAGGTGCTCGGCGGGCAGCTGCTGCGCGACATCTCCGCGTTCGTCTCGGCGCTGGACACCATGTTCGGCGGCTTCCGCGAGCGGGCCACGGCCACCTACGAGCTGCTGCGCCGGCCGGGCACCTGGTTCGTGGTCGTCGCGACGCCCGAGCCCGACGCGCTGCGCGAGGCCTCCTACTTCGTCGACCGGCTCTCGGCCGAGCAGATGCCCCTCGCCGGGCTGGTGCTCAACCGCACCCACCCGCCGGCGACGACGGTGCTGACCGCGACCCGCGCCGACGGTGCCGCCGAGGAGGTGCTCGAGGCCGGCGGGGAGGCCGCCGAGCTGGCCGCCGGCGCGCTGCGCGTGCACGCCGACCGGATGACCGTCGCCGCCCGGGAGCAGCGGCTGGCCGACCGGTTCACCAGCGCCCACCCGGAGGTCGCCGTCCGCACGGTGCCGGCGGCCGCCGGCGACGTGCACGACCTCGACGGGCTGCGCGGGATGGCCGACGCACTGACCGGCCCGGACGACGACACGCCGACGGGCGTGCCCCGGACACGCGTCCTCCCCGCGCGCCGTCGCTGACGGCGACGTCTGGAGCGCGCGGCACCGTACATTGGCTCGCGATGTCTCCCGCCGCCTCCCCCCGCGCCCGGGTCCTCGCGAAGCTCGCCGCGACGATCGTGCTCGCCGGTGCCCTGGTCGCCGGCATGATGCTGCCCTTCGTGGGCGGCTCGGGCCTGGTCGCCCGCAACTCCGCCTCGCTGCTGGACGCCCTGCCCGTCGAGCTCACCGACCAGGCCCCCGCGGGCAACACCCGCGTGCTGGCCGCCGACGGCTCGCTGATCACCTACTTCTACCGGGACAACCGCACCCCGGTGGAGTCCGACCAGATCGCCGACGTGATGAAGCAGGCGCTGGTCGACATCGAGGACTCACGCTTCTACCAGCACAACGGCCTCGACGTGCAGGGCACGCTGCGGGCGCTGGCGACCAACCTGGCGGCGGGCGCGGTGCGCGAGGGCGGGTCGACGCTGACCCAGCAGCTGGTCAAGCAGACCCTGGTGCAGACGGCCACCACGCCCGAGGAGCGGACGGCGGCGACCGAGGAGAGCGTGGGCCGCAAGCTCAAGGAGGCGCGGCTGGCGCTCGCCCTCGAGGAGGAGTACGACAAGGACGAGATCCTCACCCGCTACCTCAACATCGTGTACTTCGGGCAGGGCGCCTACGGCATCCAGGCCGCCGCCCAGAAGTACTTCAGCGTCAACGCCGCCGACCTCACCCTGCCGCAGGCGGCGATGCTGGCCGGCCTCGTGCAGAGCCCGACCAACGACGACCCGATCACCAACCCGGAGAACGCCCAGGTCCGCCGCAACCAGGTGCTGCAGCGGATGCTCGACCTCGGCCACATCGACCAGGCACAGTTCGACCAGATCTCCCCCACGCCGGTCGAGGTCCACCCGGGCACCTCCCCGCCCAACGGGTGCATCGACGCCGCCGTCGGCGCGTTCTTCTGCGACTACCTCTACGGCTACCTGCGGGGGACGCTGGGGCTCAGCGAGGACGAGATCAAGAACGGCGGCTGGACGATCCAGACGACGCTGCGGCCGGACATGCAGGTCGCCGGCGACCAGGCGGTGCTCAACACCCTGGCGATGGGCGACGAGCTGGTCGGCACCTACACGGCCGTGGAACCGGGCACCGGCCACGTGCTGGCGATGGCGAACAACCGCCGCTACGGCTGCAACGACCCCGACTGCGAGTCGGTGAACTTCAACGTGGTGCCCAGCAAGGGCTCGGGCTCCACCTTCAAGGTGTTCACCGCCGCGGCCGCACTCGAGCAGGGCTACTCGAAGTACTACACGATCTCGACGGGCAGCCGGTACGTCTCCCGGGTGTACCGGGACGGCGCGGGCTACTACGACATCGGCAACGCCGGCAGCGGGTACCCGGGCACCCTGGACATGACCAAGGCCCTCTACATGTCCTCCAACACCTACTTCCTGGCGCTGGAGGACCGGCTCGGGTCCGTCGAGGGCCCGGTGCGGATGGCCGAGCGGATGGGCATGCACTTCGACGGCGCGAACCAGTGGCCGGCCGACACGATCATCGCGGAGAACCGGGGCTCGTTCACCTTCGGCACCGACGCGGTCAGCCCGCTCGACCTGGCCAGCGCCTACTCCACGCTGGCCGCGAGCGGCACGCAGTGCGACCCGAAGCCGGTGACCCAGATCCTCGACGTCAACGGCGAGCCGCTCACCGGCGACGACGGCGAGCCCGTCGTCAAGGACGACAACTGCACGCCGGAGGCGATCCCGCCGGGCGTGGCGAACACCCTCAACCAGATGCTGCGCGGTGACGTCGAGCCGGGGCACCCGGGCCAGACCGCCAGCCGCGCCTACGTCCCGGGCCACCAGATCGCCGGCAAGACCGGGACGATCAACAACAACGCGTCGGTGGCCTTCGTCGGCTACACGCCCGAGTACACCGCCAGCGTGATGGTGTTCAACTCGGCGGCCGACCGCAGCGTCGGTGGCTTCGGTGGCGGCAAGGGGGCCACCATCTGGCACGACGCGATGGCCCCGATCCTGAGCAACCAGCCGGCGGCGGAGTTCCCGCCGGAGGACCCGGTCGTGGCCAACGGCAACACCCGCCAGGTGCCCTCCTGCACGTCGGTGAGCACCTGCCGCTCGGCGCTGCAGGGGGCCGGGCTGCGCGCCACCGTCAGCGAGGTGGACAGCAGCGAGCCCGAGGGTGCCGTCGTCGGCACCAGCCCCGGCGCCGGCAGCCGGGTCACCAACGGCGAGACCGTGGCCATCCTGGTGAGCAACGGCTCCGAGGTCGCCGAGGAGGAGTCGGAGGCCCCGGCCGACGGCGGCGACGAGAGCGCCGACGACGGGGACGGCGGAGGCGACCGCAACGGGGACGGCGACGGCGACGGCGACGAGGCCGACCGCGGCAACCGCGGCGACGGCCGAGGCGACGGAGGCGACGGAGGCGACGGGGAGAACTGAGCACGGGCCCCGTCCCAGCGCTGGCCCCGGTGACCGGACCCCCGGTTCCCGGGGCCGTGTGCTGTCCGGGGCGGCGTCAGGGCCCGTCGGCCCAGCGCAGGTCGCAGACGACCGCCCGGTGGTCCGAGGGAGCCACCCCGTCCACGGGGTCCCCGGCCAGCACCGCCGCGTCGACGACCACCCGCCCGCCGGCCCGTCCCGGCCGCACGAGGACGTGGTCGATCCGCTTGCCGGCCTGCGCCGGCCCGGACTCCTCCGGTGCGGTGACCGCTCCCGGGTCCCCGCTGCCGGCGGTCCACGCGTCGGTGAGGACGGCGGCCAGCGGGCGCAGCACCGGGTCCGCCACGGCCGCGTCGAGGTCGCCGGCCACGACCACCGGCAGCGGGCCGTCCAGCGCCGGGTCGGTGGCCAGCTCGGCGAGGGCCCGGGCCTGGGCGGTGCGGTCCTCGTCGCGAGCCGGGTCGTACTCCAGGCAGGCCACGAGCACGTGCAGCGGCCCGGCGGGGTGGGCCCCCGTCGCCTGCAGCGCCACCGGGGCCCGTGCCCTCCCCCGGGCCGGCGTCGGCACGCGGCGGGTGGCGGTCACCGGCCACCGGCTGAGCAGCCCGACGCCCAGCGCCACGTCCGCGAGCTCCGGGGCCGGGGCGCGTCCTCGGGGAGCGGGTAGGAGGGCTCGGCGAACGCGGCGGAGAGCCCGAGGGCCCGCGCCAGCTCGTGCGCCTGGCTGGCCTCCGCCGTCCCCCACACCTCCTGCAGGGCGACCACGTCGGCGTCGACCGCGCGGAGGGTGTGCAGCAGCGCGTCCTGACGCTCGGGCCAGCGGTCCCCGAAGCGCCACCAGACGTTCCAGGTGGCCACCCGCACCCGCCCGGCCGCCATCGCGGTCAGCCCAGCTGGCGGCGGACCTCGGCGGCCACCCGGCCGCCCTCGGCGCGGCCGGCGACCTCGGCCTGCACCGCACCCATGACCCGGCCCATGTCCTTCATGCTGCTGGCCCCGGTGCGGGTGACCACGTCGGCCACCAGCGCGGCCAGGTCGGCGTCCTCGAGCTGGGCGGGCAGGTAGCCGGCGACGACGTCCCCCTCGGCGCGCTCCCGGTCGGCCTGCTCTCCGCGGCCCGCGGCGGCGAACGCCTCGGCGGCCTCGCGGCGCTTCTTGGCCTCCCGGCGGAGCACGGCCTGCACCTCGTCGTCGCCGAGCTCGCGGGCCTCCTTGCCGGCCACCTCCTCCGCGCTCACGGCGGCCAGCACCATCCGCAGGGTCGCGGTGCGGAGCTCGTCGCGGTTCTTCATCGCGGTGGTCAGGTCGGCGCGCAGCTGTTCCTTGAGGTCGGACACCCGTCCAGCCTGGCACGGCGGGTCCCGGCCCGGCGCTGCGTACCCTGGGCTGCCGTGCGCGCTCCCACCGTCCTGGCCTCGCTCGCCGCCTCGGGCGCCGCAGGGCTCGCCTACGCCTCCCTGTACGAGCGCACCAGGTGGACCCTGCGCCGCTTCGACGTCCCGGTGCTGCCGCCGGGCGCGGCGCCGCTGCGGGTCCTGCACCTGTCGGACCTGCACATGACCGCGGCCCAGCGGTCGAAGCAGGAGTGGGTGGCCTCGCTGGCCGAGCTGGAGCCGGACCTGGTGGTGGACACCGGGGACAACCTGGCCGGCGCCGACGCCGTCCCGGGGACGCTGCGGGCCCTCGAGCCGCTGCTGGACCGGCCGGGCGCCTTCGTGCCCGGCAGCAACGACTACTACGCGCCGCGGCCGAAGAACCCGCTGAAGTACTTCAAGCGCGACCACAAGCGGGTGCACGGCGACCCGCTGCCCTGGCCGGACCTGCGGGACGGCATGGCCGGCCGCGGGTGGGTGGACCTCACCAACGCCCGGGGCGAGCTGACCGTCGGCGGACGGCGGATCGTCCTCGCCGGCGTCGACGACTCGCACATCCGGCGGGACCGCTACGACCGCGTCGCCGGGCCCGCGGACCCGACCGCCGACCTGCGGATCGGGCTGGCCCACTCCCCCGAGCCCCGCGTGCTCGACCGGTTCGCCGCCGACGGCTACGACCTGCTGCTGTGCGGCCACACCCACGGCGGCCAGCTGCGGGTGCCCTTCTACGGCGCGTTGGTGACCAACTGCGGCATCGACCGCGACCGGGTCCGGTGGCTGCACCGCTGGGCGGAGCCGTCGGCCGCGCACCCGAACGGGACGTGGCTGCACGTGTCCGCGGGCCTGGGCACCAGCCCCTACGCGCCGGTCCGGTTCGCCTGCCCGCCGGAGGCGACGCTGCTCACCCTGACCGCCCGTCAGGGCTGAGGAGGGCGTCGGTTAGACTCGACGCGTACCTCGGGGTGTGGCGCAGCTTGGTAGCGCGCGTCGTTCGGGACGACGAGGTCGCAGGTTCAAATCCTGTCACCCCGACCAGTGCTCAGGGGCCGCCGCGAGGCGGCCCCTGAGTCGTTCCGGGGTTGACCCGATCGCCGAGCGGGCACCGGGGTCGCGATGACCGAGTGGCTGCTCCTCCTCGCCGCCGTGGCGCTGACCGCGCTCACCGGTTTCTTCGTGGCCGCCGAGTTCTCCCTGACCACGGTCGACCGCGGCCGGGCCGAGGAGGCGGCGCGCGCCGGGGACCGCCGCGCCCGTGGGGTGGTGGCGGCCCTGCGGTCGCTGTCCACCCAGCTCTCGGCCGCCCAGCTGGGCATCACGATCACCACGCTCGTCGTCGGCTACCTCGCCGAGCCGGCCCTCGGCCAGCTGCTGCGCGGCCCCCTGGAGTCGCTGGGCCTGCCCGGCGGGCTCGTCACCGGGCTCTCCTACGGCCTGGCCCTGGCGCTGGCCACCACGCTGCAGATGCTGCTCGGCGAGCTGGGCCCGAAGAACCTGGCCATCGCCGACCCGATGGCCGTGGCCGGTGCCGTGGCCCCCGGCATGCGGGCGTTCACCCGGGTCTCCGGGCCGGTGGTGAACGGGCTGCAGCGGGTCGCCAACGCGATCGTGCGGCGGCTGGGGATCGAGCCGCGGGAGGAGCTGGAGTCCGCCCGCGACGCCGAGGAGCTCGCCGCCGTCGCGCGCCGCTCGGCCGAGGAGGGCGACCTCTCCCCCGTCGCGGCCCGGCTGCTCCAGCGGTCCCTGGCTCTGCGGCAGAAGTACGCCACCGACGTCATGACGCCGCGCACCCGGCTGTGGAGCCTCCCGGCCGACGCCACAGCGGACGACGTCATCGCGGCCGCCGTCGCGTCGGGCAACTCCCGCTTCCCGGTGTACGGCGCGGACCTCGACCAGGTGACCGGCGTCGTCCACGTCAAGCACGCGGTCGCCGTCCCGGAGGCCGAGCGGAGCACCCGGACCGCCGGCGAGCTGGCCGCCCCGGTGCTCGCCGTCCCGTCGTCGCTGCAGCTGGAGCGCCTGCTGGACCTGCTGCGCGAGCAGGGGCTGCAGATGGCCCTCGTCGTCGACGAGTGGGGCGCCACCCACGGCGTGGTGACGCTGGAGGACATCGTGGAGGAGCTGGTCGGGGAGATCGCCGACGAGACCGACCGGCCGCTGCGCACCCTCCGCCGCGCCGACGACGACACGTGGCTGCTCTCCGGGCTGCTGCGCCCGGACGAGGTCCGCGAGCGCACCGAGGTGCCCGTGCCCGAGGGCCGCTACGAGACGCTGGCCGGCTTCCTCGCCGAGCGCCTGCAACGGCTGCCCGCGGTCGGCGACACCGTCGAGCTGGAGGGCGCCCGGCTGACCGTGGAGTCGCTCGACGGACGGCGGGTGGCGCGGGTGCGCGCCGAGCGGGTCGAGGTCCCGGCCGCCGAGGAGGTGGCCGCGGCGTGAGCGACGTCCTCAGCCTGCTGGTCCTCATCGCGCTGCTGCTGGGCAACGCCTTCTTCGTGGCCGCGGAGTTCGCGCTGGTCTCGGCGCGGGTCGACCAGATCGAGCCGCGGGCCGACGCGGGCTCACCGCGGGCGCGCCGCACCCTGGCCGCCATGCGCAACGTGTCGCAGATGATGGCCGGCGCGCAGCTGGGCATCACGCTGTGCTCGCTGGGCCTCGGTGCGGTCGGCGAGCCGGCGGTGGCGCACCTGATCGAGGCGCCGATGGCGGCACTCGGCGTCCCGGAGGGGCTGCTGCACCCGATCGCCCTGGTCATCGCGCTCTCGATCGTGACCGTGCTGCACATGGTGCTCGGCGAGATGGTGCCCAAGAACGTCACGATCGCCGGCCCCGACCGCGCCGCCCTGGCCCTCGGACCGCCGCTGGCCGCCTTCGTCCGGGTGCTGCGCCCGGTCATCTGGTTCTTCAACACCGTGGCCAACGCCTTCGTCCGGCTCTTCGGCGTGCAGCCCACCGACGAGGTGGCCGCCAGCTTCGACGAGGCCGAGATCCGGTCGATGGTGACCCAGTCCCGCCGTGAGGGGCTGCTGGGCAGCGAGGTCAGCGAACTGGCCGCCGGGGCGCTCACCTTCGAGCAGCACGCCGTCGAGTCGGTGCTGCTGCCGCTGGAGCAGGTGGTCACCGTGCCGCGGTCGGCGACCCCGCGGCAGCTGGAGGCGGTGGTCGCCGAGCACGGGTTCAGCCGCTACCCCGTCCGCGGGGACGACGGCGCGCTGCTCGGCTACGTGCACGTCAAGGACGTCCTCGGCCTGGACCCCGCCGCGCGCGACCGGCCGGTCGACGACGCGCACGTCACCCCGCTGGTGCCCCTGGCACCCGGGTCGGCGCTGCCCGACGTGCTCTCCGAGATGCGCGTCCAGGGTGCGCACCTGGGCCGGGTGGACCGGGACGGTGCGACGGTCGGCGTGGTCGCCCTCGAGGACGTCCTGGAGCAGCTCATCGGCGACGTCCGGGACGCCGCCGTGGACCACCCCGGGGTCGGCGCCGGAGCGGGTGCGGGCGCCGGGGCGGGCGGACGGTGACGACGGCGCCGGACCCCCGCGGGGCCCGGCGCCGTCGTCACCGTCCGGTCAGCGGCGGGCGAGCCGGGGAGGGAGCACCATGCGCCGGCGGTCGACCAGCGGCAGCGCCGCGAGGCCGAGGACGGGCAGCAGGGTGAGCTGGACCAGGCCGGCGCCGTCCCACCCCAGGCCCGCGACCAGGCGGGCGAAGAGGAGCCCGGAGAACGCCGCCGCGACGTAGTAGGTGAGCATGAACAGTCCCGCCCCACGGCCCACGTGCTCGGGCCGGACGGCGCGCTGCATGGCCGTCGTGCAGTTGGTGAACAGCACGCCGCTGGCGAAGGTCCCCATGAGGAAGGCCAGCACGTACTGCGCGGCCGGGCCGTCGGCGAACCGGTAGGCCAGCAGGGCGGTGACCGCCGAGCCGACGAAACCGACGGCCAGCAGGAGGCGCTGGTCGTACCGGTCGGCGAGCCACCCCACCGGCAGCGCGGTCATGGCCCCGAACCCGACCAGGGACGCGGCGAGGGCGGCCTGGGGCGGCGCGAACCCGAGCTCCTCCTGCAGGAAGGTCGGGTACAGCCCCAGGAAGCCGTAGAAGACCAGACCGGAGACGGCCGAGGCGATGCCCAGGCCCAGCGTGCCGCGGTTGTACGGGCTGGCCGGCACGTGGTCGTAGGAGGTCCGGTCGGCGGTGCCGGCGCGGCCGGCGACGGCCTCGCTCATGGCGCGCGGCACGGCCACGGCGAGCACCGCGGCCATGACCAGGCCGGCGGCGCCGAACACGTAGAAGGGCGCGCGCCAGCTGTCGGAGGCGGTGGCGAAGGCCTGGCCGACCACCGGCCCCAGGAAGACGCCGAGTCCGAACGCCACGCCGATGAACCCGGCGGCGACGGCGCGGCGGTGGAAGAAGAACGCACCGATGACCGCGTAGATGGCCGTGGCCTGGACCCCCTCGCCGACGCCGGAGACCAGCCGGTAGACGGCCATGTCACCGAAGCCGACCGACAGCGGGATCGCCAGGGTCCCCAGCGAGTACACGACGACGCTGACGACCACGATCATCTTCCGCGAGAGCCGGTCGAGCAGGTACCCGGCGGGGACCCCGGTCAGCGCGATGCCCAGGGTGAACCCGGTCGCGAGGAGCCCGGACTGGTCCAGCGAGAACCCGAAGTCCTCGCGGATCTGCGGCAGCAGGGGGTAGAAGACCTGCCGGTCCATCGCGTTGAGCATGTACGAGAGGCAGAGGACGGCGAACCCGACGGCGATCGCTGCTGCGGACAGTCGGCCGTCCTCGTGCGACGCCGCGTCGCCCGCCGCCGACGTGCTCCTCCGGGTGGACTGGGACATGTGCGCTCCTGTCGACACACGAGGCGTGTCCGCTGTGCGGACAGCCGTCCGATGGTGCGCGTCCATGGTGTGCGTCACATGGCCACCGCGTCAACCGGCGGCCGGGACCGGGCTCCCGGAGGCGGCGTCCCCACCGCCGTCCCGCCCGGGGAAGATGGACCGGTGAGTGCCGAGCCCGCTGCGCCGTCCGACCCTCCCACCACCCCCGGGGCCGACGACCCCCGGCCCGGCGTCCTGACCCCCGAGACCCCGACGCCCTTCGCCGCGGCCCTCCCTCCGGAGGTGACCGCCCGCTGGCAGGCCCGGTTCCGCGCGCCGCGGGTGAGCCTGCCCGACTGGGCCCGCGACGCCCCGCACCGCTGCCTGTACTCCTCTGACGTGAGCGGCGTGGTCGAGCAGTACGCCTGGGACCGGACGACCGACGCCCACCGGCAGGCCACCGACCGGGCCAACGGCACCCTCATCGGCACGATCAGCCCCGACGGCGAGACCATCTGGTGGTTCGCCGACACCGACGGGGACGAGTTCGGCGTCTGGATGGTGCAGCCCTTCGCCGGCGGCGACGACCGCGTGGCCCTCCCCGAGGTGGGCCCGGCCTACCCGGCGGGGCTGGAGGTCGGCCGCTCCGTCGTCGCGGTGGGCCGGTCCACCGACGACGGCTCCGAGTTGTGGGTCGCGCCTGTCGGCGGCGCGCCGCGGGTGGTCTACCGGCACGAGGACCCGGCCTCGGTCGACGCCCTGGCCCACGACGAGGACCTGCTGGTCATCTCGCACTCCGAGCACGGCGACCCCCGCTACCCGGCGCTGCGCGTGCTGCGGACCGACACCACCACCGAGGACGCGCCCGCGGTCGTCGCGGAGAAGTGGGACGGCGAGGGCCGCGGCCTGCACGCCCTGGAGTTCGCCCCGCTGCCCGGCGACCGGCGGCTGCTGGTCGGCCACGAGCGCCGGGGCCGCGAGGAGCTGCTCGTCTGGGACGTCGGCCGCGACACCGAGACCGAGATCGTGCTGGACCTGCCGGGGGACGTGACCGCCGGCTGGTACCCGGACGGCTCGGCCCTGCTGGTCGTGCACGACCACGCCGCCCGCAGCGAGCTGTACCGCTACGACCTGGCCACCGGCACCCTGGAGCGGCTGGACACCCCGACCGGTGTCGTCCGCGGGGCCACCGCTCGCCCGGACGGCACCGTGGAGCTGGCCTGGTCCAACGCCGAGCTGCCGCCGGTGATCCGCCGCGCCGACGGGCCGGTCGTGCTGGCCGCGCCCGGTGAGGAGCCGCCGGCGGCCTACCCGGTGGAGGACCGCTGGGTGCCCGGGCCGGGGGGCGACATCCACGCGCTGGTGGTGCGGCCGCCCGGACCGGCGCCGTACGCCACGGCCTTCCTCGTGCACGGCGGCCCGGAGGCGGCCGACGACGACTCCTACCGGGCGCGCCGCGCGGCCTACGTCGACGCCGGGTACGCCGTCGTCCACGTCAACTACCGCGGCTCGACCGGCTACGGCAGCGCCTGGCGGGACGCGCTCACCGGCCGCCCCGGGCTGACCGAGCTCGAGGACGTCGCCGCCGTGTACGACGCGCTGGTCGAGGAGGGCGTCGTCGACCCGGCCCGGGCTCTGCTGTCGGGTGGGTCGTGGGGCGGGTTCCTCACCCTGCTCGGGCTCGGCACGCAACCGGAGCGCTGGGCGGCCGGCATCGCGGAGGTGCCGGTGGCCGACTACCTGGCCGCCTACGAGGACGAGATGGAGGGCCTGCGGGCCTACGACCGGGCGCTGTTCGGCGGCTCACCGGACGAGGTGCGCGACGTGTACGTGCGCTCCTCGCCGATCACCTACGTGGACGCGGTCCGCGCACCGGTGCTCGTGGTGGCCGGCGCCAACGACCCGCGCTGCCCGATCCGGCAGATCGAGAACTACCTGGGTGAGCTGGAGCGGCTGGGCAAGCGGCACGAGGTGTACCGGTTCGACGCCGGCCACGGCTCGCTGGTCATCGAGGAGACCATCCGCCAGGTCGAGGTGGCGCTGTCCTTCGCCCTCCGCACCGTGCAGCCGTGAGCGGAGTGTGGGAGTGCAGGAGACCTGCACTCCCACACTCCGTTCAGCGGGAGTCCAGGACCAGCTCGGCGATCTGGACGGTGTTGAGCGCCGCACCCTTGCGCAGGTTGTCGTTGCTCACGAACAGCGCCAGCCCCCGACCGTCGTCCACGCCCGGGTCCTGCCGGATGCGCCCGACGTAGCTCGGGTCCTGCCCGGCGGCCTGCTGCGGGTTCGGGACGGCGGTCAGCTCCACGCCCGGCGCCCCGGTCAGGAGCTCGGTGGCCCGCTCCACCGACAGTGGCCGGGCGAACTCGACGTTCAGTGACAGCGAGTGCCCGGTGAAGACCGGCACGCGGACGCAGGTTCCCGACACCCGCAGCTCGGGGATCTCGAGGATCTTGCGGCTCTCGTTGCGGAGCTTCTGCTCCTCGTCGGTCTCGAACGTGCCGTCGTCCACCAGGGACCCGGCCATCGGCAGCACGTTGAAGGCGATCGGCCTCACGTACTTGACCGGCTCGGGGAAGGTCACCGCCGCGCCGTCGTGGGTGAGCTCGGCGGCCTTGTCGACGACCGCCTTGACCTGGGTGTCGAGCTCCTCGACGCCGGCCAGGCCGCTGCCCGAGACCGCCTGGTAGGTGCTGGCGACGATGCGCACCAGCTGCGCCTCGTCGTGCAGCGGCTTGAGCACCGGCATCGCGGCCATGGTGGTGCAGTTCGGGTTGGCGATGATGCCCTTGCGCATCTCGCCCAGCGCGTGCGGGTTGACCTCGGCGACGATCAGCGGGACGTCGGGGTCGCGCCGCCACGCGGAGCTGTTGTCGATCACGGTGACGCCGGCCTCGGCGAACCGCGGCGCCTGCACCCGCGAGGTGGAGGCACCGGCGGAGAACAGCGCGACGTCCAGCCCGGTCGGGTCCGCGGTCGCGGCGTCCTCGACGGTGATCTCGCCGCTCCCCCACGGCAGGGTGCTGCCGGCGGAGCGGGCGGAGGCGAAGAAGCGCAGCTCGCTGATCGGGAAGTCCCGTTCGGCGAGGATCTGGCGCATCACGCCACCGACCTGGCCGGTGGCGCCGACGATCCCGACCCGGAGTCCGTCGTTGCTGAAGAGGCTCATCGTCCGGTCCCTCCGTAGACGACCGCCTCGGCCTCCTCGGTGCCGAGGTCGAAGGCGTCGTGCACCGCGCGGACGGCGAGGTCGACGTCGGTGTCGCGGCACACCACGGAGATGCGGATCTCCGAGGTGCTGATCAGCTCGAGGTTGACCCCCGCGTCGGCGAGCGCACCGAAGAACCGCGCCGAGACGCCGGGGTGCGAGCGCATCCCGGCGCCGACCAGGGAGACCTTGCCGATGTGCTGGTCGAAGCGGGTGTCGGTGTAGCCGACGGTGTGCTTGACCCTCTCCAGCGCCGCCAGCGCGGCCGGCCCGTCGCTCTTGGGGAGGGTGAAGGAGATGTCGGCGAGCTTGCTGGCCTCGGCCGACACGTTCTGCACGATCATGTCGATGTTGATCTCCGCGTCGGCCAGCACCCGGAAGATCTGCGCCGCCTCACCCGGGCGGTCGGGCACCCCGTAGACGGTGATCTTCCCCTCGGAGCGGTCGTGCGCGACGCCGGTGATGATGGCCTGTTCCACCGTGAGGTCCTCCATCGAGCCGGTCACGATCGTGCCGGGGAGCTGGGAGTAGGAGCTGCGGACGTGCACCGGGATGCCGTAGCGGCGGGCGTACTCGACGCAGCGGAGCATGAGCACCTTCGCCCCGGAGGCGGCGAGCTCGAGCATCTCCTCGTACGTCACGGTGTCCAGCCGCCGGGCGTTCGGGACGATCCGCGGGTCGGCGGTGAAGACGCCGTCGACGTCGGTGTAGATCTCGCAGACGTCGGCCTGCAGCGCGGCGGCGACGGCCACGGCCGTGGTGTCCGACCCGCCGCGACCCAGGGTGGTGACGTCCTTGGTGTCCTGGCTGACGCCCTGGAACCCGGCGACGATCACGACCGACCCCTCGTCGAGGGCGTCGCGCAGCCGGCCGGGCGTGACGTCGATGATCCGCGCCTTGCCGTGGCTGGAGGTGGTGATCACCCCGGCCTGGGAGCCGGTGAACGACCGCGCCTCGTACCCGTGGGTGCTGATCGCGATGGCCAGCAGGGCCATGGAGATGCGTTCACCGGCGGTGAGCAGCATGTCCAGCTCGCGACCGGGCGGGTCGTCGGTGATCTGGGCTGCCTGGTCGAGCAGCTCGTCGGTCGTGTCACCCATGGCGGAGACCACGACGACGACGTCGTTGCCGTCCTTCTTGGCCGCCACGATGCGCTCGGCGACGCGCTTGATGTGCGCGGCGGAGGCGACGGAGGAGCCGCCGTACTTCTGGACGACGAGGGCCACGGGTCCACAGGCTACCGACGTGCCCCGCGCGGCCCGTGCTTGCGTCCCCCAGGACGGGACGATGTGATCACCAGGTGGACGATCCGGAGCGCTGGCTG
Source organism: Geodermatophilus sp. SYSU D01105 (assembly GCF_054050095.1). Classification (NCBI taxonomy): domain Bacteria; kingdom Bacillati; phylum Actinomycetota; class Actinomycetes; order Geodermatophilales; family Geodermatophilaceae; genus Geodermatophilus; species Geodermatophilus sp. SYSU D01105. Next base: position 256,018 of record NZ_JBJGYR010000003.1, read on the forward strand.
CTGACGGCCGAGGAGCGCGGGAACCCGGCCACGAGCCTCCCGGCCTACACCGAGGGCAACCTGGCCGTCCCGCTGGTGCACGGCGCCACCTACTTCGACCGGCTCGTCGAGTGCGTCGAGGCCCTCGACGAGGGCGACCACCTGTTCTTCACCGACTGGCGTGGTGACCCCGACGAGCAGCTGCGTCCCGGCGGCCCGACCGTCGCCCAGCTGTTCACCGAGGCGGTCCGCCGCGGTGTCACCGTGCGCGGGCTGGTGTGGCGCTCCCACATGGACCGCGCGTCGTTCAGCAAGGAGGAGAACCGGGCGCTCGACGCGGAGATCGAGCACGGCGGCGGCGAGGTCATCCTCGACCAGCGGGTGCGCCGAGGCGGCAGCCACCACCAGAAGTTCGTCGTCCTCCGGCACGACCAGGACCCGACCCGCGACGTCGCCTTCATCGGCGGCATCGACCTGTGCCACGGCCGCCGGGACGACGCCGACCACCGCGGGGACCCGCAGCCGCTCCCGATGGCCGCCGCCTACGGGCCGCGGCCGCCGTGGCACGACGTGCAGCTGATGGTGCGCGGGCCGGCGGTCGGCGTGCTCGACACCGTCTTCCGCGAGCGGTGGGAGGACCCGAACAACGCCGACACCGACCACCCGATCGCCTGGGTGCGCGACAAGCTCCACCACGCCCGCCTGGAGGGCGACCCGCTGCCGCCGCAGCTGCCGCCGCCGCCTGCGATGGGCCCCCACCTGGTGCAGAACCTGCGGACCTACCCGGCGATCCGCCCGCCCTACCGCTTCGCCCCTCGGGGTGAGCGCTCGATCGCCCGGGGCTACTCCAAGGCGATCAAGCGGGCCCGCCGGCTGGTCTACCTCGAGGACCAGTACATGTGGTCGGGGGAGGTCGCCCGCCTGTTCGCCGAGGCGCTGGCCGACAACCCGCAGCTGCACCTGGTCGTGGTGGTCCCGCGGGTGCCCGACCAGGACGGCGCGGTCGCCCAGCGGTCGCAGTACGTCGGCCGGTGGCAGGCGCTGGAGATGTGCCGGCGGGCGGGGCGCAACCGGGTGCACGTCTTCGACGTGGAGAACCACGAGGGGACGCCGGTCTACGTGCACGCCAAGGTCTGCGTCGTCGACGACACGTGGGCCAGCGTGGGCAGTGACAACTTCAACCGCCGGTCGTGGACCCACGACAGCGAGCTCTCCTCCGCCGTCCTCGACACCACGCGCGACCCCCGGGAGCCGCGCGACCCGGCCGGCACCGGCGACGGCGCCCGCACCTTCGCCCGCGACCTGCGCCTGGTGCTGGCCCGCGAGCACCTCGACCGCGCGTCCGACGGCAGCGAGGACGCCGACCTGCTCGACCCCGACGCGTTCGTGAGGGCGCTGGAGTCGTCGGCGGCCGCGCTGGAGGACTGGCACGCCGGTGGACGACGCGGCCCCCGGCCCCCCGGGCGGCTGCGCCCGCACCGGACCGAACGGCTCTCGCTGCCCACCCGCCTGTGGGCCACTCCGGTCTACCGGCTGCTCGACGACCCCGACGGCCGCCCCTGGCGGATGCGCGCGGCCAAGCGCTTCTGACCCGCCGCCGATCCCGCGGCGACGCCCGTCGCGGCGCCGGTCACCCGGGGTGGGCAGAGGTACCCCGACCGCCCCCTCCCAGCCGCCCCGACCACCTCTGCGCGGGAGCTCGTGCTCTGCACACCCACCGCGGGCAGAGCACGAAGCCGGAGCCTCCACGAGGACCTGCGCGGGAGCTCGTGCTCTGCGTACCGATCGCAGGCAGAGCACGAGCTCCCCGGGGTGCACATGCCCGCCTCGGCCGCACGTGGCCCGCCCCGGCCGCACGTGGCCCGCCCCGGCCGCACGTGGCCCGCCTCGGCCGGTCCACAGGACCACCGGACGTCCACAGATGCCCCCGGACCTCGCAGGGCGAGCGCCGCCGCCACCACGCTCGCGACGTGGCCGAGCTCGACCTCCCGGGGATGCTGCGGCGCATCCGTCGGCGGGCGGACCTCTCGCAGCGCGAGCTGGCCCAGGCGTGCGGGGTGTCCGCCGCCGTGGTCTCCCACGCCGAGGCCGGCCGTCGCGGCGTGACGGCCGGCTTGTTGGCGCGCGCCGCCGAGGTCGCCGGGCTGCGGCTGGTGCTGGTGGACGGGGAGGGCCGAGAGGTGGCGGGCATGGACGCCGACGCCGTGCGCGACACGGCGGGCCGGCTGTACCCGGCCCACCTCGACACCCGGTACTCCGACGAGGGCTGGTGGCACGACGAGCACCGGTACAGCCGAGGGCGGGTCTGGTACACGTTCGACCGCGACCGACGCCGGCGCGACGCCCGCCGCGACCGCACCGGCACGCCGGACGACCACCAGCTCCCCCGGGCCGGCGACGCGCCGTGGGAGCGCGCCGAGGCCCGACGTCTGGCGCGGTGGCGGGAGCGGGAGGCCGAGCGGCAGCGGAGGTTCCTCGCCGGCCGGCTGAACGGCGTCGACGGCTGCTTCGAGTGCACCTGTCCGCCCCGCTGCGACGAGCTCGACGACGGCACCGGTACGCCTGTCCACGCACCCGACTGCGCGTGTGGCTGCGACCTGGCTTGACGCGCTGCTACCGTGGGGGCGTGCGCGGCAGCCTCCTGCTTACCCGCCGCGGCGAGGCCCTCTCCTAGGTCGGCCCCCTCGCCGCGGAGACCTGCCGTGACCGAGAGCGTCCCCGGCGCCTGCTGACCGCCCCACCGGAGCTGAGTCCAGCCCGCGCCAGAGGAGCGAACCCCCGTGAGCAGGAACATGAGCGAGAACCACCCGCACGTCCGGCACCCGCAGCAGCCCTCGGGCATGCCGATCCACCGCTACGCGCCCTTCACCCCGGTCGTGCTGCCCGACCGCACCTGGCCGGACACCGTCACCACCGTGGCCCCTCGCTGGTGCGCGGTCGACCTCCGGGACGGCAACCAGGCGCTGATCGACCCGATGACGCCGGACCGCAAGCGGCGGATGTTCGAGCTGCTGGTGCGGATGGGCTACAAGGAGATCGAGGTCGGCTTCCCGGCGGCCAGCCAGACCGACTTCGACTTCGTCCGCCAGCTCATCGAGGACGACCTGGTACCCGACGACGTCACGATCCAGGTGCTGACCCAGGCCCGCGACGAGCTGATCGAGCGGACCTACGAGTCCCTGCGCGGCGCCAAGCAGGCGATCGTCCACCTGTACAACTCGACGTCCACGCTGCAGCGGCGGGTGGTGTTCGGCTCCGACCGCGCGGGCATCGTCGACATCGCCGTCCACGGAGCGCAGGTGGTCCGCAAGCTGGCCGAGCAGATGACCGGGACCGACATCTCCTTCGAGTACTCGCCGGAGTCCTTCACCGGCACCGAGCTGGACTTCGCCGTCGAGGTCTGCAACGCGGTCACCGACGTCTGGGAGCCGACCCCCGACCGGCCCACGATCATCAACCTGCCGGCGACGGTCGAGATGGCCGAGCCCACCGTCTACGCCGACCAGATCGAGTGGATGCACCGCAACCTGGGCCGGCGCGACGCCGTCGTCCTGAGCCTGCACCCACACAACGACCGCGGCACCGCCGTAGCCGCCGCCGAGCTGGGCTACCGCGCCGGCGCCGACCGCATCGAGGGCTGCCTGTTCGGCAACGGCGAGCGGACCGGCAACGTCGACCTGGTCACCCTGGGCCTGAACCTGTTCAGCCAGGGCATCGACCCGCAGATCGACTTCTCCGACATCGACGAGATCCGCCGCACGGTCGAGTACTGCAACCAGATCGGCGTGCACGAGCGGCACCCCTACGGCGGCGACCTGGTCTACACCGCCTTCTCCGGCTCCCACCAGGACGCCATCAACAAGGGGTTCAAGGCGCTGGAGGCCGACGCACGAGCGGCCGAGAAGCCCGTCGAGGACATGCCCTGGGCCGTGCCGTACCTGCCGATCGACCCCAAGGACGTCGGTCGCAGCTACGAGGCCGTGATCCGGGTGAACAGCCAGTCCGGCAAGGGCGGCGTCGCCTACATCATGAAGACCGAGAACCACCTGGACCTGCCCCGGCGGCTGCAGATCGAGTTCAGCGCGGTCGTCCAGCGGCACACCGACGACGAGGGCGGCGAGGTCACCGCCCAGCAGATGTGGACGGCGTTCTCCAGCGAGTACCTGCCCGACCCCGACGCCCCGTGGGGCCGCTTCTCGCTGGCCGGCCACCGGCACCAGGCGCACGGCGCCCAGGTGGACGAGATGTCGGTGGAGCTGGTCGACAACGGCGTCCCGGTCACCGTCGAGGGCCGGGGCAACGGGCCGATCGCGGCCTTCGTCGACGCGCTGAAGGGCCTGGACGTCGACGTCCGGGTGCTGGACTACGCCGAGCACGCCATGAGCGCCGGCGGTGACGCCAAGGCCGCCGCCTACGTCGAGTGCGCCGTGGGCGACCGGGTGCTGTGGGGCGTGGGCATCGACCCGAACATCGTCACCGCGTCGCTGCGCGCGGTCGTCTCGGCGGTGAACCGGGCACAGCGGTAGGAAGTCGGGTGCGGGTGCCGTCGTGGCACCCGCACCCGAGCCCACGGGAGGCCAGCCCGATGTCGCAGCTCACCCCCTACCTCGTCGTCCGCGACGCGCGCGCGGCGATGAACTGGTACGCCGAGGCGCTCGGCGCCCGCCTCGTCGGGGACCCGTCCGTCATGGACGACGACCGCATCGGCCACGCCGAGCTCGACATCGGCGGGTCGACCCTCTACCTCGCCGACGAGCACCCGGAGCTGGGGCTCACCGGGCCGGCTGAGGGCCGGGTCAGCGTGAGCCTGCACCTGGCGGTCGCGGACGCCGACGCGGCCGTCTCGCGGGCCGCCGCGGCCGGGGCCACGGTCGAGCGCGAGCCGGCCGACGCCCCGTACGGCCGCACCGGTGTCGTCGTGGACCCGTTCGGCCACAGGTGGATGCTGCAGACCCCCGCCGGCGCCCCGGCCGCCTCCCGCCCCCCGGTGCACTGCGGGGACACGGTCTACCTGACCCTGCGGGTCCCCGACGGCGCCCGCGCCCGCGACTTCTACGGGGCGGTGCTCGACTGGTCGATGAGCCCGGGGCGGGTGGAGGACGGCTGGGAGGACCAGTCGGTGACCCCGATGGTCGGCATCGCCGGCGGCGCGACCCACGACCTCGGGGCGGTGCCGATGTACGCGGTCGACGACATCGAGGTCGCCGTCGCCGCGGTGCGGACCGCGGGCGGGCAGGCCGGGGAGGTCGAGCGGCAGTCCTTCGGCCTGTCGGCCTACTGCCGCGACGACCAGGGACTGCCCTTCTGGCTCGGCCAGCTGGGCTGAGCGGCCTACCGGCCGGGGACGGACTCGGGCGGGGCGTCGCCGGGCTCGTCGCCGCGGTACACCGGGTCCTGGTGGCCGGCGGCGCCGAGCTCGTCGACCAGCAGGAGGTCGCGGCGCACGTGCCGCCGCCGGTAGGCCACCCGGCTGATCATGTGCGCGCTCACCGGCGCGGTGAGCAGCTGGAAGGCCGCGACCAGGAGCAGCATCCACGTCGCCGACCAGCCCGAGAGCCGGATCGCCGCGCCGACCATCACCAGGAGCACGCCCAGGACCTGGGGTTTCGTGCCGGCGTGCATCCGGGAGAGCACGTCGGGGAAGCGCAGCAGGCCCAGCCCCGCCGTCAGGCAGAGGAACGCCCCGGAGACCAGGCAGGCCATCGCCACGACGTCGACGAGCGAGCTCACGACGAGGCCTCCCGCTCCTCCGCCGCGACCGGCAGGCCGAGGTCGCGGCCGTCGTCGGTCCTGGCGCGCACGAGCATCCCGCCCACGTAGCGGGCGACCGACACGGTGCCGACGAACGCGAGCAGCGACACCACCACGAGCACCGGGACGACGCTCGCGTTCCGCTCCAGCGCGGCGTGGACCGCCAGGCCCGCCGAGATGATCACCAGCAGGGTGTCGGTGGCCACCACGCGGTCGAGCAGCGACGGCCCGCGGGCCAGCCGGACCAGCGTCAGCACCGCGCCGGCGCCGATCAGGCCGTAGAGCAGGTAGCCGACGATCACGGCGTCCTCCTCCCGGCCGGACGGCGTTCGGGCTGGTCGGGTGCGGCGTCGAGGACGGCGACCTCGGCCGCCGAGCCGAACGCCCGGACCAGCCGGTCCTCGGTGGCCAGCACGCTGGCCTTCTCGCGCGCCACCGCCTCGAGGTCGGGCACGCCGAGGATGTGCACGGTGATCAGCCTCTCCTCCCGGTCCAGGTCGAGGACCAGCGACCCCGGCACGAGGGACACCGTCTCGGCGACCATCGTCAGGAGCAGGTCGGAGTCGGTGCGCAGCTGCACCTGCACGATCGCCGACATGCCGGCGCCGCCGGGGCGCACGGTCAGCCAGGCGACCTGCGCGGCGGACACCACCAGGTCGACGACGAAGCGGGCGAGGAACCGCAGCGCCGCCAGCGGGCGCACCCGCGTGCCGCCGACCACGTGCGGCAGCGGCAGCAGCACCGTCACGACGAGCGCGACGACCACCCCGGAGACGACGTTCCCCCAGGACCAGGTGCCCCACAGCAGGATCCAGACCAGCACCAGCCAGACCAGCAGCGGGATCTGGTGCCGCAGCCGGGTGACCGCGGGCTCGACCGTCACGGCTGCTCCCCCTGTCCGGAGGTCGCCGGGTCGAAGACCGACGAGGTGTAGGGCGTGCGCTCGAGCAGGTCGTCGGCGGCGCGCTGCGCGATCCCGTACAGCGGCCCGGCCAGGCCGGTCAGCGACACGGTGACCGCGACCAGGGCCGCGGTCGCCGCCACCATCGTGGCCGGCAACGGCCGCAGGGCCCGGGTGGCGGCCGCCGGCGGCGGCATGTCGGGCTCGGCCGCCGTCGCCACCCGGGTGTGCCGCCGCCACGCGTCCTCGAGCGCCGTGCGGGGACGGCCGTCCCCGCTGGCGGACGCCGCCCGGCCGCCGTCGGACGCCGCTGGTCCCGGCGCGCCGTCGGGGGTCGTCGGGACGAGGTCGGCACCGGCGTCGGCGGCGGCCGCGGCCGCGGTGTCGTCGGCGGGCGCCTGCGTGGGCGGCCGCCAGAACGCGCGGGTCCACACCCGGGCGATGGCGAGCAGGGTCAGCAGGCTGGTGACCACCCCGCCGGCGACGAGGGTCAGCGCGAGCGCGCTGCCGTCGGCCACACCGGCCTCGAGCAGCCCGAGCTTGCCGACGAAGCCCGACAGCGGCGGGATCCCGGCGAGGTTCATGGCGGGCACGAAGAACAGCACCGCCAGCAGCGGCGAGCGCCGGGCCAGGCCGCCGAGCTGGTTCACCGACGTCGTCCCGCCCTGGCGCTCGACCAGCCCGGCGACGAGGAACAGCGTCGTCTGGATGGCGATGTGGTGGGCCACGTAGAACACCGCGCCGGCCAGGCCGGCCGCCGTCCCCAGGGCGATGCCGAACACCATGTACCCGATGTGGCTGACCAGGGTGAACGACAGCAGCCGCCGCAGGTCGGTCTGGGCGACCGCGCCGAGGATGCCGATGAGCATGGTGGCCAGGGCCGCCCACATGAGCAGGTCGTCGAGGGCCCCCTGGGGGAACAGCAGGGTCTGCGTGCGGATGATCGCGTAGACGCCGACCTTGGTGAGCAGCCCGGCGAAGACCGCGGTGACCGGTGCGGGGGCGGTCGGGTAGCTGTCGGGGAGCCAGGCCGACAGCGGGAACACCGCGGCCTTGATGCCGAAGGCGATGAGCAGCATCGACTGCAGCAGCACCTGGGTGCCCTCCGGCAGGTCGCCCAGCCGTACCGCGAGATCGGCCATGTTGACGGTGCCGGTGGCCGCGTAGACCAGCCCGATCGCGGCCAGGAACACCAGCGAGCTGGTCAGGCTGACGATGACGTAGGTGATGCCGCCGCGGATCCGGGGCGCGGTGCCGCCGAGGGTCAGCAGCACGTACGACGCCATGAGCAGGATCTCGAACCCGACGTAGAGGTTGAACAGGTCGCCGGCGAGGAAGGCGTTGCTCACGCCCGCGACCAGCACGAGGAACGTCGGGTGGAAGATCGACAGCGGCGTCTCCTCCGCGCCGTCGGCGGTGCCCTGGCCGACGGCGAAGACGAGCACGCCGAGGGCGACGGCGGAGGCGACGACGAGCATCAGGGCCGAGAGCCGGTCGACGACGAGCACGATGCCCAGCGGGACCGGCCAGCCCCCGACGGCGACCGAGGTGGCGCCCTCGGCGTCCGCGACGACCAGCAGGGTCACCGAGACGGCGAGCACCGTGGTGAGGACGGCGAGGCTGACCAGCCGCTGGAACCGCGGGTGACCGGACACCAGCAGGGCGACGGCCGCCCCCAGCAGCGGCAGCAGGACCGGCAGCGGGGCCAGGACGCGGATCACCGCGCCCCCGCCGGCAGGTCGACGTCGTCGGCGGGCAGCGCGTCGGCGTCCTCGTGCAGGCTGTCCGCGTGCCCGGCGATGCGGTCCTCGGGGGCCAGGTCGTCGGGGTCGAGCTCGTCGGCGTCGGTGCCCGAGCGCGCTGCGACCCGGCGGTCCTCCTCGTCGGTGCCCACGACCTCCTGGTGCACCAGCCGCCAGGACCGGTGGATCATCGCCAGCACGAACGCCGCGACGCCGAAGGTGATGACGATCGCGGTGAGGATCAGCGCCTGCGGGAGCGGGTCGTTCATGTCCTCGGCCTCGGAGTAGCCCAGGATCGGCGCCAGCCCCGCCGGGCCGCCCGCGGACAGCAGCAGCAGGTTCGTGGCGTTGCCGAGCAGCAGGAAGCCCAGCAGCACGCGGGTGAGGCTGCGGTCGAGCAGCAGGTACACCCCGGCGGCGTAGAGGCCGCCGATCACCACCGGCAGCACGATCGTCGGGGTCATCGGACCACCACCTCTCCGGGGTTGAGCTCGATCGGGTCGTCCTCGTCCTCCTGGCGGTCCAGCTCCGCGCCCAGGCTGCGCAGCACGTCGAGGACCAGCCCGACGACGATCAGGTAGACGCCGGTGTCGAAGAACAGCGAGGTCACGAGCTTCACGTGACCGAGCACCGGCAGGTCGGTCTCGAGGATCGCCGTCTGCAGGACCTCGGCACCCAGCAGCAGCCCGGCGACCCCGGTGGTCCCGGCGAAGAGCAGGCCGGTCCCCAGCAGCAGACCCGGGGCCACCGGCGCGGCCTCGCCCAGCTCGTAGCGCCCTCCTGCCAGGTAGCGCAGCACGAGGGCCAGGCCCGCGACCAGCCCGCCGGCGAAGCCCCCGCCGGGCTCGTTGTGGCCGGAGAAGAGCAGGTAGACCGAGAACACCGTGATCGTGTGGAACAGGATCCGGGTGATCACCTCGAGCACCACCGAGCGGCGGGCCGGGTCGAGGGCCGCGGTCGCCGCCAGCCAGCGGTTGCGCGGAGCCCGCCCACCGGCGGGACGGCGCCGCGCCAGCTCCCCGCTGTCCAGCCGCTCGACCCCACCGGTGCGGCCGCGCAGGAAGACCAGGCTGGCCACGCCGGTGGCGGCGACGACCAGCAGGGAGATCTCGCCGAGGGTGTCCCAGGCGCGGATGTCGACGAGGGTCACGTTGACGACGTTCTTGCCGCCGCCGAAGTCGTAGGCCTGTGCCGGGTAGTCCACCGACACCGGCGTCGCGGTGCGCGCGGCCAGGGCGACCGCACCCACCACCGCCATGAACGCCCCGACCGCGACCGCGATCACCCCGCGGACGGCGCGCTCCCGCGGGCGGTGCCGCTCGGTGATGTCCTTGGGCAGCGTGCGCAGCACGAGGACGAAGACGACGAGGGTGAGCGTCTCGACGAGGAACTGGGTGAGCGCCAGGTCCGGGGCGCCCTGCAGGGCGAAGAGGACGCCGACCCCGTAGCCGGTCACCCCGACGACCAGCACCGCCGACAGCCGCTGCCGGATGCGCAGCGCGAGCACCGCGGCGGTGACCACGACGACGCCGACCATCGCCTGCACCGGCGTGTCCCAGGCCCGCCACTCCCCCGGCCACGGCGCGCGGGTGAGCAGGATCGTGCCCGGGAGGGCCAGCACCGCGACGAGGATGGTGCCCAGGTAGGCCGGCAGCGAGCCGCGCTGGGTGGTGCCGGTGACCAGCACCGACAGCCGGTCCAGCCCCTGGATGACGTTCCAGTAGCCCTCGTCGGCCGACGCCCCCACGGCCAGGGTCCGCTGCACCCGGTGCACCCTCGTGCGCACGGCGAACAGCGCGAGGCCACCGACCAGCGTGAGCGCCGACAGCGCCAGGGCCGGCTGCCAGCCGTGCCAGAGCGCCAGGTGCTCGACCTCCGGTCCCAGCAGCGGGAGGGTGTCGGCGTACCCCGCCACCAGCGGCTCGAGCAGCGGGCTGGCCGGCCCCGCGACCAGCCCGGTCAGGGCCAGGACCACCGGCGCGGCGAGGAACAGCGGGCCGGGCGGGTGTGCGGGCTCGGTGTCCGCGACACCCGGCTTCCGGGCGAAGGCGCCCCACAGGAAGCGGGCCGTGTACGCGACGGTGAGGACCGAGCCGAGGACCAGGCCGGTGAGGACGACGACCGCGGCGATCCGGTCGGGCAGGCCGACGTCCCACAGGGCGGTGAACGCCGCCTCCTTGCCGACGAACCCGAGCAGCGGCGGGAGCCCGGCCATCGACGCCCCGGCCAGCCCGCCGATGCCGGCCAGCACCGGCAGCCGCCGACCCAGCCCCGACAGCTCGCGCAGGTCGCGGGTCCCGGTGGCGTGGTCGACCACGCCGACGGTGAGGAACAGGGTGGACTTGAACAGCGCGTGCGCCATGGTCATGACCAGGCCGGCGGCGGCCAGCTCGCGGCTGCCCCCGCCCACCAACGTCATGAGGAAGCCGAGCTGGCTGACCGTGCCGAAGGCCAGCAGCAGCTTGAGGTCGGACTGCCGCAGCGCCCGGTAGCCGCCGACCAGCATCGTGGCCACGCCCAGGCCGAGCACGACCGGCCGCCACCCCGGGACGTCGGCGAAGCCGGGCGCCAGCCGGGCGACCAGGTAGATCCCGGCCTTCACCATCGCCGCGGCGTGCAGGTAGGCGCTGACCGGCGTGGGCGCCTCCATGGCCGCGGGCAGCCAGAAGTGGAACGGGACCATCGCGGACTTGGTGACGGCACCGGCGAGCACCAGCGCCGTCCCCGCGACCATCGCCGGGCCGCTGCCCGGGGCCGCGACGACCTCCGAGAGCAGGAACGAGCCGCTGGCCTGCCCGACGAGGATCAGCCCCACCAGCATGGCCAGCCCGCCGGCGGTGGTCAGGATCAGCGCCTGCGAGGCCGCCCGCCGCGCGGCCAGCCGCCGTCCCGAGCCGCCGATCAGCAGGAACGAGAAGACGGTGGTGAGCTCCCAGAAGACGTAGAGCAGCAGCAGGTCGTCGGCGAGGACCAGGCCCAGCATGGAGCCCGCGAAGGCGGTGAGGCACCCGGCGAACCGGCCGGTGCCCTCGTCGTCGGGGCCGAAGTACCGGGCGCAGTAGAGCAGGACCAGCGCTCCCACCCCGGTCACCAGCGCGGCGAAGGCCAGCGCGAGGGCGTCGAGCCGCAGGGCGATCTCGAGGTCCAGGGCCGGGATCCACGGCACGGTCTCGCGGACCTCGTCACCGGCCACGACCGCCCGCAGCTGCACCAGGGTCCAGATGAAGCCGGCTGCCGGCACGAGGGCGAGGACGCCGAAGGCCTGCCTCCCCCACCACCGCACGAGGACGGGCGCCAGCAGCGCAGCCAGCAGATGGAGGAGGAGCAGTGCGATCACGGGTCTCCCGGGAGTCGGAGGGCGGCTCGGGGACCACTGACGTCGGTCGTCGACGGCCGGCGGTGAGACCAGCTTACCGGCCGGGCGTGACCAGGCCGCTCTCGTAGGCGAACGCGACCGCCTGCACCCTGTCCCGGAGACCCAGCTTGAGCAGCACCCGGCTCACGTGGGTCTTGACCGTGGCCTCGCCGAGGTACAGCCGCGCGGCGATCTCGGCGTTGGACAGCCCTTCGGCCACCAGGGCGAGGACGTCGGTCTCCCGGTCGGTCAGCTGGGCCAGCTCCCCGGCCCGCACCGGGTCCGGTGCCGGCGCCGTCGCGAAGGACTCGATGACCCGCAGTGTCACGGCCGGGTCGAGCAACCCGTGCCCCGCGGCGACGGTCCGGACGGCGGCGACGAGGTCCTCGGGCGGGGCCACCTTGAGCAGGAAACCGCTGACGCCGGCCCGCAGCGCGGCGGCCACGTACTCGTCCTCGTCGAAGGTGGTGAGCACGACGATCCGCGTGGGCAGCTCCGCGGCGACGATCCGGCGGGCGGCCTCCAGCCCGTCCATCCCCGGCATGCGCACGTCCAGCAGGACGACGTCCGGACGGGTGTCGGTGACCACGCGCACCCCGGCCGCGCCGTCGGCCGCCTCGCCGACCACCTCGATGTCGGGCTCGGCGGCGAGCACCATGCGCAGCCCGGTGCGCACCATCGCCTGGTCGTCGACCAGCACCACCCGGATCGTCACGCACCCACCTCCGCGGGCGCTGGCCGCTCGGCAGCGGGGAGCGGGAAGGACGCGCGCACCCGGTAGCCGCCGCCGCGGACCGGGCCGACCTCGAGCCGGCCGCCGACCACGGAGACCCGCTCGCGCATGTGCAGCTGCCCGTGGCCGCCGGTGCCCGGGACCGGCGGTGGCGTCGTCACCCGCGCCCGGCCGTCGTCGGTCACGGTCACCGTGACCCGGTCGGCCACGTGGTCGACGGTCACCCGGGTGGCGGCGGCCCCGGCGTGCCGGACGACGTTGGACAGCGCCTCCTGCACCACCCGGACGGCCGAGACGTCGACCAGCTGGGGCAGCTCCACCGGGTCGCCGGTGACCACGAGCTCGATCGGCATGCCACCGGTGCGCAGCTCGTCGAGGACCGCGTCGAGCCGGGACAGCGAGGGCAGCGGGGCCGGTTCGGCAGCACCCTCCCCACCCGCCCCCTCGCGCAGGATGCCCACGACGCGGCGCATCTCGTCGACCGAGTCGCGGCCGAGCTTCTCCAGGCCGCGCAGGACCTCCTGGGCCTCGGGGTGGTCGGGCAGCAGCCGCCGCAGCCCGCCCATCTGCAGCACCATCACGCTCACCGCATGGGCGACCGAGTCGTGCACCTCGCGGGCGATGCGGGCGCGCTCGGCGGTCGTGGCCGCCGCGGCGACCGTCTCCTGCTGCTCGGCCAGCCGGGCAGCGAGGACCTGCAGCTCCTCGGCGCGCCGCCGGGACTGCGCGACCAGCGCGCCCACGACCGCGGCGGCACCGAGCACCAGCACGTAGAAGACCGACTCCCAGGGGTTGGGCGCGAAGACCGACCCGAACGCGGTCGCCAGGACGATCGCGGCTCCGGCCACCCGGGCGGCCACGCGGGACGGGAGGACGGCGACCGCGTGGCCGACCAGCAGGCCCATGCCGACCAGCTGGGAGCCGCCCGGGCCGGGCGCGCCGCCCAGGAGGTTCAGCAGGACGCTGAGGGCCCCCAGGACCGGGGTGGCCACCGGCCACCGCGGGCAGACGGCGAGCAGCGCGCCGACGAGGATGCCCGGCGCGGCCAGCGCGGACTGGCTGCGGTCGAAGCCCTCGACGAACCACTCGAAGACCGACAGCGCGCCGAGCAGGGCGCCCACGGCCGGCCAGAAGAGACGGCGCGTGCGCGGGTCGACCGGCCAGCGGGGCATGCCGAGCACGCTAGGGGCCCGTCGGCGCCCCGGGGATCCCCCGCACGGCCGAACGCCGTCGTGTCGGGGTCCGCCGTAGGGCGGAGGCGGGTCGGTGCGCCGCGACGGACGCGCAGGTCAGGGCCGGGTTCCTAGCTTTCTCGTCGACACCGCACCGAGGCGGTGCACCCGACCCGACGAGGAACGATGACCACCGACGTCCGCACGGCCCCCTCCCCCACGACCCCCGAGACCTCCGACCGCAGCGCCGGCTCGCTCATGCTCACCATCGCGGGCGGCGCCCTGGTCGCGGGCTCGCTGCTCTACGTGGCCGGCATGGCCACCTCCCCGCCGCAGGCCTCGATGGCCGACGCCGACTACATCACCGCGCTGGCCCGCGACGAGGGGCAGACGGCACTGTCGGCCCTGCTGCTGCACTACGGGAACATGGCGTCGGGCCTGGCCTGGCTGGCGGCCCCCGCGCTGGTCCGCGGCCGCCGTGGGCGCGTGCCGACGATCGTCGGCGCCCTCCTGTCGGCGATCGGCCTGGTCACGGTGACCGGCATGGTCCTGTACGACTTCTGGACCGGGGGCATCGGCCGCGAGCTGCCCGCCGACACCGCGCTGGCGCTGTTCGAGTCGGTGCAGGGCTCGGCGGCGGTGGGCGTCGTCGGCACCGTGACGCTGCTGGGCCTGCTCGGCCCGCTCGTCGGTTACGCGGGTCTGGCGCGGGCCGGTGTCATCAGCTGGTGGCTGCTGGTCCCGGCCGTGGTCTGCCTGGTCCTGTCGGCGGCGCTGACGTTCACCCCGCTGCTGTACGCCGGCTTCGCGCTGGTGGGGGCGGTCCCGGCGGTCGTCGTCGGCCTGCGGATGATCGCCCGCCGCCGCGCCGAGCACGCCGCCGCCTGACCCCGCACCACCACTCCCCGGAGGACCTCGTGCTCTGCCTGCCAGCGGTACGCAGAGCACGGGGTCCTCGCGGGCGTCGTGGGTCCCCGGCACGCTCGTGCTCTGCCTGCCAGCGGTACGCAGAGCACGGGGTCCTCGCCGGCGTGGTGGGTCCCCGGCACGCTCATGCTCTGCCTGCCAGCGGTACGCAGAGCACGAGCGTGCGCGGACGAGGACCCGGCCGTGGGTCGGTGGCTCCCGACGCCCGGCGTCAGCCTCGCGGCGGGCTCCTGCCGCCCGGGGTCAGCCCTCGGCGACCTCCGCGGCCTCCAGCCAGTCGGTCTCGACCTGCTCCTTCTCGGCGAGCACCGCCCGCAGCCGCTCGTCGAGCTCCAGCACCCGCGCGTGGTCGGTGGCGGCGGCGGCGAGCTCGCCGTGCAGCCGCTCCTCCTCGGCGGTGAGCTTCTCCAGCCGCCGCTCGAGGCGGGCGGCCTCCTTCCGGGCCGCCCGCACCTCACCGGCCGAGCGGGCCGGCGCGGTGTCGACGTCGGGTGCGGGCTCCACCGTCCGGCCACCGGCAGAGGGCAGCTGCGCCTCCCCGGCCGCCCGGCGGGCCAGGTACTCCTCCACCCCGCCGGGCAGGGCGGCCAGCGAGCCGTCGCCCATGAGCGCGACGACCGAGTCGCACACCCGGTCGACGAAGTACCGGTCGTGGCTGACCACGAGCACGGTGCCGGCGAAACCATCGAGCAGGTCCTCGAGCGCGGTGAGCGTGTCGATGTCGAGGTCGTTGGTGGGCTCGTCGAGCAGCAGCACGTTCGGCTCCCCCATGAGCAGCCGCAGCAGCTGCAGCCGCCGCCGCTCCCCGCCGGAGAGGTCGCCCACCGGCGTCCACTGCCGGGACGCCGCGAACCCGAACCGCTCGGCCAGCGAGGACGCGGAGATCTCCTGGTCGCCGATCCGCGCGATCCGGGCGACCTCCTGCACCGCCTCGAGCACGCGCAGCCGGCCGTCGAGCTCGGTGACGTGCTGGGAGAGGTAGGCCGGCGCGACCGTCTTGCCGCGCACCACCCGGCCACGGTCGGGCTCGGTCTCCCCGACCAGCAGCCGCAGCAGCGAGGTCTTGCCCGCGCCGTTGACGCCGACGACGCCGATCCGGTCGCCCGGACCGACGTGCCAGGTCAGGTCGGTGAAGAGCGGCCGGGGACCGTCGTCGGAGGGGACGGCGTAGTCGACGTCCTCGACGTCGTAGACGGTCTTGCCGAGCCGGCGGGCGGCGAAGCCCTTCAGCGCCATCGAGTCGCGCGGCGGCGGCACGTCCTCGATGAGCGCCTGGGCCGCCTCGATCCGGAAGCGTGGCTTGCTCGTCCGCGCGGGCGGGCCGCGGCGCAGCCAGGCGAGCTCCTTGCGCACCAGGTTGAGCCGCCGCTCCTCGGTGACCGCCGCGATCCGCGCCCGCTCGGCCCGCGCCAGCGTGTACGCCGCGTACCCGCCGTCGTAGGCGTGCACCTTGCCGTCGGCGACCTCCCAGGTCCGGGTGCAGACCTCGTCGAGGAACCACCGGTCGTGGGTGACGACGACCAGCGCGCCGACCCGGTTCTTCACGTATTCGGCCAGCCACGCCACACCCTCGACGTCGAGGTGGTTGGTCGGCTCGTCGAGGACCAGCAGGTCCAGGGGCCGGATCAGCTGGGCGGCCAGCGCCACCCGCCGGCGCTCGCCGCCGGACATCGGCGCCACCGGCGAGTCCAGGCCCAGCCGGTCGAGCTCCAGCCCGGTCAGCACGCTGCGCACTGCCGGGTCGGCGGCCCACTCGTGCTCGGCGGCGAACAGGTCCGCCGGCAGGACGACGTCGCGCACCGTGGCGCCCGGCGGCAGGGTCCCGGACTGGTCGAGGACGCCGAGGGCGAGGTCGGCTCGGCGGGTGACCCGGCCGGTGTCGGGGTCCTCCCGGCCGGTCAGGACGCCGAGCAGCGTGGACTTGCCGCTGCCGTTGCGGCCGACCACGCCGATCCGCTCGCCGGCGGCGATGCCGAGCGAGACGTCGTCGAGCAGCACGGTCGTGCCGTGCGCCTTCTGCACCCGCTCGAGGTTGACCAGGTTGACGGGTGCGCTCATGGGATCCCCAGTATCCGCCCGTCCCGGGCGCGGTTCCCGACCGCCCCGGGACAGCGGCCCCTGGCTCGCGGGACGCCGCCCGGAACAGGCTCGCTCGTGCCCGGCCAGCGCGCCACAAGTGGCCCGCAAGGGCCGCCCAAGCCGCCCGTCCGAGGGTCGGGCCGATCGATCCCGCAGCACTCCCAGGAGGTAGACGATGACCGCGGCGGTTGTTCTCGCCGGAGGGACCGCGCACCCGGTCCGCGGTGCGCAGCAGGCGGCCCGGGCGACACTCGTCGCCGTCCGCCGGGCGTCCCGCGACACGGCGACCGCCTCGGCGTCGGTCTGGTGGGCGCGGCTGGCCGAGCGGGGGCCGGCGTCGGTCGAGCACTCGCTGGTCGCGGTGGCCTCCGAGCGCTTCCCCGACGGGACGCCGGTGGACCTCACCACGCTCCAGTCCCGGGGACGGCGGCCGGCCGGCTGGCTGGTCGACCTGCGCTACCGGGTCGACGACGGCGCCGTCGTGCGGGTCGAGCCGGCCCAGACCCTCACCGACCGGTGCCCGCCGCTGTGGTTCACCGAGGTCCACCACACCGCCAGCGGGGTCCCCTCGGTCTCCCTGCTCGCCTTCTCCGGCCCCGAGTTCCGCCCGGGCTCGCTGGTCGACCCGCACCGGGCCGCCGCCCGGGGCGTGCGCACGGGCGATCGGGTCGGCGAGGTCCGCTGGTGGACCCGCTCCGGCGTCGTCGACACCGTCGTCGTCGCCCCCGAGGTGCGCCGGCGCGGCGTCGGGCGGGTGCTGGTCACCGTGTCCGAGGCGCTGCGCGTGCTGCGCGGCTGGGCGCCGCTGCGCTCCGACGGCCGGCTCACCGACGCCGGCGCCGCCTGGCTGGACGCCGCTCCCGCGCACTGGGCACCGCGGCTGACCCGGCGCACCGAGCGCCTGCCCGCCGCGTGGGAGGACGGGGCCTGCTCCAGGCCAGGCGGGTGACCTCGACGGTGACGGTGTGCTCCTCGCTGGCCGGCCCGGAGAACGTGCTGACCTGGTTGCCGCGCAGACCAGGTCGCGGCCCTCCACCAGCTCCACGCCCATCTGGCGGGCCAGCAGCGCGTGCTCGGAGTACGCGGAGTTGTAGACGCCCGGGGTGAGGACGACGACCGTCGGGTCGGACACGTGGGCGGCGCGGCGGCCTCGAGGGCCGCCAGCAGGCGGATCGGGTAGTCGGCGACCATCTGGACCCGGTGGTCGGCGAACAGCTCGGGCAGCACCTGGCTCATCGCCGCCCGGTTGGTGATGACGTAGCTGACCCCGGACGGCGAGCGCAGGTCGTCCTCGAGGACGCGGGAGTCCCCCTGCGCGTTTCGACGACGTGGCCCGCGGACCGTGTCACGCCGCTACCCGGCGAGATCTGCACAGTGGCGTTCGTCCGCGGCCTGATCGTGACCAGTGTGCAGATCTCGCACGGGTCAGGTCGCCTCCGCGACCCCCAGCCAGGGTCGCAGCGCCCCCTCCGACAGCAGCCGGCCGACCCGGCGGGACTGCTCCTGCGCCTCCCGCCACCGCGGGTCCTCCCCGTGCCTGCGGGCGACCTCGGCGTCCACGGCGTCGGCGCGCTCGGACCACTCCGGCGGGCTGTCGCCGAGGTCGGCGTCCGCGGTCTCCAGCAGCCGCAGCCCGGCAGCGTCGAGCAGTCCGGGCAGTTCGTCGGCCGCCGGGAACTCGTTGCCCTCCGGCAGCGGTGGCGGCAGCGGGCGGTCGGCGACGAAGACCAGCAGCCCCAACCGGCCGCCCGGGCGCAGCACCCGGCGCAGCTCCGCCAGCGCACCGGCCTTGTCCGACGTCGTGCAGAGCACGCCCAGGCACCAGGCGGCGTCGAAGGCGGTGTCGCGGAACGGCAGGGCCTGGGCCACCGCGGCCACCGACGGCAGCCCGAACAGCCGGGCGGCGGCCCCGGCGGCGGCCGCCATCGGCTCGGCGCAGACCGGCCGCACCCCCCGCTCGGCGGCCAGCCAGCCCGCGGGCCCGCCCACCCCGGCGCCGTCGTCGAGCACGCGGCTGCCGTCGGCCAGCGCGAGCCGGTCGGCCAGCCAGCGCAGCGCCCCCTCGCTGCCACTGCCGCGGCACCCGGCGGGGACCGCGTACTCATCTCCGAGGGTGCGCACCGCCTCCTCGGTCCAGCCGGCGACGGTGCCGAACTCCGACTCCATCGCCGCGCTCTCGAGCTCGCTCACCGGACCTCCTCGCTGGCGCTCGCCGGGCCGGTGAGCGGACGCTGCTCCGCCTCCGGTGCGCTGGCGAGCTCGCACACTGCCTCCCTGATCCGCTCGGCCACCTCGGCCTTGACCCGCGCACCGTCGTCCTCGCCGGCCGCCGACGCCAGGCCGGAGAGGTTGACGCCGACGACCCCGGGGACGGCCAGCAGCGCCCGAGCCTCCTCGACCGCGGCGGCGATGCCGGCCGCGCGCGGGTCCGGGGCGGCGAGCACGGCCTCGACGGCGTCGTCGTCCACGTGCAGGCCGGGGAAGCGCTGCAGCACGCGCGCCGAGCGCTCGTCGGTGTAGACGGCGACCGCGGCGACGAACGGCAGGGTCGCGCCGGCGGCCCGGGCGGCGGCGACGAACGCCGACACCTCGGCCGGGGCGCGGACGTGGTTGAGCACGCACACCTGGGCGCCGGCCCGCTCCTTGGCCGCCACCCGCGCGGGCCGGCCGGAGACCGGCGGCGCGGCCGGGGACTCGGGCACGGCGACCGGCAGCCCGGCCGCGGCCGCCAGCGCCGCCAGCCGCGGGCCGTCGAGGTCGAAGACCTGGGTGACGCCCGGCCGGACGCCGGGGCCGCGGGCGTCGCCGGTCACGCAGAGGACCGCGTCGACGCCGACCGCGGCGAGCCCGGCCAGTTCCTGCTCGAGCACCACGCGGTTGCGGTCCCGGCACGCCAGTGTCGTCCACGGCCGGCCGCCGGCGTCGCGCACCTCCGCCGCGAACAGCGTGGGTGGCAGGTCGGGGCGGTTGGCGTGCTCCCCGGCCAGCAGGCCGTCGGAGACCGGCGCGAGCACGCCGACCACGCGGCGCAGCGCCAGCGGGTCGTAGGGCGGGACGGTGAGGTCGGTGAGCACCACCGGCCGGCTGCGCGCGGAGTCGAGCAGACTGCCGAGCGGGGGCGGCGCCGGATCCGGGCGCGGGGCGTCCCACGGGGGCGCCGGCTCGTCGAGGAACACGCAGCGGTGCTCGGCGACCTCGCAGCGCTCGTCGTCCCGGACGCCGCCGCACGGGCCGAAGACCATCCGCTTCGGGCACCCGGGCCGGCGGGCGTCGTCGTCCACGCCCGCAGGCTGACCGCGGCCGTCGCCGTCCAAACGCCGCGGGGCGCGGGAAGACAACCGCCGTGCCCGGCGCTACAGTCGCCACTAGTTGAGCCCTCAACCAAGGAGGCCGGCATGCCCGCCGTGACCGTCGAGGACACCACCACCCTCCCCCGCGTCCCCCTGCCCGCACCGGGGACGGTGCGCCGCCGGGTCCGCTCGGTGACGACCGCGCCGTCGGGCTTCGAGGGCGAGGGCTTCCCGGTGCGCCGGGCGTTCGCCGGGGTCGACCTGCGCGACCTGGACCCGTTCCTCCACATGGACCAGATGGGCGAGGTGGAGTACGCGCCCGGTGAGCCGAAGGGCACCTCCTGGCACCCGCACCGCGGGTTCGAGACCGTCACCTACATCATCGACGGCACCTTCGAGCACGCCGACTCCCACGGCGGCGGGGGCACGATCAGCAACGGCGACACCCAGTGGATGACCGCCGGCGGCGGCGTCCTGCACATCGAGCGCCCGCCGGAGCACCTGGTGGTCAGCGGCGGGCTGTTCCACGGCCTGCAGCTGTGGGTTAACCTGCCCCGCGCGCAGAAGTGGGTGGAGCCGCGGTACCAGGACCTGCGGGCCCACGAGTCGGTGCTGCTGGCCAGCCCGGACGCCGGCGCCCTCCTGCGGGTCATCGCCGGGGACGTCGGTGGGCACCGGGGCCCCGGCTCCACGTACACGCCCATGGCGATGGTGCACGCGACGATCGCGCCGGGCGCGACCCTCGACCTGCCGTGGCGCCCGGACTTCAACGCCCTGGTCTACGTGCTGTCCGGCGCGGGGTCGGTCGGCATCGACGGCGCGCCGGTGCGCACCGGCCAGCTCGCCGTCCTCGGCCCCGGCGACACGGTGACCCTCAACGGCGCCGTGCACCAGGAGTCGCGGACGCCGGCACTCGACGTCGTCGTCCTCGGGGGGCTGCCCCTCCGCGAGCCGATCGCCATGTACGGGCCCTTCGTCATGAACACCCGCCAGGAGGTCGTCGACGCGTTCGCCGACTTCCAGGCCGGGCGGCTCGGCACGATCCCCGCGCAGCGAGTGCCCCACGCCGGGGTGCGGGGCGAGACCGCCCCGTGACGACCGCCCGGACGCCGTCCGCGGCGGCGGCTACCGTGCCGCCGCCGCGGGCTGCATGCTGACCGCACCGGGTACCGCGAGGGAGGAGCCCCGTCGTGTCCGTCTTCCCGCCCCTGCCGCTGGCCGAGTGGGCCGACACCAAGGAGACCGTGCACCGGTTCCTGCAGATCGTCGGCAAGCTGCGGCTGGCCAACGCCCCGCGGCGCAACCACTGGTGGCACATCCCGTTCCACCTCACCGGCCGGGGCCTCACCACGCGGCCGATGGGCTTCGACCCGGTCTTCGCCATCGACCTGGACCTGGTCGACCACCGGCTGGAGGTGGCCGTCGCCGACGGACGCCGGGCGTCGTTCCCGCTGCCCGGGCTCAGCGTGGCGGCGTTCTACCGGCAGCTGCTCGGCACCCTGTCGGGGCTCGGCCTGCCCGCCACCGTCGAGCTCCCGGTGCCCTTCGACCTCGCCGACCGCACCCCGTTCGCCGAGGACGAGCACCACGCCGCCTACGACCGCGACCGGGTGACCCGCTACTGGGTGGTGCTGGGCCAGGTCGCGCAGGTGCTCGAGGAGTTCGCCGGCCGCAGCTACGCCAAGACCAGTCCGGTGCACCACTTCTGGCACACCTTCGACATCGCCGTCACCCGGTTCTCCGACCGGCGGGTGGAGCAGCCGGCAGGCGTCGACCCGGTCACCCGCGAGGCCTACTCGCACGAGGTGATCAGCGCCGGCTTCTGGTTCGGCGACGACCAGGTGACCGACCCGGCCTTCTACTCCTACACCGCGCCGGAGCCGGCGGGGCTGGTCGAGGAGCCGCTGCGGCCGGCCGCGGCGCGGTGGATCGACAGCCGCGGCGCGCACCTGGCGCTGCTGCCCTACGAGGACGTGCGGACCGCGACCGACCCGCGGGCCGTCGTCCTGGAGTTCCTGGAGAGCGCCTACCTCGCCGGTGCCCGCCGGGCCGGCTGGGACCTCGACGCCCTGCGCTGCCCGACCGCGCCGGGACCCTCGTGACCCCGCCGACCTCGCAACCGACCCGACCCGCAGTCCGGAGGCCCGTGCCATGAGCAACCTCGACCGTCGCCCGCCCGCCCGCGAGCTGGGCGGGCTCGAGGGCACCCCCGCCGGCCCGGTGCTGGACCTGCTGCCCGGCAAGGAGGTGCAGCTCGGGGAGAGCAGCCGCGTCCGCCGGCTGCTGCCCACGATCGGCCGGCGGCTGGTCGGCGCGTGGGCGTTCGTCGACCACTACGGGCCCGACGACATCACCTCCTCGCCCGGCATGCAGGTGGCGCCGCACCCGCACACCGGGCTGCAGACCGTCTCGTGGCTGCTCGAGGGCGAGGTCCACCACCGCGACTCGCTCGGCAGCGATGCCCTCATCCGGCCGCGCGAGCTGGCCCTGATGACCGCCGGCCACGGGATCGCCCACTCCGAGCAGTCCCCCGCGGTGCACCCGAGGTTCCTGCACGGCGCGCAGTTGTGGGTGGCGCTGCCCGACGCGCACCGCGAGGTCGCGCCGGCCTTCGACCACCAGGTGACGCTGCCGGGCTTCACCTCCGACGGGCTGACCGCGACCGTGCTCATGGGGTCCCTCGGCGGGGCCACGTCGCCCGGCACGGCCTACACCCCGCTGGTCGGCGCCGACCTGGACCTCACCGCCGGGGCGGACGTCGAGCTGCCGCTGGAGCCGGACTTCGAGTACGCGGTGCTGGCCAACTCCGGGTCCGTCGACGTGGAGGGCGCGCCCCTGGGGCACGGGGCGATGCTCTATCTCGGCACCGGGCGGCGGACGGTCCGGCTGCGGACGACCGAGGCGGCCCGGCTGCTGCTGCTCGGCGGTGAGCCGTTCGAGGAGCGCATCGTCATGTGGTGGAACTTCGTCGGCCGGTCTGGCGAGGAGATCGCCGAGTACGCGCAGCGGTGGAACGACGAGGACGAGCGGTTCGGCGCGGTCGTCGGGTACGACGGCGACCGGCTGGCGGCCCCACCGCTGCCGCCGGTGCCGCTCAAGGCGCGCGGTCGGGAACGCTGAGTCCTACCGCAGCGGCGGGATGACCCGGTCCACGGCGAGCCGGTCGAACAACTCGAGGAAGCGGTCCTCGGTGTCCAGGCAGTCGGCGAACCCGGCCCGCCGCAGCTTGATCGTCGAGCTGACGTTGTCGAAGCCGGACCGGAAGATGAACTCGCCGAACTCCCACCGGACGAGGTCCTCGTACGGGGTGGGCACCAGGTCGTGCCGGGCGGCCAGCCGCTCCCAGACGTCCCGCCGGTCGGCCATCGCCTCGGCGAGCGGGACCGGCTGCGGCTCGGCGTACCCCATGCCGAAGTGGCGGGCGACGACCGGGAACACGTGCCGCCAGCGCAGCTGGTCGCCGTTGGTGACGTTGTAGACCTCGCCGTCGGCGGCCGGCTCGCCGCCGGCCCACACCGTGGCCCGGGCGAGCAGCTCGGCGTCGGTCACCTGGTAGAGGGCGTCGTAGGCGGCCAGGCTGCCAGGGAACCGCAGCGGCTGGCCGAGCTCACGGGTGATCGCGGCGTAGACGGCGATGACCATCAGCAGGTTCATCGGGTTGCCGACGGCGTAGCCGATGACGCCTTCCGGCCGGAAGACGGTGAGCCGGTGGCCCCGCTCGGCGGCGACCTCGCGGAGCAGGTCCTCCTGGTCGTAGTAGAAGTTCGGCTGGATGATCCGCGGGTCCCGCTCCCTGGCCGGCGTGTTGAAGAACCCCCATGTGCGCGCCGTAGGCCTTGCCGCCCTGGTAGAGGGTCACGTGCTCGAGCGGGGCACCGGCGGCCGCCAGCCCGTCGAGGGTGTTGCGCAGCAGCGCGACGTTGACCTCGGACAGCTCCCGCGCCGTGGGCCGCTCGGCGTAGGCGCCGAAGACCAGGTGGGTGACGTCTCCCAGACCGTCGAGACCCGCCCGCGCCGACGAGGCGTCGGCGAGGTCGACCGGCAGGTGCTCCCACGTCGCCTTCCGTGGGGTGCGCCGGCTGACGCCGCGGACCCGCCACCCCGGCCGCCGGCTGTACTCCGCGGCCGCGTGCGCGCCGATGACGCCGCCCGCCCCGGTCACCAGCACGCTGCCCGTCGGCTCCTCGTCGCTCATGACCCTGCACTCCCCCTCGGGCCGCGATCCCACACCAGGGCGCCGTCGTGGTGCCGGGCACAACCCGCGCCGGGGCGGCGTTGCTGCCGGCATGGCTGCGACCGTGGACCCCCGCCTGTTGGACTTCGTCGCCGAGCACCGATGGGGCGTGCTCGCCACCATCAGGCGCGACGGCCGGCCCCAGCTGTCCAACGTCGGCTACGCCTACGACCCCGAGGCGCGGCTGTTCCGGGTGTCGGTCACCGACGACCGGGCCAAGACCCGCAACCTGCGGGCCGACCCGCGGGTCACGCTGCACGTCTCCTCGCAGGACTTCTGGAGCTGGGCCGCCGTGGAGGGGACCGCGGAGCTCACCCCGGTCGCCGCCGATCCGCACGACGCCACGGTCGAGGAGCTGGTCGCCTACTACCGCGGCATCTCCGGCGAGCACGAGGACTGGGACGAGTACCGCGCGGCCATGGTCAGCGACCGCCGGCTGGTCGTCCGGTTCCGGCCCGAGCACACCTACGGTCAGCTGCGCGGCTGAGGCAGGATGCCGCTGTCCCCATCGCTCACGGGTTCGCGACGGGGGCCGCAGCGGGCCGCCCTGCCGGCCGTCACTCGCGTGCTCGCGGCGGGAGCCGCAGCGGGCTGACCACCGGGCGGCGCGCCCCCGACGCGCCGCCCGGTGGTCTCGTTCAGCTCTCGGCCGGGGCCTGCATCACCGAGAAGGGCGCACCCCAGGAGTCCTCGACCACGGCGAAGCGGCCGAACTCGGTGTCCGTGGGCGCCATGACCACCTTGCCGCCGGCGGCCTCGACGGTGGCGACGGCCTCGTCGGTGGAGGCGACGGAGAAGCACACCGTCCAGCCCTTCGGTGAGCCCGGCTGGGAACCGCCCAGCCCGCCCAGCGGGTTCCCGCCGGTGGCGAAGGTCGTGTAGTCCATCTCGTCGTCCATGGGGACCGGGTCGAAGGTGAAGCCGAAGACCTTCCCGTAGAACTCCCGCGCCGCCGCCGGGTCGTCGACCGCCGCCTCGTTCCACACCAGGGACCCGGGCTCGTTGTAGATGCGGTAGCCGGTGTGCGTTCCGGACTGCCACAGCCCGAAGCCGTTGCCCTGCGGGTCGACCGCGATGGTCATCGTGCCCATCGGCCCGACCTCCATCGGCTCGACGACCACGGTGCCGCCGGCCTCGCGGATGCGGGCGACCGTGGCCGCGGAGTCGTCGGTGGCGAAGTACGTCGTCCAGCCGGGCGAGTCGCCGGGGTTCATCAGCGGGCCCATGCCCGCCGCCGGCTCCCCGTTCCGTGTCGCGTTCAGGTAGCCGCCGTACTCCGGGTCGCCGCCCTCGAACTCCCAGCCGAGCAGGCGACCGTAGAAGTCCTTGGCGGCGTCCATGTCCGAGGCGCCGTAGTCCACCCAGCAGGGCGTACCGGGCGGCCAGGGGGTGTTCCGAGTGGGCATGTGTCCTCCTCGTCCGTGGGGGAGGACACAGTTCCACCCGGGTCCGACAGTTCCCAGGCCCCGGCGAGCGGTCGGGTCAGAACTCCCCGCCGCCGAAGTCCCCGCCGAAGTCGCTGCCGCCGAAGTCCCCGGCGGCCCAGTCCCCGCCGCCGACGTCGCCACCGTCGTGGTCACCGAAGATCAGGCCGCCGAGCAGCAGGCCGCCCAGCCCCGCCCCGAGCGGGCTGATCCCCCCGCCGCGCCGGTAGCCGCCGCCTCCCCAGCCCCCGCCGTAGCCGCCGCCCCAGGTGTTGCCGTAGCCCCCGTAGCCGGCATAGCCGGTCTGCTGGGACCACCGCTGGACGTCGGCCTCGGCCTCGGCCAGGGCGTGCTGGGCGAGCCGGTCGGCGGTCTGCGCCGACCGCAGCGCCGACGCGGGGTCCGAGCCGCCCTGGCGCTCCGCGGAGGCCAGGTACCGCTCGGCCTCCGCGAGCCGGGTGCGCGCCGTCGGCCCCACCGCGCCCCGGCGGGTGCCGATGAAGTCCCCGGCCGCGGCCACCGCCGAGCGGGCGGTCAGCAGCGTCTGCTCCAGTGCCTCGGCGGCGCGGCGGGCACGGGTCCGGTCGTCGCGCGCGGTCTGCAGGGCCTGCTCGAGGGCGATGTCGGCCTCCTCCAGCCGGCGCAGCGCGGCCAGCGGGTCGGGCAGCGCGCCGTCCCGCCGGGAGAGCGCCTCCTCGGCGGCGGACAGCGCCGCCTCGGCGCGGGCGACCTGCGGGCGCAGGTCGCCGGAGCCGCCGGCCGCCAGCAGCGCGCGGGCCTCGGCGAGGTCCTCCTCGATGTCGGCCCGCGCCGCCGGCACGCGCTGCTCGGCCGCGGCGAGGTCGCCGCCCAGCCGGGCGATGGCGTCGAGCAGCGTGGCGCTCTGCCCGACGGCGTTCTCCGCGCCGCGCAGCCGTCCCACCGAGCGCCCCGCCTGCCCCTCGGCCTGGTCCTGGCGGGCCAGCTCCACCTCCCGGGTCGCCGCGGCCAGCCGCACGCCGGCCTCGGCGACGTTCTCGGCGACCGGCGCCACGGCCGACGCGGCGTAGCGCCCCTGCAGGTCGGCCAGCCGTCGCTCCTCGTCGGGCAGCCGCTGCTGCAGCTGCTCGATGCGCCGCGTGAGCTCCTCGGCGGCCGGGCCGGCGGTGCGCTCGCGCTCGCGCAGCTCGTCGAGAGCCGCGGCCTGGTCGCGCAGCCGCTGCCGGGCGGCGTCGGTGAGGGAGAGCAGCTCGGTCAGCATGCGGCGCTGGGTCGGCTCGTCCTCGGGGATCTCGTCGTCGAGCTCCTGCCGGATGGTGAACGCCCGGGCGAGCTCGGCCCGCGACCGGTCCAGGGCCTCGACCAGCCCCGGCACCGCCTCCTCGCCGAAGTGCGAGCGGGCGTAGTCGAGGTCGACCTGCGCGCTGCGCACCTGCTCGTCGAGCTCCAGCAGCGCGGTGCTCCCCCGGTAGTTGAGCTGCTCGGTGGGCACCCCGGCGTGCGGGTCGCGCTGCTGCAGCCGCACCGGCTCCGGCGCCGCCGCCAGCGCCCGCCGCCCGGCCCGCCGTCCGCGCCGCGAGAAGAGGTAGAGCCCGCCGCCCAGGAGCAGCAGGCCGAGGACGACGGCCAGCGTGACCGCACCCGAACCGCCGGAGCCGCCCGAGGAGCCCGACGACGTGCCGGCCGCGCCCCCGCCGGCCAACCCGTCGGCGAGCGCGGTCACCGCACCGGCCCAGTCGCCCTGGGACAGCCGCGGGCGCACCTCGTCGTCCACGACCGCCTGCAGCTCCGAGGCGTCGATGGAGTCGCCGGCGTGCACTCCGTAGAGGCGGTCGTCGACGGCCACGGCCAGCAGCACGTCGTCGGCGCCGAGGCCGGACCGCTGCGCGGTCTCCCGGGCCCACGTCGACCGGTCCACCCCGTCGAAGCTGTCCACGAACACCGCGAACAGCCGGGTGCCGGTCTCCCGCTCGAGGTCCTCCACCGCGCTGCGGACGGCGTCGGCGTCCCCGCCGAGGACCCCCGCGGAGTCGCTGACCTGCTGGGCGAGCCCGGACGGCGGCGCGGCCAGCGCCGGTGACCCGGCCAGCAGCAGCGCGGTGAGGAGAGCCATGACGATCGTCAGGCGGCGCACGTGGACCTCCGGTGTACTGGGGCGTCCGTCAGGACGTCCGGACTGTAGGCACGGACGGCGGTCATCCACAGTTCCCGGCCGACCGGCGCCGCGGGGAGCACCCGGGTCAGAAGCGCCCGCCGCCCCCGCGCCGGCCGCCACCGGACCGCCGTCCGCCACCGCTGGACCGGCGCGTCCCGCCCCCGGAGCGGCGTCCGCCGCCGCCGAAGCCGCTGCTGCGGTAGCCGCCGAACGACCCGCCCCCGCGGGACCCGCCGCCCCCGCCGAAGAGGATGCCGCCGAGCACGAGGCTGCCCAGGTCCACGCCGCCGCCGGCCCGTCCGCCCGCGAAGCCGCCGGGTGCGTACCCGCCGAGACCGCCGCCTCCGGACCCCCACGCGGAGACGTCGCCCTGCGCTGCGGTGAGCGCCTGCTGGGCCAGCGCCCCCGCCTGCTGCGCCTCGCGGAGCGCGGCGACCGGGTCGCTCTGCCCCGAGGCGACGGCGGCGTCGAGGTGCCGCTGCGCCTCGGCCAGCCGGGTGCGCGCCTCCGGGCCCACCGCGCCGCGGCGGGTGCTGATGAAGTCCCCGGCCGCGGTGATGCCCGAGCGCGCCGCGAGCAGGGCCTGGTCGAGGGCGGCCGCGGCCCGCCGGGCCTGCGCCTGCGCGTCCCGCGCCGCCCGCAGCGCCTCCTCCAGGGCGACGTCGGCCTCCTCGAGCCGGCGCAGCGCCGCCAGCGGGTCGGGCCGGCCGTCCGGCGGCGCGAGGGCCGTCCCTGCCGCGGCGAGCGCTGCCTCCGCGCGGGCGACCTGCGGCTGCAGGCCGGTGCGGTCCCCGGCCCCGACCAGGGCCCGGGCCTCGGCGAGGTCCGCCTCGGTCTCGGTGCGGGCCGCCGCCACCCGTCCGGCAGCGGCGTCGAGGTCGGCGGCCAGCCGGCCGATCGCGTCGAGCAGGGTGCGGGCCTGCGCGACGGCGTCCTCGGCGGCGCGGACGTCGCTCACCGCGGCACCCGGCTGCCCGGCGGCCAGGTCCGCGCGGGCCTCGGCGACCTCGGCGGCGGCGGCCGCCAGCCGGGCCTGCGCCTGGGGCACGTTGTCCGCCACGGGGGCGAGCGCGGTCGCGGCGTACCGCTGCTGCAGGTCCCGCAGCCGCTGCTCCTCCCCCGGCAGCCGGCCGCGCAGCTCGGCGATCCGCGGCTCGAGCGCGTCGAGGACCTGCGGCGCGGTGCGCTCGAGGTCGCGCAACCGGGCGAAGGCCTCGGACTGGGCGTCCAGCCGGGCGTCGGCCGCCTCGACCAGCGTCAGGATCTCCGCCAGCACGCGCCGCTTCGCCGGCTCGTCCTCGGGGACCTCGTCGTCGAGCTGCTGGCGCAGCGCGAAGGCGCGCGCCAGCTCCGCCCGGGACTGCGCCAGGGCCTCGTCGAAGCCGGCCACCGCCTCGGGGCCGTACTGGCTGCGGGCGAAGTCGAGGTCGAGCTGCGAGGCCTGCACCTGCTCGTCGAGCTCCAGCAGCGCGCTGCTGGCCCGGAACTGCAGCTGCTCGGTGGGCACGCCGGCGTGCGGGTCCGCCGGGCCGGGGGCCGGTGCCGCCGTCCGCCGCTGACGGCGGGAGCGGGCCACCAGCAGCGCCCCGCCGCCCACGACGACCACCCCGCCGGCGACGAGCAGCCCCGTCGACAGGCCTCCTCCGGAGCCGCCGCCCAGGCCGTCGGCCAGCGCCACCACCGCGCCGGCCCAGTCCCCGTCGGAGAGCTCGGGCTCGACGTCGCCGACCAGCAGCCGGTCCAGCTCGTCGCCGGACAGCCGGAAGCCCTCGTCCACCGAGAGGCCGTACGCGCGGTCCTCGACGGCGAGGGCGAAGAGCACGTCGGAGCTCCCCAGCTGCGAGGCCGTCGCGGCGTCGTCGGCCCACGACTGACCGGACGCGCCGTCGAAGGAGTCGACGACCGCGACCCACAGCTGGGTGCCGTCCTCGGCGCGCAGCCGGTCGAGCGCCTCCTCGACCCGCGACTTCTCCCCGGCCAGCGCGCCGACCTGGTCGACGACCGGCTGGGCGAGCCGGAACGGCGGGACGGCGAGGGCGGGCCCGCCGGCGAGCAGCAGCAGCGTCAGCACCCCCAGGACGACGACGAGCCGCCGCACGGGCACCTCCTGGGGACGACGATGGCGAGCTCCGCGACCCTATCGGCGGCGCAGGGGTCCGGGGACGGCGCGCGGGGTACCAGCCCCCCACCCGAGACCGTGGAGGACCCCGTGAGCGAGCCCGACCGCATCCCCGCCGCCGACCTGCCGCCCCGGACCGTGCGCCGCGTCGGCGACTGGGCCGTGGGCAACAGCGGCGAGGAGTACTTCGCCGTCTCCCGCCGCTGCCGGCACCAGCTCGCCGACCTGTCGAAGGGGTCCGTGGACGCCGACGGGTGCCTGGTCTGCCCCTGGCACCAGAGCCGCTACGACGTCCGGACCGGGGAGATGGTGGCCGGCCCGCGCGGGTTCCTCGGCTACCACGGCCCCACACCGGGCTACACGCAGGTCGTCCGGGCCTACAGCCGGGTGCTGCGGCTGCGCGTGCGGAAGGCGCTGCGCCGCGGCGACGACGTCGTCCTGGAGTGAGCGGAGGGGGGGGGGGGGGGGGGGCGGCGCGGCCCCCCCCGCCGCCGCCCCCCGGGGGGGGGGCGGGCCCCCGCCCCCCCCCCCCCCCCCCCCCCTGTCCGGTTCAGCTGCCCAGCCGGGCCTTGAGCAGCGCCTTGCCCTGGTCGGCGCCCTTGCGGCTGTCGGCCT